>JBCCRW010000056.1:0-19326 GCA_039201055.1 Planctomycetota bacterium | reverse complement strand
CCGCCACGCAGGGCCTTCAACGTTTGTGCGAAATTGTCACCCCAACTGACCCCCGGTAGCGGATTCCAGACATTGGCCAGGGAGGGATCGGTACTTTCGTCTTGACCCACCGAGAAGGTTGCATTGAATTTTTTGTGGAGCGCATGGCCGGGACTCGGATCGACAACGCTTGTGGCATCGTCGCCGATTGAATTCACTTCGACCACCGTCATCCAAGCCGCATGCCCGCCGATTGGCCGAAGCACTCCGTTTTTGTTGAAGGAATGATTTCTATTGGAGTCATCACGTCCAGATGCGGCCGCGGTCTGGCTTGTGACATCCATGGTGTCGGCGGCATCGGTGCGTAGACGAATCACACTGGAATGTTGTCGGCTTTCCGCGGTTCGCCGCAGAGCAAAATCATAAACGCTTGCCTGGTATTGCATTTGCTTGGGAAAGCTAAGCGTGTAATCAACCCGGTCAACCTGGACCGGTGCGGTGCCTGGGTCCCGAATCCCGCGTGCCATTTCGATTGGGCCACGATTCTCTTTCCAATCAAAGTCAAAGCCACGGTTTTGCGCGTCCGCCACGGCGCTGATGCATATCGTGACATCGTCGGCTTGTCCAACCGTGTCGCTGGGCGACCGTGCTTGGGTAGCCATGCCAAAGGCCAACCAGGGTGTTGAAATACCGCTGAGGGTCGTTCCATCGGCAAAAGTAAATCCTTCTTTCGGAGCCATTCCCACGTACGCTTTCGCGGTCGGACTGTCGATCACCAGCTTTTCATTGGGCCAATCCCAGAAGATGTTTCCCGCCCGGATGCCGCCAGCATCCCCTTCCGGCTTTCGCTGGTTATCCCCCTCTGGCTTGCGCTGGTTCTCCCGTTCCGGCTTGCGCTGGTTCTCCCGTTCTGGCTTGCGCTGGGCCGGACCTTCGGCGACTCGTTGAAGACTAAATTCAGCATCCGGCTCGAAGCGGATCACCGCTCCGTGGCGGATGGTATCCATCCGCATGTTGATTCCCGTTTCAAATTCGTAGCCAAAGATTCCCTTCGCTCCCACACGATAAACAGCGGGCTTTGGAGCAGGTTCGATGGCCTCGCTTAAGAACATTTGACCGGCGACTGCCCAGGCGGAGGTCATGACCGGGTCGGCATCATGGTGCACGGCATTCCAATAGTGGTCCTGCGTCATGTACTTCATGGGCGAAGTCATGAATTCTTCGTCCGTCTCACGATCCCGCCCGCCCCAATAGTGCATGAACACCGCATCCCAATCCTGCCAAGAAGCCAGTGCAGCCAAACGGTAGGGAAATTCCGCGCGATAGGGGTTGGGCCGCGCCTGATTGGATTCATAAATCACCGTCGCCTTCCCTTCGACGGTGCAGCTATCCATGACGTAAAAACTGGGTGGCCGATCCAGCGTTGTTTCCGTTCCCCAATAGTACATACCAAAATTCGCCACATCACTGCGTGATTGCGAGTAAAGCCACGGGATGTGGGGGCGATACTGAGTATCAAAACTGAAAGGTGCCACCGCCACCCCGACCCCCTCGGGTGCTTGGGCACGGCACATGTCACGTAGATCCTGGTAAAACGAATCCACCATCCAAATCCCAAAGCGAACAAAGTCACTCGCCCTTTCCACCGGGTACTGACGACGCTGGGAAGAAGTGGGTGCACAGGCTACCGAGCCAATCGTTTCGCCCGGCTTCAAGCTGCCCCACGCTTTCAGCAGCGATTGCTGGTCGCCGTAGCGTTGCTTAAGCCACCGGTTCCACTTCGCTTTCAATTTATTTTGGAAGTATGGCGGTAGATCGGACCCTGCTTTTTCCATAAAGACTTTGATGAAGTCCAATTCGTTGTCCAGCTCCCAAATCGCAATGGCCTCGTCTTCGGCATAACGTTTTCCCGTGTAGGGATTGACTCGCTTCAAAAAATTCGAAGCGTGTCGGAATCGCGCTCGGCGAACACGCTGGTCGAAGAAACCCAGACGCCTAAAGTGGGCATCGCCAGCATAGGCCGGACCACGTGGCATCGATTTGACGGCCGCCTTCCATTGTTCCCAATCCTCGCCACCAGCAACGAACGAATCATCGCGTGTCAGAAGATCGGGCTTCATGACCCCCATCAACTGAGTTGCCATAATGAACAGATTGTTTTCTTTGAGTTCGGCCAACTGCCGGTCGAGTGCGTCGAGTGATCGGTAGCCGGTATCGACGGACTCTTTTAGATCTCCGGTTCGAATAGATGTTTCATCATAAAATTCGCCGCCGGCAGGCCACAGACGCCAGGCATTGAATCCCATCCTCCGGACCCGACCCACATCACCGGAACCGAGCGTCCCCCACAGACGCAGACGCTGGTCTCCATAGTAGAAATTGCCGTCGCGCATCTTGGTATACACACCCGGCTGCATCTTCACCGGCGTCTCGAAAAGCAGGTGGTTTTTGTGGTCGGTCAACTTCACTTGAAAGCAAGGCCTACGGGACACTTGATTCGAATCAGGACCAAGCATCAAAATCGTGCGGTCCGATGTTCCAGCGATCACCAATTCGGCTGTGTCATCTCCCGTCGCCAGCGCACGTTTCAGAAAGGCGGCCAGCTGATGGATCCGCAGCTTTCCCCCCACAACGGCAATTTTGGCTTCGGGAACATCTGGCAGGTGGATCTGCTCAGGACTTAAAGTTCCTTGGATGTCCGCCAAAGAAAGTTGGACCTGAGCGTCCTGAATATCATCCAGAGTCAAAACAAGACGACGAAGTATCTGGCAATCCACGCGAAAAACGAGGTTCCGTTTGTCACTGCCACCAAGGAACGCTTGACGCATTCTCATCCGCGGTGACGAAGCACTCGTTGGCGCTAGCGGCCGGCTTTCCTGGCTGACGTCATAAACGTCGGGTTTCTGCTGCCAAGACCCCGGTACTTCCATCGTCAGCAACGGCACTTCCATCGCCTGCAATGGCGTGGCCAGGGTCGGCAACGGCACGGCCGGTGGCGGTGAATCGCCATTTGCTTGCGTCGAAATGATCGTCGCAAGCAAACCCATCACACCACGATAGATTCGCCCCGGATGGTTATCGATGGTGCGGTCATGTCTCGCTGTGAGTCAAACGTAAAATGGAATTGGGGGACAATTGTCTTATTCTTGCTGGATCCATCGGAACTTGTCCATCGATCAGGGGTTCAAGCGCCGGTTGACGCGTTCGGAGCCCGGTGGTTCGACCGATTCGATCGCGGGAAGCGATTTTTGGATGGTAACCCCGAGGTATGACGAGCGATGCGATATTTGTTCATTCTGGGCGTGTTTTGCTGTGGTTTCATCGGTGCTGTATTCGGCCAACAAGCCGACCGCACGCGGATCCGCCAAAGGCTGCTTAATCGCTTCGACCAAGATCAAGACGGTACCCTTTCGGAGAGCGAACGACAGGCCCTTCGCGATTTTGTATTGAACCGGTCAGGTCGAGACGCCGACCGCGATGTGGCCGCCGAAAAAGAAGGTATCAAGAAACTCTACAAGGCCGCCGAAGGTCCCCACGCCGTTGAGGTTGTCAAAACACATATCCTGCGCGATGAAAAGCGGAACAAGGATTTGCAACTGCGGATCACCTTCCCAAAGGAAGGTAAGCAATTCCCTTTGATCGTTTGGTCACATGGTGCCAGCGGAACCAAAGACCACTACCAGCCTATCGTTCGTCACTGGGTCAGCCACGGGTACGTCGTGATTCAGGCCAATCATTCCGATTCACGAGCACTGCGATCCATTGACCGAAACAAGCGACTCGGTGAAGCGACGTATCGCGATTGGGAAAGTCGGCCCGAAGATATTCGCTTCATCATCGATTCGATTGCTTCGCTGGAGCTTGCGATTCCAGGCCTGGCCGACAAAATCAATCGAGACATCGTGGGTGTCGGCGGACACTCGTTCGGAGCACACACCGCGCAATTGGTCGCGGGAACCCAAACCAAGGTGTTCCGAGGCGGACGAAAAAGCCATGCCGATCCACGTCCCAAGGCGTTTGTGCTGATTTCGCCCCAGGGACGTGGTCAACAACTGGACGAGAAATCGTGGTCCGATTTTCAGCGACCCGCTCTAGTCGTGACCGGCTCAAACGATGGCGGGCGAAACGGCCAAGACCACACTTGGCGACTGGATCCTTTTGAATTTTCACCACCCAAAGACAAGTATTTGTTGTTCATTGAAAAAGCCTACCACGGTTTTCGCGGCATCACGGGCAGTTCGAATACGGGAAATTCCGGCCCGGAAAATCCCAATCACGTTGTGTATGTCCAGACCACCACAAAAGCGTTTTGGGATGCTTATTTGAAGCAAGATGAAACCGCGAAACTCGCGTTGTCGGCAAGCAAGGTGAAAAGCCTGAGCGAGGGAGAAGCGTCGATCCGTCAACGCGAGAAGGCGGCGTTTTAACCAATGCCCACCAGGTTCCACCACCAGTAACCTGTCGTCATCGCCAGGAACACACCGGACACGGTCAAGATGACTCCGGGCCGCACCAGGTCGCCGACCTTAATTCGGCCCGACGCGAACGCCATCGCGTTGGGCGGTGTGGAGACCGGAAGTGGCATCGCCAACGAGCAACCGAAAGCGACGCCGATCATTACCAGTGCCAGGTTTTCGACGTTCAATCCGATCAACAGCGGCATCACCATGTTGGCCGTCGCCGTGTTGCTCATCAACGACGCAAGCAAGCACGCAAAACTGCTGAACATCACCATTAGCCAAAATACCGACAAACCGCTGATCGGCAATTGTTCGACCAACCATAACGCCAGACCACTTTCGGAAATCGCGGCACCCAAACACAAACCGCCACCCATCATCAACAACACGTCCCAGGACATGTTGCGCAAATCGCCGGCATTCAGGACTCCCGTGCCAAAGAACACCAACAGCGGCAGCATGGCAACCATGCCGGATGATTGGCCGTGAAAGGCGGCGGTCATCCAGCCCAGCGCGGTGATCACAACCGTCACCGCGATGACGTAAAACGTGGCGTCTTTTTGAAGTTGCACCGCGCTCTGTTGGCGGGCCAATTCGCCAATATCAAAGTCCGGCGTTTGACCCTCGGCCGGTGAATCGTGGTTGTTTATCGAATCTTTGGTGGCGGGATCTTTGGTGGCGGGATCTTGGGTGGCCGGCGGTTTGCCGCGATACATCACAATCAGCAGCGTCCAGGCGAGCAGCAGCATTGCCGCCACACCCGGCAACGCGATCATCATCCACGTCGCGAATCCCGGCTGGATACCCAATTCCTTCATGTATTGCATCGCAATCGCGTTGGGTGGGGTTCCGATTGGCGTGCCCAGACCGCCGATGTTGGCCGCAAAGGGCACCGACAAAATCAGCGCGCGACCATAGCCATTGGATTCGGGCAGTTTTGCGGCGATGGGCAAGACCGTCGCCAACATCATTGCCGCCGTCGCCGTATTGCTGACCCACATCGACAAAAAAGCGGTCGCCAACATCACGCCAAACATCAGTTTGGGCATCGTGTCGCCGGTCCGGCGAATGATTGCCGCCGCCAACCATTCGTCCAAGCGTCGTTTATGCAGCGCCGCCGACAACGCAAAGCCGCCCAAGAACAAGACGATAATGTCAGAGAAAAACGGCGCGAAAAAATCGTCCTTGGTCACGTCCAGCGATGCGGCCTTCATGGCTGGCGTGAGCCAAACGACACACAAAAACAGGACCAGCAGGCTGGTCACAAACAGCGGAACCGCCTCGGTCACCCACAACGTCGCCGCGACCAACAGGATCGCCATGGTGATGTAGGCCGCGCGTGTCAGCCCCTCTTGGGCAAGCGATTCAAAGCCAATTTCCAGCGCGAACACGCCAACGATCGCGACCGCAAACAAGCGGCCCAAGACCTCCTTGGTCAACATGGCTCAACCCGCCCCGCGTGTTTGCTCCAAGCAACTCGCGATCGCTGACACCAGTTCCTCCGGTGCATCGGCCGCATAAGCGACATCATCGGACTGACGCGAGTGCAGATCCTTGACCTGGACGACGCCGCGTTGCCATTCATCATCGCCGGCAATGACGGCGACACGGAAACCCTTTTCAGCCGCATACTTCAATTGTGCCTTTAGTTTTTTCGCGTCCGGATAAAGTTCAACTCGCAATCCGCCGCGACGCAAATGCGTGGCGAGCGCCAGGTAGTCATCGCGGTGGGCTTCGTTGAATTGGGTGACCAGAACCTCCGCCGGCGTCGACGCTTGCGGCAGCAGCTTCAATTGCTCCATGGCGGCAACCAGCCGATCCAGGCCCAACGAACCGCCAATGCCCGGCAGGTGTTGTTTGGTGTACAAGCCCGCCAGATTGTCGTAGCGACCACCGCTGCAGACACTGCCGATGGCCGGCAATTCATCCAAAATCGTTTCAAAAATAATCCCGGTGTAATAATCCAGACCCCGGGCGATGGAAACATCGATCCGCAACCGATCGGCTGGCACGCCCGCGGCAAGCGTCCCCGAATACACCTGTTGCAAACGCTCAATCCCAGCCGCCATGCCTTCGTGGCCCATGGATAAATCTTGCAACGTTTGGAAGACGGATTCGGCGGCGCCGGCGGAATCGGCAGCGCCAACCGAATCGGAAGCGTTCTTGCACTGGGCCAAACGAAGTACCTGGGTGGCTTGTTCGGTGGTGATGCCGGCGGACTGACGCAGTTCTTTGTCAACCGCATCGACGCCGATTTTGTCTAACTTGTCCAAGCAGCGGAGCACGGCGCTTGTGTGTTCGGCGAGCCCCAATTGATCCAGCAGCCCCGACAGAATCGCTCGGTTGTTGACCCGGATCGTAAACCGCCGCAAGCCCAAGCGTTCCAGCAGTGTATTGATGACCGTCAGCGTTTCGACATCGGCGACCACGGATGTCGTGCCGATCGTGTCAAAATCCGCTTGGACGAATTCGCGATATCGTCCCGCCTGCGGATTTTCGCCGCGAAACACCGGAGCGATGTGATACCGTTTGAAGGGCGTTCCCAGTTGGTGCGTGTGTTGGGCGGCAAAGCGGGCCAACGGGACGGTCAAATCGAATCGCATCCCGACCTCGCGGCCGCCGTTGTCGGTGAAGTGAAACATCTGGCGATCGGTTTCGTCGCTGCCCTTGCCAGTCAGGATTTCGAAGTATTCCAAGACGGGCGTGTCGATGGGCGCGTAGCCGAACGAGCGAAAGACTTCGCGACCGATTTGCATCATCGATTCGCGGGGAATCATCACCGCGGGTAGGTAATCCCGGAAACCCTTGAGCGTGCGTGGGGTAATCATCGAATGGGTGGGCGTTGTGATGGGGTCGAAAGAGGATCCGCGTCAGCCGGCGTCCCGAAGGCCGTCCCAACGTTCGTCTTCGCGGTCATCAGTGCGGGGCGATCGTCTGAAAAAACCGAGCGATTAAAGCGTTGGCAAACCCGGGATGGGCACCGAACGGAACGCGTGCTTGTCCTCGCGATCCTCCGGTGCAAATTGCGGTCCGTACAAAGCGTCGGCGTATTCGTCGATCTGTTCGGCCGTCTCAAAGTACATTTCGTACTGCCAGTCGTCTTCGAATTCGCATTCGTCGGTCGTGTAGTCGCGACAGATTTGCGGACGCGTGTAATAGATGCCGCAGCGATAATCATCCCGCAGATGCTTGCAGGTCGTGTACACCAACAGATACCAGGTTTCGTCTTCGACAAACACGGTCGCGCGGTCGTGCAGCAAATACCAGCGAATAAAGTCGAAGTCCTTGCGGCACGCGGGTGTTTCAATCGGCAGCGCGAAATAGTGACAGCACTTGGCGGTGCAATGTTCACAAAGATTTTCCGTGTCGGGAAAATCGGCACGGCGAAGCACACGGGGAGCATTCATGCGGGCGAAGGGTCAGTCGGGGGAACATCCATTTCGCCGGCAAGCCTAGAAACGCTGCGGCCGGACCGCAAGCGGCGAAAAGCAAAGGAGATCAACAGGGTCGTCAACAGCACCCAGAATGCTGAAAACCACGGACGATAGCGAACGTGGTAGATCACAAACTTTGCGTATTCGCCCAAGTAAAACGAAAACCCGTGTCGATGACGCCACCAGTTGTTCACGTTGAAACCGTCGGTGGGCGCGGACACCATGAAAAATTGATCGTCGTCAAGAAAACGACGGAATACCCACCGTGTCCGGCGAGTGTGATAGTCGCTGGTGACGACGGCCAGCACGGCGCCGGGATGATCTTTTAACCAATCGCCCGCCGCCTGGGCCTCGTCGTACGTTGACTTGGCTCGCTTGGGCACCAGTTGGGCAACATCGCGGGAAACGCCCGCGAATTCAATCATCGCCAAGGTCCGTTCATGCTCGGGCATTTCGAAATCATGATGTTGATCGAATGACGCGGTATCGGTGAAGACGATTCGATTCGCATAACCCTCGCGGACCAGTCGCGCCGCGGCCAGCGGACGTGAATTGGAATCGCCGTTAAGCAACCAAACGGCATCACACGGGCGGGGTGTTTCGCCGACGTCCAAAAAATGTCCGATCGTTCGCAATCCCGCGTGGCGAACACTCGGCACCAGCACGGAAGTCAGCAGCGGCACCAGGACTAGGGCGAGGATGCCGAAAACCATCCTGCGACGCCATGCCCAGCCGCGGCCGTCAGCGGAACCACTCATTGTCGCTCCAACAAATCGGCATACGGGTCGTGCGGATCGACCTGGCTTTCGCCATTGACGTAAACAAATGCCGTTTGCAGCAACTCACTCAACACCATCTTCCCACTCAGGTGCGAACGAAACCAACGCGTGGGCGAAAGCGACGCGATGTCGACGGTCACCACGTCAAATTTTGCCGCGCGATCGGGATCCAGCGTTTGGCCAATCACGGCCTTCCAGTAGCGACCGCGCGTGGGCGAAACCACCAGAGTGACTTGCGTGTCCCCATTGGCAGGCGTATCAGCGTTCGCAGGCGTGTGCCGGCTTGCAAAGAAACGATCATATTCTCGCAGCACCGAATGCGACGAAACCGCCGACGCTGAAATGACATGAAATCGTTTTTTGTCGAGTCCGCGATATTCCAAATCGCGACCGACCGAAACGCTTTGCGGCGGCGCCAATCCGAGTCGCACGATCCGTCTGGGCTTCCAATCAAAGTAGTAGACTTGGACATTGGGGTGGGTTCGGGCGTGATCGGCAACCGCCTGCAGCACTTCCGCGTTGTCGGCCAGCACCACCAGGGTTTCGCCCAACGCTTCGGAATCGCTTTGGTCCAACCAAATGGCCGTCAGCGGCAACGCGGCCGGCACACCAATCAAGACCAACGCGAGCATGCCATACCGCCACCCCCGCCCGAGACGCCGCCGGCGGCCAACGAAACGTCGCCGTCCGCCCGCGAAACGTCGCTTCGCCGCTGTGGACTCCGCGTCGGGAATCGGCGATTTGGAGTCATCAACGGGCGACTTCGAATCCGCAGTCACCGTCGTTGCCGGTGGCGATGAAGCGTTCATCAGATGCCGCGATGCCGACCCATTTCGTCATCAAAGGAGCTGCCGAAGACGTCATCAAGACTTGCCAGGAAACGACGTCGAGCGTCGGTATCCAATTCGTCGAAACGCAACGAATCGATTCGCACGCCATCCGAACTCAGATCGCCGAATTCGACGCGTTCACCTTCGCCACCGGAGGAATTTTGCCGACGAACTTGGTTCAGGACCCGCAATGCGTCCAGCGGCGTGATGGTTCCGCTACCGTTTTGGTCGTAGTACAGCATGGTTTCCAAATCCGTCGACGCCGGGGGCAGCAGGGTCGTTTCGGAATCGACCACGACATCGCCGCGGCGGATCGCGTTTAGGATTCGCAGCGCGTCGGCGGGCGTCACACCACCGTTGCCATCCACGTCGGAGGGATTGATGAAATTTTGCCAGACTTCGTCCACGGTGGCTTCAAAGCGACGGCTGCCATCCTCACCTGTGGCGATCTGCGAACTCGCGTTGTCGGGCGTCGTGTCCGCGACGCTCCAACCCGAGCGGTCGGTGTAGTCCAACGAGTCATCGACGCCCAGGATCAATTCGACGATTTGCGCACCCGGCGAGAGTCGATCAAATTCGGTATCGCCAAACCGCAGGATTTGTTCACCCGCGTCGCTGGTGTCCAAAATACGAATGTTTTGAAGATCCAAGCTTGTCGCGGATAAATCGAAGGTGCCGTCGCCCATGAAGGCGACCGTGTTGCGGCCGCTAAGTCCATCGATGGACAGCGAATCCAACGCGTCGATGATCGACGCGTCCAATTCAAAACGTTCGTTGCCGGTCGACCCGATCAGCGTCAATTCGATACCGGCTTGGGCGTCAAATTCCGAGACGATCACATCGCCAAAACGAACTCGCACGCGGCCTTCCTCAATGGCGACGGCGGCCTGGCGACCGGCCGCATCGACGACGATGGGGCCGTCCCCCGGTGCAACCAGTTGAAACGACCAATCTTCGACTTCGCCATCGGCGGCGTCACCGGTGGGGCCAAGGCCACCGGCGGAACTGACGCGAAAGCGGCCAAAGACCGTCGCGCCGCTGGCCGCGTCATCGGGTACGGCAAAGGACACGACATTTTCGCCACCGACCAAATCAAGCGATGTGGCGATTTGTTCGGTGCTTTGCCAAACGCCATCGTTGTTGAAATCGATCCAAGCATCCAGCCGACCCGTCTCCGACGCGGTGACCGCGACCGCGCCGACCGAAGGGCCGGCGGCATCGACAATCAGCGGGGTCAAAAACCGGACGCCATCATCATCGGCGTCGGAATCATTTGGCGGGCTTGCCGGGCCGGATTCGACGCTTCGTAAATCCCCCAGGAACAGCGTCGATTCGTTGCTTGCGTCGGTGCCGTGACGCGCGCCGTCGGCGGCCAACGTCGTCGCGTAGGGCGCCGGGGCATCGCCGTAATCGCGGTTACCGACCACATCGATCGTGGTCGTTTCCGTCACCGAAACCCAGTTCCGCGTGTCATTGGGAGTGAACGTCACCGAGAGCGTTTGCCCGACACCGGCGGGCAACACCGTGCCCACGTCGGGCGTGTAGGCGAAATCGCCGCTGATGTTGGCCGTCGCGGCAAGTTCAACGCCGGACAATTCCGTGCCCAGCGAAATCGCCGTCGGCTGCGGAAATTCGACAAGCGGCGTTCCCGGCAGCACGGTAATGGTGTTTTCCAGCAACACCGGCGAAAATGCTGTGTTCGTCGGTGTAAACGTGACGCGAATCACGCGATCCTCTTCCACCTGCAACAAACTGCCCAAGGGTGGCGAATACGTGAATACCCCGGGAACATTGGCCGTTGCATTCAGCTGCGTCGCCGACAACGGCGTCGGATAGGTCACGGCGTCGATCGGGTCCCACTGGACCGATACGCTCAACACGCGTTCAACGGCCCCGATGTCGATGCGATTACCAAACACCCGTGCGAAACCTTCGCCACGGGCATCGGTGTTCAGCGGGGGATCGACCGCGCCCGGATCAAAGTTGGGATCACCCGCGTTGATCGCCGGGCTGGTTTCCTCAGGTGCATGCGTTGGCAACGGACCACCGTTGTCGTCCAAAGTCTGCAGTTGTGGATCGATGGTGCCGGCGCCGGAGTCGCTGCCGATGAGGTTACCGTCGGAGCCGGCGGTTTGCGCCTCGAATAAATTGCTGCCGGTGTTGTCGCCGATGATTGAAAATTCGATTCGGTCGCCGGCATCTGTATCAATTGACAAGTCCGGCGCCGTGCCGTCGTCAAAGTTATCGGCGACGATGCTGCCCAAGACGATCAGATCAAATTCCGTATCCAGATCATCGATCCCACCGCCCACCGTGCCGGCTTCGTTGTCGACAATCGTTGATTGAATCACGGTCAAATCGGATCGGTCTGACAAAATGCCTCCGCCGCTGGAAAGAGCGGCGGTGTTTCCCGACAACGTTGTATTGATCAACGTCAGGTCAGCGGATTGGGCAAAGATCGCGCCGCCGCCGGCGTTCCCGTCCAGCGTGGAATTGCCGGCCAGCGTGCTGTCGCGGATCGTCGCACTGTTGCTGAGCGTGACCAAGCCGCCGCCGCGAGAGGCCGGACCGCTGGTGGTGTTGTTTTCGATCAGCGTTTGAGTGACCTGCAGGTTTCCGTTAAGCGCCAGAATCGCGCCGCCGCGGGCGGCCCCGCCCTCGGTGCCGTTGCCGGTCAAGACACTGCGGGTCAACGTCGTTTGTGGGCCCGCCGTCCAAATCGCGCCGCCACCGGCAAATTCGCCGCTGGTGAAATTCGCGGTAAATCGCGAGTCAACAATTTCCAGGTTTCCCGTTTCGGTTTGCACCGCGGCACCGGCCGCGCCGGCGCCGCTGGTGCGATTTCCCACCATCGCGACATCATCAAGGCGTAGGGTCCCGCCGGCTTCGAATAAGATTCCGGCCCCATAGGCCAAATCCTCGCTCGTCCGACCGCCGGTAATTTGCAGCGATTCGAGCGTTACATCTTCGGCCGCCGCGGTGACCAACAACACCCGAATCGCATCATCGCCATCAATGACCGTTTCGCCGTCGCCACTTCCGTTGCCGATCAGCCGAAGCGAATCGGTGATGCGAAGCGTCCCCAAGCCGGCATCCAAAGTAATCGTGCCATCCAGACCGGCATCGAAGCGAATCAGGTTGCGATCCAGATCACCATTTGCAATTGCGATCGCCTCACGCAGCGAAACGTCGGCCGGGTCCGTTTCCGGATCCACGTCCAATTCATCATCCAGCGTGGTGACGACGATGGCGGCATCGACAACTTCCAAATCAAAGGTCGCTTGAGCGGAGTTTCCCGAATCGTCGCTAGCCGTCACGGTGACCGTTTGTGTGCCAAGGACGAACGCGGATAAGTCAAACGAGAAGCTCAATTCCTGGTCGACCAAATCCTCCGATGCATCGGCAAGTTGACGTAATAGCGAAGCGTTTTGGGTCGTCGCGCCGCCGGGTGCATCCGAGGGGATTGTCAGCGTGGCGGGCACGGTCAAGGTCGGCGACGTGGTGTCGACGACAGAAACGGGCAGGTCCAAAGTCGATTCGTTCCCGCGAACATCGGTGGCCGTGAAATTCACGTTGTTGTTGCCAAGCGACAGCGTTGACGGCGGTGGCGATAAACTTGGATTGGGGTCAACGACATCGACGGCGCTCAGCATCGCCGGCAGTGTTCCGCTCCAGCCTTCCGGACCGGTCGCTTCCAAGGTCAACTCCGTAACATCGGCGGTGATTTCCGGCGGCGTGGTATCGCGGACCAAAATCGTCAGGCTGCCAAAGGTGGCGTTTCCGGATGCGTCAACGGCGGTCACGTCGACCGTTTCAATGCCCAAACCGAATGTGTCCGGTGGGTCAATGATCACCGACGGGTTCGGGTCCACTTGGTCGGTCGCCGTCACGGAATCCACATAGGCCGCTAGTGCGCCGTCGTCCAATGCGGTGTCGAAACCGTTGGTCGCGTTGCCTTCCAAAATCAAAGTGGTCGTGGGCAATTGCAACACCGGGGCGATGTCTTCGCGCAATAGAATGCCCAAATCCGACAGAATCGCCTTTTCAACCAAGCTCAATTCTTGTGTCACCGGACCGGTCGGCAAACCGTGCGTCATCACGACTTCGGCCGGATTGAAAATCGAAGTCCCACCGACGATCTCCGTATCCAAATGGATGACGCTTGACGCCGGTGAAAATAGATCGGGGCTGAACAGCGGGACCGGTCCGCCATAGACGGAAACGGCCATTGGGCCGGCAAAGTGCAAACCGTCATCACCCGAACCGCCGATGGATAGGGTGTCCCAAGTGGACGTGTCCATGCGGAATGCATTGGCGGAATTCGGGTCGCTTTCGATTAAACGATCCCCGTTGCTATCGGACAAAAATTGGTCGTAGGCCAGGTAGGTTCCCGGCGTCGTCAACCCGCCCCCGTTGTCGTCGGCTCCGTTGGCGTTGGTGGCGCTGGTCCAGCCGATCAGATGAACGAGTTCATGAAAGATGACCGCACCAAAATCAAGTTCATCGGTTTGGACATCATTGGGGTCCAATTCGTAAGACAGCGCGTCAGCGGGTTCAAAGAAAAACACCTCGACAAACCCATCGACGTCCGATCCGTTGAAGTCCGCCCCACCCAGGATTTTTTGCATCACCAACGGCTGAATAAAACCGCCACCGGTCAACGCGTCGGGCAGCACGCTTTGGGCGCCGGCGATGTTGCCGCCGTCGAAGTCTCGTGAGGTGACGCGGAGCGTGATCGTGGCGTCGGCCAGGATATCATCACCCAGACGCTCCGCGGCGGTTTCCAGCGCCGCCCGAAACGCCGGGCCTTCGACGGGGTCGTTAAAACCAATGGTCGACGTGTTGTCGTATTCAAATTGAAAATCGACCGCCAATAAACGCCGAGCCTCGAGCGTTTCCCCGCGCAATCGTCGGCGGCTGGGTCCGCGGACAGGGGTATGGGTCGGCTGGCGTCGCTTGCGAGACCGGAAGGGCATGGATCACCGAGGACGGATGGGAGGGTGAATGGCAAAAAAACGGCAACAAAACAATGCTGGAAACCGTTTTCGCAGGACGTTTCGCCCGCACAGTCTAAATCAACCGCACAGTCTAGATAAAACGGCAGTGGGCACCATTTGGGACGCGGGCCCCCGCCAAACGGTTCCGCGCCGGACGGTTCCGCGCCGAACGGTTCCTGCCAGACGGGTCCGCGTTGAACAGTTCCGCGCCGAACAGTTCCGGGGCATGTCGCCGCCTCGGAGAGGCGGGCTACTGAGTTTCTTTCCTCGGAATCGGGGCCTTCGTGGGCCGCTGTACTCGCATTTTGCCGCAACATCGGAACCTGCGCAGCCATTCCGCCAAGCGGAAACCCGCCGGCAGGCGGTCCCCGGGACGCTCGCCGAGCTAAAGATTGGGTGTGCCCGAGACGATTCCGCCACCACTCCCGCCCGTGCCACCCGTCACCACAGCCGCCATGATTCAAATATCCGCGCGCTCACGACGAAGCGGCTTGAGTCTGGTTGAATTGAGTGTGGTGGTTTTGATCGTCGCCACGCTGGCGACGGTGACGGTCCCCCGGATCGCCGATGCGGTCCAACGCACGCGTCAGGACATGAGTGCCCGGACGCTCGCGTCACGTTTGGTGGCCGCCCGCGAAGCGGCAATCGCCGAATACCGTAGCGTCGATGTCGTTTTTGAACCCGGCCAAAATCGTTACCGCGTTGATGCCAATGGACAATGGTTCAGCAACGAACCGGGCGTTGACTTTCGCGTGGATTTTGGCGGCGAACTTTCGCTCTCTTTTGATGCGTCTGGCCAGCCCAATCACGGCGGCACGATTCTGTTCGCACAGCGGGCCGTTTCAGTCATGCCGTCCACCGGTGAAGTGCGGATCGGCACGCTCGCCGACATCCCCACGCGATTGCAATCCGGTGGCGGATCGACAACTTCTTATTCAACTTCGACGTCGAGTTCATCATCCGATCCCGAGAGTTCGTCGAGTTCCAACAGTTCATCTGGTAATCCGTGGTGGAAGTGGTGGTGAGCCGGTGGCGGAAACGATTCAATCCGCGGCGTCACGGATTGACGCTGGTCGAACTGATCGCGTCGCTGTTGTCCGCCAGCGTGCTGATGGTCGGCTTGGCATCGACGATGGCCATCGCGACGCGGATGATGGACGATTCGCCGATGGATGCATCGGAGGAGTCTCACCGCGCCATGGAACGGCGGATCGGATTGGACCTCGTGCACGCGACTGCAATCGTGCCACAATCCGGTCAGCGATACCGCATTACCGTGCCCGGTGCGGGTGGCACGAGTCAGGACGTGGTTTATCAAACAAGTTCGGGATCGCTGACTCGAACGGTCGATGGTGGTGTCGCGCAGGTGCTGCACGAGTCCGCCGCGTTGACGTTGACAAGCGGCCACCGGTGGACCGCCAGCGTCGACAACCCTTCACAGCCGCGCACGCTGCGATCCAGGGCGTCTTCAATCGCCCAAGCGGCTTCGTCGACTTCATTACGGGTCGACTATCCCGAGCAAACCCAAGCCGGAGAATGGATGATCCTGACAGTGGCCAGTCGCGACACGGGCAGCATGTCGGTCGCCAACTGGACCAATCTTCGCGATGCCTATGCGACCCACGGGCGTTTGAGCGTTTGGTTCAAAAAGAAAGGCCTCCTCGACACGCACGCGGACGTGGTTTTGAACTCGGGCGTCAACCAACCCATCGCGGCGGCCATCGTGGCCTTCGATGATGGATCTTCCTTCTGGCCGGTGCATCAAAGCACACAATCGATCGGCTTGGGTTTGGCGGGCAACGCAGCCACATGGCCGCGAATGATCGACCCGGCTGACGTCCAGAGCCACCATTTCAATGTCCAGATTTTTGCGGCCACCGGTGATCCTTGGTCGGATACACGGGTCCGCCTGGCGGCCGCAAATCAGCGGGTCAATTTGCGAAGTGGTGGCAACAGCGGGGTGTCGTTGTTAGTCATGACGCGGCACGGGCCGACGCCGAATGTGCCGGGATTTGACACGCTACCACACGATGCCGACGAAGACTGGATCCAGGTCGGGATCGCCTTGGGGGATTCGCCGTGATGAATTCCCATCGGCATCTCAAATCACAGTGGCATCGCAAATGCCGAACGTCGCGGGGCGGATTGACTCTGGTCGAAGTGTTGGTTTCGGTCCTGCTGATCAGCGGGTTACTGATTGGGTCGATCGCCGCGTCGACGGGGCTGTCCGAGCGACGCGCCCGACTTGAGCAAGACGAGAACGTGGAAACGATCTTTGCGTCGATCTTTGACGAACTTCGGAACGTGCACTTTGAGGATCCCGAAAGTCCCGTATGGGGTCCCGAACCGGGTGAAACCACACGCGCCGACTTCGATGATCTCGATGATTTCGACGGGCAAAGCTGGCTTGAGCCCTTGGATCGTCAAGGGCGACCGTTCCGATCAGCAAGCGGATGGCGAATCGATCTGGCGGTCGAGGTGGTTCAGGCGAATCTTCGCCGCGTTCGCGTCACCCACACCGCCGCCGACGGTACCGCGGAAACTCGTGCCACCGTCGTCGGAAGACTGTCCGATGCACCCGAGCCGCGATCGGTGCATCTGGAAGCCCTCCTGGACATCACCTTGGATGGCCAAAATCGACAGCAAAGCCAGCGTTTGATGAACCGGCCCACCGTGAATGGCGCGGGAGGTTGGTGATGCGAATACGCAGTCCTCACCGTGCCACTCGTGGCGGCTATTTGTATATTTCTGTGCTGCTGGTCACGCTGGTCCTAATGACCATCGTGACGGCATCCTTGACCCAAGCGACGGCGCGAGCACGATCGGTGGGCCAGCGGGTCGATTCGTCGTTTGCCCAAACGGTTGCCGAGGGAGAATTGCACGCGATCATTGTCGCCGCTCGCGATGCAGATGATTGGTCGGCCGGCCAAAGCAACGCAACCTGGTCGGCGTGGCGCGATCCCAGTTGGGCCAATGCCGACGAAATCAAGCATGCCACGGTGCGGCATCGGTGGACAGATCCCGATGGCGACCTGGGCGGCGACGTCGCCACCGAGTTGCGTTTGTCCGTGCAGGCCCGCGTCGGCAGGTCGCGTTTTGCCATCGAGGTGCAGTGTGAGCCTGAAATTCGATTTCCCGAATGTTTGCAATACAGCGTGCACGCCAGCGGTCGCCTGAGTATCGGACGCGACCAACTCATTCAAACCGACGGGACGATGGCACTGGGAAGCGTCCGTCCGCACGCCAGCGCGGACGTTGCGGTCACCGCTCCCAACATGCTGCTGGGAAGTTTGCCCACGGCCAGTCGGCGGGACGCGCTGTGGGGCTCGTTCGCGTTGGCGAGTCTTCCCGATCAACCGACGTTTTGGATCTCCCGTTTTGCGGCGGTGGCCACGCCCATGAACCTTGCGTCGATTCCCGTGACCGCCAATGGCTTGGAATTGAAGGACCAAACCTTGAATCCACTTTTCAATCCCTGGGGCGGCGCGAACCTCGGCGGTTTCTATTCGCTGGATGCTCAAGGCAGCGAAGTATCGATCGAGGACATGTGG
The DNA here is from genome assembly GCA_039201055.1 of Planctomycetota bacterium. Taxonomy (GTDB): domain Bacteria; phylum Planctomycetota; class Planctomycetia; order Pirellulales; family Pirellulaceae; genus Rubripirellula. Next base: position 1,296 of record JBCCRW010000056.1, on the reverse strand, counting down.
GTCGATGGAACGATCATTGTGCAAAATGCGACCAAGGTGACGCTGCGACGCGGCATTCGCTGGGATTATGCAGGCTCCACGCCGGGTCCTATCCTGCTTTGCGATTGTCCCATCGAGGTTGTCGATCACGAGGTTTCCACGTCGACCAAGTTTCTCGCCGCACAGCAGTATTCGCGGCTCAACGGCATCATCTTGACGACCGGATCGTTCTCCGCCAATTCAACGTCCGATGGTTCCACGCTGCATTTGCAGGGCTTGCTGTCGGCGGCATCGATATCGGTCAATTTCCCCATGTTCGTCGAAGCGTTTCCGGGCTGGGGCGATCCGCCGCTGGATGAACTGGCCGACCTGAGCGTCCCGCGAATCAAGCCGCAAAGCTACCGCGCGGTTGCCTGGGAAGATTGACGGTTCGTTTTGGGAAGATTGACGGTTCCGGCGATTCAGTGTGCGGCGGCTAATCGACGATTCGCGATACTTTTGATTTTTGCTCGAGTCTTCCAGCAAGTAATGCTCCCTTCCCCAGGACTGGAGCGACTTTGAAGTCTCTTTGTCGCACGTCAATCGCGAAGCGATGGCAGTTTTTAGCCCCGGACGCTGGGTCCGGGGAACGAAGTCACAACGAATCTCAAGTCGCGGTGCGACGCCAGGAACCGGCTGCTGTGTTCCATTGTTCTGCGCTGAAAAGTTGCTCCTGCCGTTGCTTCGAAACTGAAGATTTCTCGGTGGCCAATGTGAATAAAAACCGAGCATCGTGTCCCTTTGCGAAGCACGTGGTACCAGACGGCCAGGGGGGTGAAAAAATCAGGAGGGACAAAAGATTAGGGGGTTAAAAAATTAAGGGGGTTAAAAGATTAGGGACTAAGAAATTGTGGCGAAACCCGAGCAGATGCACTCAGAACCCGTGCACCGTCTTTCTCGCTAAAGAGACCTGGTATGCAGACACATAGGGAGAGCGAAAAGATCTGCGCTTTGGATCTTTCTGCCTTCCATTTTTCTGCCCTCCATCTTTCTGCCGAATCGCGTGCGCGCAAGACGTCCGCTTCGCGATCAACCTGACCGCCGCAATTACCAAGCTGGTTCAAAGTGAGGCGGGCGGCGGTGGCGGGATCACCTTTGATGCCGATGCCGGCGGCTCGGCCCGAGTCACCCTCAACCCCGAAGGCGAAATCCGCTTCGCGATCGCCGGACAGGTCCGTGCCGCGAGCCGGGTTCTTGCACCTTTGCTGCACCCCAATCGCGAAGCGATGGCAGGCTGTAGCCCCGGACGTAAGTCCTTGTCTTTACCCAAAACGTCTT
>JBCCRW010000055.1:0-19485 GCA_039201055.1 Planctomycetota bacterium | reverse complement strand
GTGGCCGACGCAGCGACCGCGGACCTCGGTGACGAAGGTTTCCACCGCCACATCCTCGGTGGCGTCGGCGATTTTGTTGGTGGTCAAATTGCTCAGGATCTTCTCGGCGTCTTGGCCGGTCACCGAAACAATCGAAAGCGGTGGGCAGGTCAATGTCATGGAACTTGGTTTGGCCGAACGAGTCGGATGGAGTGGGCGGATTTGCGAGTGGGCGGATTTGCGAGTGGACAGATTTCACAGGGGATGACGCGTCTAAAAATGACGGCAATCCCAACACGGTCAATCTGGGCACATCGAAGGCTAACGCGGGAGGGAGGAATGGTGAATGATCCGAGTCCAAGCCGGACCGGGCGAACCAGCGCGGTTGCGATGCCCCGGGCGGCGGAACCGTCGAATACTGCGATCGCTGCGAGTGTTCCATCGGGGCAAATGATCTCGGAATGTTTGCCGGGTTTGCTCGCCCAGTTGCGTCGACGATATGAAAGTTTGCAGCGTGAAAGTATGCAGGGGGAACCTAGCAACCCGCCACCGGCTGCCAACCAGACCCGTGCCGGGAACAAGCTGTGATACGATCCATGCATGACCGACACAGCCTCTCCCGACGATAACGAATCGAAAAACCCGTCCACGGGTAACGCACACGCGTCAGCGGGTAACGCCCAGGCGTCAGTGGGTGACAACCACCGGGGCGCGAAGCAATATCGTCGCGAATTCGTCCTGGTGGCCGTCGTGCTGTTGATTGTCGCGGCCCGCTATTTTTTTGGCGACGCGTTGAGCATTGCAAATCTTGCCGAGCACGAATCGGGGCTCCGCTCGGCCTCCGACGAGTCACCGCTTTTATTTTGGGTCGCGGCATTTTTTCTGTACGTCCTGGTCACGGGCATGTCGTTGCCCGGCGCGGCGGTGATGACATTGACCTACGCTTGGTTCTTCGGGTTTGGGTCGGCGTTGTTATTGGTCAGCTTCGCCTCGACGTCCGGTGCGACGATCGCTTTTTTGACCAGCCGATTTTTGCTCCGCGATTGGGTCACCGAGCGATTGGGGGATCGCGTCGACGGGTTCAACCGGCGTCTTGAAAGCGAGGGACCGTTTTATTTGTTTACGCTGCGTTTGATCGTCGGCGTGCCGTTTGTGCTGATCAACTTGGCGATGGGTTTGACGCCCATTCGCACGCGAACGTTTTGGTGGGTCAGCCAGCTTGGCATGTTGCCGGGCACGGCCGCGTATGTGTACGCCGGCAGCACGGTGCCGTCGCTCGAATCGCTCCAAAAGAACGGTATCGGCGAAGTGTTTTCCTTGCCCTTGATTTTCGCCTTTGCGATCATCGGCGTCTTGCCGCTGGCGTCGCGTTTTATCATCGCCAAGCTCCGCGGCTAGAACACGGTTGGCGGGGACACGGTTGGCGGGGACACGGTTGGCGGGGACGGGCACTGATGCGGTCGACTTTGATAAGCCCAGACCCGCGGCTCGTGCCGCGGGCCGGGCCCTTGCACCAAGATGTGTTTGAACGCTGCAAACGTTCCGCGATGCGGGCGTGTGGCTGTCGCCGCACCTTCGGCTTTTCTTGGCTCAGTGAAAAAGCTTAGGCCAGGGGATCGATCCGCCGCCGGTCGGATTGCCACTCAGCGGCCGAAGCGGACCGTCTCGGGACGCTGCATCAAATAGCTGTCCTGGACCTTCTCGTCACGTTGTTCCAGCGTCCGCAGCAGGCTGCGGAAGGCGTTGCGCGATTCCCACGCCTCGGCCGCGAACTGATAAATCGGTTGGTCGTCGAAGATGGCCGCCTTCAAATTCTTGGTGTTGGCAAAGGATCCGTACTTTTCGATGAACTCGTACCCCCGTCGCTCATAAAACCGCCAGCATTCTTCGTAGCGTCCCGATTCGTACAGCGGGGCGGCTTCGTTCAGCGTTTGTTGAACGAAGCGGATCGCGTCAACTGTCGAAATGTCGCCCTCGGGCAATTCCATGGGGTCGGGGATGACCGATTCGATCGTGTTGATCAGCCCGTTGAATGCCTCTCGGTCGGTCACCCGTAGCGGGATGTCGCTGATCCGCTGATCGCCTGCCATGCGGGTCAAATAGATCGGCGCCCCGTGGATGGTGCGTAGTTTATCGTACGGGATCGCGTTTTCGCTGACGTGCTTGCCGACGATCACGTGTCGGGCCAGGATGCCGAAAATACGCTCGCGATTTTCACCGGTCGGCTGCCGGACCAGTTCGGCGTATGGCTCGGTCTCCCAGGCCGCATTGGTCGGGGCAAAGATCGTGAATTGGGACGAAGACGAGATTGGCAGGTCCAAGCCGCTAGCCTTCAACAGTTTCACCAGCGTCGAAAACTGTTCGTCGCCACGGAGCAAATCCAACAAACTGTCCTGGACCGGCAGGATCACCTCGTCGATCACGTGCACGATTCCATTAGCGCAGGGCATGTCGGCCGCAACGATGTCAGCTTCGTCGATGGTCGCACCGTCGACGGTGACCTTGAAGTTAAGTTGTTGTCCGAAGGCCGACACGGGGGTGTTACCGGTCACACCCAGGCTGCGATACCCCGGCACTTTTCCGGCGGCGAAAATCCCCTCGGTGATGTGGTGCTTAATAATGTCCTCCAGCCGTTCATCGTTTTCGGGCAAAAACAACGCGTCGAGCGTTTCCTTCCCTAGCTTTTTGAACGCGGTGTCCGTTGGGGCAAACGTCGTGTACAGATCATGCATGTTCTGGAACCGCTTCCCCTGACGGCTGGCGGTGATCGCCCGCGTGAAGATGGTGAAACGGCCGTCCTTTTGCAACGTTTGGAACAGGTCGTTGGTGGTCGGTTCCAGCACCCCGTCGATCAGATACAGGATGCCGTTGGAACATGGAATGACCTCACCGGTGAATCCCACTCCGCCAATGGTTCCGCCGATGTAATCGACGCTCAAAAACTGACCCGTCGCCATTCGGAGCGTCGAGTACTTTTCCAACGCGAAGGGAGGCTCGGACCGCTTGAGGACGTGGAAACCGAAGACCTCCTCGAGCCGATCGTCATTACGCGGATCCAGCAGCGTTTCGACCGCCCCGGCGGGCAGCTTTGCGAAGGCCGAATCAACGGGCGCGAAAACGCTGTATCGAATGTTGGTTTTTTCGGAAAGCTGGGAACCGATCTCGGTCTTCTCGAGCAATTCGAGTAGCTTCTTCAGATCCTCCCGCTCGCGAACGACCCGCCCGATCGTCTTGGCCTCGGCGGGGTCCGCCGCCCGGCAGACCAAATCGGGGGCGAGAAAAACGGCCAGGACGGCGAGCAAGCCGGTCATTGTGAAGCGCACGGGGAACTCCGGGGTGTGAGGGGGAAGCGATGACTCCAACGATCGGATACTGTTTCGCGACCCACGCCGTAGCGGATTCAAAAAAAGGACAGCAGAGCGAACGGGGACAGGAGCGAACGGGGACAGCAGGAGCGAACGGGGACAGTGCTCTCGCAAAAGCGGGTCGAACCAGGACTACGGATCATGCGGTGAGAGATCCCTGTATTCTCGCGAAATCACAGGCTTGCTGCCCCGATCGCACTCCTTTATCCCTAATCGCACTCCCTAGCCGCACGGTGTCCACGCCTCATTCGGGGAACGGCGTCCATTTACCCAAGTCATACGTCTCATAGACGTTTGAAGCCCTCACGTAATACGTTGCCCCATTGGGTGCCGAACTCATTGTGAAATATTTCCTGGTGTTTGTTTTATAAAGGGTGTCTCCTTTGACTGGCTGCCAGCCAATGCCTTCCTCTTCCGGTACGTCCGCTCTCTTCAGCTCGATAGAAGCCATTTTCCAGTCTCCGTCGTGGGTGAACGTGAAGGAGCGTGGTTTGCGGCTGTCGTTGACTTCCACCGAAAGAGAATAGACGAGGTCCCCACTGTAGGTCTCACCAGTCCAAACATGATTGCCTACGGGGTGGTCATATGTGACTGGAGCCGACGAATCGCAGGCAGATAGAAAGGGCAGCAACACCAGAATCAGTTTCCCAAGGTGACTCGCGGGTAGGGTGCGGAGATTTTTGTGCGAGAATCGTCGCATGACTTAGTCCAAAAAAGAAAATCGGGTGAGTGAGTCTTTGTCGAAAAACACATAGGCGACAAGAGCGGATGGTTCCAAGCACCATTAGAACGGGAGCCGACACAGGGAATCGCTGGTCGGCCGATCAGTTCGGAGATCGGTATGAGCTGACCGGCGCTGAATCGAACACTCAAGCCTCCACCTTGGCGAACGAGTTTTTCAAGCGGATCATCACGGGTCGATTCAACAAGCTTTAGCTCGCTGTCGCCGGTGTCAGCATCGTGGATCACGAAATCGCCGTCCTGGCATCCGACGAGCAGCTGCTTTCCATCCTTGCTAAATGCGATGTTCGTGGTGGCATTGGAAAGCACATTCTTAACGGTGATACCCCGCACTCCCGGCCGAAGCTTACCGCGGATGGGGCGAACCAAAGTGCCGTCATTCGCATTCCAAATCATGACCGTTTTGTCCTCACTTGCCGAAGCAAGTTGCGTTCCTTGATCGTTGAATGTCAGTCCAGTGACTCGGGTCGGGTGCTTCTCGGAACACGAAAAGATCAGCCGCCCGGTCCGTGAATCCCAAACGCGTACACTTCCGCCATCGAAACGGCGGTTTCATAGCGACGCGATCGATCTTTTTCCAATGACTTCATAACAATCCAGTCCAGATCGCCACGAAGAAGCCCCCCAAGTTTTCTAGGTTCGATCCGGCGCTGTGCGGAAATTGAGGAAACAGCATCACCGGAACCACTCAGCCGGGTGCTGGGTCGCTGCGGCTCGTTTTCACGACTCATTCGCATCATTTCATCACGCCCAGCTTCTTTGAGCTGTTGCTTGGTCAGCGGTGTGCTACCGGTGAGAAGCTCATAAAGCAAGACGCCCAATGAATCGATGTCACGATGTATGATCCCCTTCTGGCGATACTCTGATGATCCATCATTGCCAAGGCTTGACGTTCCGCCTCAAAAAGGGCAATCACCTGCCGGCTGTCCATGCCCGGTTTAATGATCTTTAGGGCGACTTTTCGACGAACCGATGCGACCTGCTCGGCCATGTAGACAACGCCAATTCCTCCTTCACCGATCGGCTGAAGCAGCTTGTAGCATCCGATTTGCCCATTTGAGATTGAAGCACGCAGGTCCTCGGTTGCCGCCAGCGATGGAACCTTTGGGCTCTCATCCGGTGGTGTTGTGTCACCCAGTCGGCCCGTTTTGGGTTTGTGATCGTCGATGTCTTCGAATCTCATCTCAATTTCCAACGCTTTCCATCAATCAGAACGGCAATTCGTCCTCCATTAGAACTATCCGGAACGCGGCATGCCACTTTTCCCATCAAAGCCGTTCCGGCAAGCCAGGCATTCGTTGCCGGCTTAATAAAGCGAGCATGCCGCGTCCACCGAGCTCTTGCAGTTTCTGGCTAACCCAAGGTCGCGCGTAGACTTGCGATGCGACTTTCAAGACCCTCTGTGTCGCTTGCCGCCGCCGTGATTGCGACGCGGTGGATCCCCGCCGCTGCGATCGCCGAAACGTTCTCGGTGTCGATGCCACCAATCGCAAATGCCGGCTTGGTGCAGTGATCGGCGACGCCGGATAACCATGTCGTTCCCGTGTATCGGGAGAACGATTTGGTTTGCGATGGAAAGATCGGACCACAACCGATGTAGTCAACGCTGGCGTCGGCTTGCGCGGCAGTGACCTGGTCAGAATCATGGGTGGACAGCCCAATGAGCCGGTCGTGGCCGAGCACTCGTCGCGCCGCGGTCGGCGGCAATTCGTCCTGGCCGACGTGCAGGCCATCGGCATCGGCGGCCACCGCAAGATCAACGCGGTCATTGACGATAAACAGCACGCCGGTCGCTTCCAACACACGTCGGATCGACACGGCGGCTTCGTACAAACGGCGATCGTCCAAACCGCGATGGCGAAGCTGGATGATGTCGATTCCGGCATCGACCAAACGACGCACGTGTGCCAACGTGGTTTCCAAATCGTGCGGGATGCCGAGCAATGCGTAAACACTGGATTTGGACAGGCGCCGCCGGCGGTCGCAGGTCAAGCGAAGTTCGATGGCGGCGGAAAGGTCGTACAGCCGGTAGCGAATGTTTTCAATCGCGGCGGACGACCCAGGATGTTGCAACTTCGTCAGTTCTTCAATCACCCGCAGCGATTGCTGGGTGCGGGCGGCGGCGGCGGCAACGATTGATGCCAAATGCGGCCGCTGTGATTCCGCGGGCGTTGCGAGCTGCGTGCCGACGTCGGCGGCGGTGTCCCGCGCGGCCAACAGTCGGTCGCGGGGCAACTGCGTCATCGAAGCGACCAGGTCGTGACGCAGCGTCTTTGCGACCGCTGAACTGGCCGAATCATTCAGCACAAAACGAGCGATTTCCTCGAGCGTCCGCAGCCCCTCGGCGGCGCGATTGGCCGACGCGTCGAGCATCCGCAGAACCGCATCGCTCACGTGTACTTTTTCAGCGCTTCGGCCACTTTGGCCGGATCATCTTCCTGACGCAGATGGGCAATTTGCGTGGGCTTCATGCCCACCTTTTCAAGATGCGATTCGAGTCGCTTCCAAATCGTTTCGCGTTTCTTCCCCTCGCTCAGATACAACTCCGTGATCGCTTCCTGGGCCTTTTGCAGCCCGATCGCGTCGCGATTCTTGTAGTAGTTGCGGATAATGCGTTCTTGATGTGGTGATCGATTCTGTGTCATGAATACTCCGTCATGAATACTCCGGGGCCGAATTTCCTTATATTGACGCGTCGGTGGCGACGTGGCATCCCCAAAATCGGCTTGCGTGGTCGCCGGACTTTCCTGTTTTTCTGGCTCCAATTTTTCGCCACGGATTTCATGACCGAGGGATCGCCCATTGTGTGCCGCGGCGTTCGCGGTGCGACGACCGTCGAGGCCGACGATCGCGACCAAATTTTGACCGCGACCCGGCAAATGCTCGCGTTGATCATTCGCCGCAACGATATCGACCCGGCGGACCTGGCGTCGGCCCAGTTTACCGTGACCAAGGACTTGACGGCTGAATTTCCCGCACTCGCGGCGCGGCAATTGGGCTGGTTGGAAGTGCCACTGTTGTGCGGCTATGAAATCTCGGTGCCCGGGTCGCTGCCGTTGTGCGTGCGCGTCCTGTTGCATTGGAATACGAGCAAGCCCGCCGCCGCCATTCACCATGTTTACTTGCACGAGGCCGAGCGTTTGCGTCCCGACCTGAATCGATTGCCCCCGGTCGACTTTGGCGAATTGGAAGCTTGGATCAATGAACAAATGAAACGCATCGATTCGGCCGGTTGAACATGAAAATTCGGCTACCCAAATTGCAGTGGGTGCCCTCGGCATCCGCATCGGGGGCACGAGCCCTACTCGTTTCCGCGTGCGATCCCGAGCACCGCGATCGTCAGGACGGAACCCGCGGCAGCATCCTACGCGATTTGGACGAAGCCCTTGCCAAACGTTCATTGGATGCCGTTCGGTTCTGGACGACTTGGTTCGATCGCGTCCTGGGCGGTACCGATCCACGTGATGCCGCGGGCTTGGTAACGGGTGAAAAATCGGATCGGATCACGGTGTTGATTGCCGAGTGGTGGTCGGAATGGGAAGCGGCCGCCGATGTGCTGAACCAACAATTGGCCCTTCGCGCCGGCCCTATCAAGACACAATGGGACACCTACGGCGCGGGGATTTTTCGCCACGTCGAAAAAGCCGTTTGGGCGGGCAGCCCACCAGACGATTGGTGGCCAGAACGCATCCAAATTGTCCTGGTCCACCCGCAACGCGGTGGTGGCGGCGACGTCACCCCGCGTGGCGATTCCATCTGGTTTGAAGCCATGTTGACGGATTCCGATCCGCGGATCCCCGAGGTCCTCCGTCTGGCCTGGCTAACGCTACGTGTTTCGATCCGATTACATCTTTCGGGTCGCAGCGATGCCCTGACGCTGCATCGCGGCTGGGACTTGGCGTCGGTGTCGCTGATCCGCCGGGCCGCGCTCGATATCGGACTGCTGCAAGAAGTCACGGCCGGCCAATTGATGAACTTCTGGGAATTCGGCGACGCCAAACAAGCCATTGCACTGGAAACATGGGATGGCCGCGAGGATGACGGTCGCCCGATGCCGATTCAAATCGCGCGGCTGACCAAAGAAATCAGCTCGCCCTAGGCACAGCTGTTGGCAACTCAGGCACAGGTCTTGCCAGCCCTAGCCGCAGGTCTTGGCGACGGAATCCGCCAAATAGTCCATCCTGCCCGCGTCGATGCCCGCGACGTTAATCCGCCCGCTGCCGACAATGTAAATCGCGAACTCATTCTTAAGTCGATCGACCTGCATCGGGTTCAGGCCGGTGAACGAGAACATGCCATTTTGAATTCGCAAAAATTCAAAATCGTGACCACGCTGTGACATCGCGTCGACGAATTGATTCCGCAGCGATCGAATTCTCGTTCGCATGTCGGCAACATCTTGATGCCATTGCTCTGTCAGATCGGCGTCGTCCAGTATTTGGGCCACCACGGCCGCGCCGTGCCGCGGCGGGTTGCTGTAGTTGCTGCGGATGATTTTCTTAAGTTGGCTGCGGACGGCAGTCGCGGCCGACGGGCTGCCGCAGGTCACGGTGATTCCGCCAACACGCTCGCTGTACAAGCCAAAGTTTTTCGAAAACGAATTGCAAATTACCGCTTCAGGGCAGCATTTCAAAATGGTGCGAATCGCATGAGCGTCTTCTTCGATGCCGCGACCGAATCCTTGATAGGCAAAATCCAATAAGGGGATCACGCCCCGTCGGGCTAAGTTCTCGGCCAGTGTTTGCCACTGCGAAGGATCCGGATCGACCCCGGTGGGGTTGTGACAACAAGCGTGCAACAACATCATGTCGCCGGGGGAAACCTTGGTTTCCAGATCCTCAATCAGCCCGGCAAAGTCCAAACCGCGGCGATCGGGATTCAGATATCGATAGGTTTCCGTTGGAATGCCTTCAGAAGCGAAAATCGCGTGGTGGTTGGCCCACGTCGGGTTGGGAGCCCAAACCTTCGCTCCGGTGCATTGATCAGCAATAAAAGCCGCCGCGATTCGCAAACCGCCGGTGCCGCCGGGCGATTGCGCCACCACACATTGCTCGGCATCCACCGCATCGCCAACGACCAGCCGCTGGACGTGATCGCGGTAATCCGGGCCACCGTCGATGGGCAAATAGCCCTTGGTCGTTTCGGATTCGACCAAACGACGCTCCGCTTCTTTGACGCATTTCAAAATCGGTGTCGTCCCCGAGTCATCCTTGTAAACACCGACGCTCAAGTTCATCCGTTGCGGACGCGAATCGGCTTGGAAGGCTTCATTGAGCCCGAGAATGGCATCGGGGGCGGCCGGCGAAATGGATTCGAAACGCGAAGTGGCGGTGGTCGAAGACATCGAAACGGAACAACAATTGAAATCGGGAAAGCACCATTGGAAACCGGGACCAGGACACGCCGAGCCCGCGGCGGGCAGAAGAGTCTAGTGATTTTCCGCCCGACTTCGAAGCCGCGTTGATGGATTCTGTGGTGTCCCATGCCGTGGAGCCCCATTCGGCGCACTGGCCACTTTGGTACGCTTAGGCCGACCCGCTATCCCCCCAACTTTTGAAGTCTATCGAGGATCATCATGACCGACCCCGCGATGCCCGGCGAATACGATGCCGATTTGGAAGCACAGGGCCCGGCTCTGGAGGCCTTGCCCGGTGAAGCGGTCGGCGAGGACGAGCATTCGCGGCCACAACCGGCGTTTGAACCGCTGGAGGTTAGCGAATCGGAAGATTTGTATCGCATGCTGCGGACGACGATTGAAAAACTGGAGCATGACCGCACTTCACGTGGTGACCTGAAACTGCTTTCGCGTACCTTGCGCGAATTACGGTACGCCTTCAAGGTGTTTCGTCCGTATCGCCGCCGACGCAAATTGACGATCTTCGGGTCGGCCCGAACAAAGCCGGATCATCCCGAATACCAGGACGCGGTTGAACTGGGCCACAAAATGGCCGGCCACGGCTGGATGGTGATTACCGGCGCCGGCGGCGGCATTATGGAAGCCGGTCACAAAGGCGCCGGTCGCGAAGCATCGATGGGTCTGAACATCATGCTGCCCTTCGAACAGTCCGCCAACGAATTCATCGAAGGCGATCCAAAGTTGGTGACGATGAAATACTTCTTCACCCGCAAGCTAATGTTTGTCAAAGAATGCAGCGGCGTGGTGTGTTGCCCGGGTGGCTTTGGCACCTTGGACGAAGCCCTGGAAACCCTAACACTGATGCAAACCGGGAAACAAACCATGATGCCGCTTGTGTTATTGGATCATTCCGGTGGCAGCTATTGGCAGGACCTAGGGAAGTTCATCGACAAGCACCTCAATCAAGGTGGCATGATCAGCCCCGAGGACGTGAACCTTTATAAGATCACGAACTCGGTCGATGAAGCAATCGACGAGATGCTCCAGTTTTACAACGTCTACCACTCGATGCGTTACGTCCACGACCGCCTGGTCCTACGTCTCAAACGACCCCTTAGCGGTGAGCACCTCGAATCGATCCAAGAAAAGTTTTCCAGCATTTTGGTGAAGGGGCATTTCCAACAAACCGATGCGTTGCCCGAAGAGGCGGGCGAGCCCGAATTGGCAAATCTGCCACGATTGGTATTCCACTTCAATCGCCGCAATCTGGGTCATCTGCGGGCCCTGATCGACGATATCAACGCATAGGCACCGGCAGATCACCGCTCTCGGGAGGCGGGATCAACGCCTCGGAGAGGCGTGCTACTTTGTGGTTTTATTGCATTTCAATCGCGAAGCGATGGCAGTTTTTAGCCCCGGACGTAAGTCCGGGGACCCGTGTCAAAAACGAATCTCCAGTCGCGGAGCGACGACAGGAATGGGGCACTGGATGCCGTGCCTTCGGCACTCACGCCAGTGTGAAACGCCTCGGAGAGGCGTGCTACTTTGGCCAAGCAGCTCAGTAGATCGCCTCTCCGAGGCGACGAAAATGAAACGCCTCGGAGAGGCGTGCTACTCTGGCCTGCTGCCAAAGGTACTAATGTCCGTTGCTCACTCGCGGACGGTTCCTAGGCATCCTCGATGCTTAGGACGGGTCGTCATCCGTGTCGACATTGCCACTTCCGGCGGAACCTTCCGACTTCTCCGTTCCCGACTCTGGCTTCTCTGTTCCCGACTCTGGCTTCTCTGTTCCCGACTCCGGCTTTTCGGTTCCTGACTCCGGCTTCTCGGTTCCTGACTCCGGCTTTTCGGTTCCTGACTCCGACTTTTCGGTTCCTGACTCCGACTTCTCGGTTCCAGATTCGGACTTCTCGGTTCCAGATTCGGACTTCTCGGTTCCAGACTCCGGCTTGTCCGTTCCTGATTCCGGCTTCTCCGTTCCTGATTCCGACTTCTCCGTTCCTGACTCCGGCTTTTCCGTTCCTGACTCCGGCTTCTCCGTTCCTGATTCCGACTTCTCCGTTCCTGATTCCGACTTCTCCATCGCGGTCTTCGAAGCCTCGTCCGCGGGATCGGACGCTTCCTTTTCAACCTCACCCGTTGCCGGACTCGGGTCTTCCGATTTCATCTCCGAAGTCTCCCCGCCCGTTGCCGCTTCGGTCGGCGGCGCCGGGGTTTCCTGCCCGGCCGCCGGTTCCTCTTTCTCGGGTGCACCCGATGGTTCGGACGCCGATCCGTCACGATTCCCAGCGGGCCCGGTCACGTCATCCATGTCAACGCGACCGGCAATGACTTCGGCATACAAACCGGCGGGAATCTGTCCATCACCTTCAATCATCAACTTCGTGAAATCGTGCAGAGGAAAATCCTCGTCCAATTCGTCAGAGTCGATGGCCACCATGTACCGCCGAATCGATTTGAAAAGGTCCATTGCCGCGTCATCGATCGTGAGCACGGGATAATCGCGAAAGATTCCCGCCCAGATCTCAAAGGCCTCTTCGTAGGACTCGATCGCCTCGTCCAATCGAGCCTCGGCATTAAATTTTTCGGCCTCATAAACCAGCCGGCGGGCCTTGACCATGCGGTCTTGCTGCTCCGCCTGGGCCAGCGTTTTCCAATAGGGATAGTTGATGGTGTCGCGAGAACCACGTGTCTTGCGAATTCGCTTGGCAAGATCATCGATCTCACCAATCAAACCGATCGCGGTTAGCCTTTTGCTGCTGGGAACCTTGTTCATCAGGTCATCCAAATCCGGCTGGATGTCCTCCAGCAGGTTTTGCTTCATCTCCAACTGGGCCGCGATCAGTTCGTCATCGGGTTGGCCAAGCAAATCCTTAAAGCGATCTCGCAAGGCGTCGTACTTGCGTTGTCGCTCGGCGTCGAAAATCTCCGGAATCAAAGCACGAAATGCCTGCCGTTTCTCTTCCCGTTCGGCAATCATTTCGTCCAACGAATCCAGCTTGATCGTGAACGGCGACGTCGTTTCGATGCTGCGATTTCCAAAGTCGGACCAGGATTCGGCCCCCAGTTGCCACGCGTTGCGGGCGCGATCGTCCAGGATGCCTTCCGATTCGATCGCTTCGGCGTGCTTGAGACGCCACTTCGGACCGGTCTCGTAAAAGTTCAACGGCGTTTGCCGATTGATTTCCACGCCCGCGTTGTCGACCAAGTCGTAGCCGTATTCCAGCCACAGCCGACCGACCAACCAATTGTCGGGCTTCCCGTTGGGGCCGAGCGCCTCGGGGCTTTCGATCGCAATGCCCTCGGCATCCAAATTTTGGTGGCCGACGGTGTCTTCACCAAACAAGCGTCGGAATTGGCGTTTTTCGTCCGCCATCCCAATTTTCGCACCGTAAAACCAACCGGTGTACCAAATCAAACGCGGCGCCTTGCGATTCTTGCGAACGCCCTCGATCAAGAATTCCGAACCCTGCCGAACCATCTCGTATCGTTGCCGATAGTCGTCGAATTCTTTGGACACATTGTAGGTCAGATTATGGGCCTCGTATTCCCAGACCCGTTCAAAGTGCGGTTGCAGACGCACCAAGTTGTTGACCGTCGCGCGGTGGCGATCCCATTCATGCAAGGTTTGGAATCGCTCGGCCTTGTTCTTGAGGATGGTCGCCGCGACGCCGCGCATGCCCAACGAAGTGAGCTTCATGGTTTCACTGGACGGATCAATCTCACCCAGATTTGCGGCAGCGATATTGTACTTCGACCGCATCGCGGCCAATTCGCCGCTTTTGGATCGATCCCCTTCACCGCTCGCCGGTTGCCCCAACCAGTACAGCGGAATCATCATGGCGACCATGATCGCCAGATAAATGACTTTACGTCCAAAAGTGCTTCGGTTCATGCCGCGATCTCGCGAGCTTTCAAAAGGAAGTAGCTGATTAAAAAAGCGAGCAAAAAGTATCCAAACGTGGCCGTCGCGTGCCGACCGACCAGGGCGACCGGGATGTCAAAACCGCTGGCCGCGTATTCGGCGGTCTCCACCATCTTGGGCAGATTCGGAACCGCCGTGGCGAGTGCATCCATCGCATAGACGATCCCCGCATCGGTCGTTTTGATGACCTTTGTCGTGGTCGAATCCAGGTCCAACTGCGTCGTCAAGGCGTCTTGCTTGACCAAGCGGATCAACGATTCCACAGGCCCGCCGCCGCGCTCCTGGCCAATATCAATGTAATGCCGGGTGTCGTAAATTTGCTCGGCAAAAAAGCTCAGCACCACACACAGAACTCCGGTGGAAACCATGGCAACCGGACCACCAAGCCGAGTGCTGAACATGACGCCAAAGGCGATCACCATGACCATTTGTAGCCAGATCGATGCGTAGGCCTTGGCCAAATTCACTTCAAAGGCCACTTCGGCGGGCCGCAGGTAAACGGCGCTGCGGGTGACCCCCAGATACTGCGCATCGTCGGTACAGCGAAGCACCAACTGCAGTTGTCCATCGTCACTGACCAGTTTTTCGAACAGGTTGCCGGTGCTCGTCTTCCCGTCCTCGATGATCTCCAGTTCAACGGGAATCTGTTGCTCGTCCAACTCGTATTCGTCGACAATGAACGCGATGGGCTCGCTTTGGATCGGCTTGTCCGGATTTTTGAAGGTCAGCGATCCGTGGATACCGGTTTCGATATCGCCCTTGTACGATCGAAAGGCTCGGATTTGCATGTCCAACAACAGGGTATCCGTGTTGCCAAACCGTTCGGCGGACACCCCGCCAAACGTGAATTCGGCGGCACCAAGCGTTCCCCCTTCGACATAACCATATTCGATTTTACGCGGCCCCTGGGCGACACCAATCAAACGCGACACACCCGCGCTACTGTAGCCGCCAACGATGGATTCCTGGCCCACGTCGATGCCCGCATTTTTCGGCTCGCCCATGCGGTCATAAAATTGAATTTCGCCATACAGCGGCACGCGGGCAACAAGCGAATCGACAGGGCCACTGAAATCAAACGAATAGGAACCGTCGTCGTTTTTTGTTTTCGTGACCACGTGGCGATGACCGCGAACCTTATTGGTCACCGTTTGGTCCTGGTCGGCGGCAAAGCGAAACGTATGCTCGTGGCCCTGCACATAGTCCGTCGTTCCCACGATCGAACCGTCGCCCTCTTCTTCAACGGTCTCCACCTGATGAACATGGTCCAGCCCGCGCTTCACAAAGACACCGCTTAGCAACGCCATCGGGGCCAGCATCAAGGTGCCCACGGCAATGAAGCCCAGCATTCGACCCAGAACCAGTTCGGTGATGCGGACGGGCTTGGTGACAATCGTGTAGATCGTCTTTTCTTTGACGTCCGCGGGAATCGAGAACGTGCTGATAAACAACGCCAACAACAAGATTAAATAATTGGTCGTCGTCAGTACAAAGCTGATGTACAGCCGCGCCGGGTCTCGGCTTTCCTCATTCAGGAACCAACCGGCAAACAACAACAACACAACAAAGAGACCAACGACAAACAGAACCTTCCGCCGAATCGCCTCTTTGAAGGCCAAACGGGCCAGCGCCACAATTCGACGCGGGCTGGTTCGCGGGCCATCGTGCAACAGCAATTCACGGACGGCGCGAGCGACCGCGTAGAAACCTTCCACGGGGCCGTAGCGGGCGGCGGAAACGATGTAGCCGACGATCAACCCCAGCACAATTGCCAGGACGATCAACACCAAACCTTGGAGCAGGGCGCTTTCAAGGAACGAATTGGGACGCATCAACCATTCGTTGAACGACCAGAAGTCATCCGGTTGCAGGGTCACGAATCGGATCCTCCATCGCCCATGCCGCTACCATGATCGGCGGCGTCGCCAGCCGCATCACTTTTGGCGACATCGGATGTCGCGGACACCCGGCGGGCACCCGGCCGTGCTTCGCTCTCGCGAACGATGTTCAAAAACAGGTCTTCCATGGTGGCCGTTGGGTTGTCGATCGATTCGACATTGCCGCCGTGACGCTTTATGACTTCGGCGATTTCGTCCTTGGCCGAATCACTCAGACCCGTCGCGTGGATCTCGGTCACATCGCGGACCTTCAACAAGTCCTTGACTCGGCCCAATTCCTTCAATTCGCCCTGGTGCAGAATGGCGACCCGATCGCACACGTCTTGGACGTCAGCCAATTGGTGCGAGCACAGTAGCACGGTTTTGCCGGCGTCACGAAGGGCCAAAATCAAGTCCTTCATCTCGCGCGTCCCGATCGGGTCCAAGCCCGTCGTGGGTTCGTCCAACAGGATCAAATCGGGGTCGTTGATCAAAGCCTGGGCCAAGCCCACGCGGCGAGTCATCCCCTTACTGTATTCTTTCAGCTGCCGATATCGGGCACCGCTCAGGCCCACCAATTTGATCAATTCGTCCACCCGCTGCTTGCGGAGCGAACCGGGCATGTCAAACAGGCGACCATAAAAATCGAGCGTTTCTTCGGCGGAAAGAAACTTGTACAGATACGATT
Organism: Planctomycetota bacterium; assembly: GCA_039201055.1. GTDB lineage: Bacteria > Planctomycetota > Planctomycetia > Pirellulales > Pirellulaceae > Rubripirellula. The sequence goes on along the minus strand of JBCCRW010000055.1, from coordinate 3,554 downwards.
CTTCGGGCAGGTAGCCGATCTGTTCATTTTTGGAGGTCTCGCTGGCGTCCTTGTCAAACACCAAAACCCGACCGGAAGACGGAAACAGCAGCCCCAGAATCAATTTGATCGTGGTCGATTTACCACTGCCGTTGGGCCCCAGCAGGCCGAAAATTTCCCCCCGACGGACCTCGATATCCAACGACTTGAGAGCGTTGACCTTCCGACGGCCCCAGAAATCGCGATAAATCTTGCTCAGGTTGCGGGTTTCGATCACCACGTCCGAAGCCACGTCGGGGGCGGCTGGGGTGGCCGCGGCTGGCTGGTTTTCGGGCCGATCCGCAACGGCCGCCGACGATTCGCTATCCACGTCGCAATTCCAATGGAGTATCGAGGCAATAAGTTGAATAGGAGGATGGGCATTGCTACGGCCAACCGACCACGAGTGTTCGGTGACCGCTTTTGCCGCGACTTGATTGCAACGCACCCGAAGGTCAAACTCCGCGGGTTGACGGTTCAACGCTTTCCCCAATTCCGCCCGCTCGCATGGTTCGCCGTTCCAAGACGCCGGAACTGGATCAAGCCCTCGATTTTCTGTATCGCCGGATCAATTACGAGCAGGTCGGAAAGTCGCAGACGCATTATCCGTTTCGCTTGGGCCGGATGCGGCGGCTGGTGGACGCCCTCGGGCTGGGCCACTGGTTGGCCCCCACCGGGTCCAATCCATCGGGGTCCAAAACTTCCGGGTCCAGTTCTTCGCGGTCCGATCCGTCAGGGCCAGAATCTTCACGCTCCAACGCATCCGGTCCGCGGCGCCCCTGGGTCGTCCACATCGCCGGCACCAAGGGCAAGGGATCGGTCGCCACGATGGTTCAGTCTTTACTGAGCCAATGCGGATTCCGCACGGGGCTGTATACCTCGCCCCATTTGCACCGGCTGCACGATCGCTTTCGCATCGACGGTGTTTCGGCAACCGACGACGAATTAATCGAATTGACCGAGCGACTTCGCGAATGCTTGCGAAACGATGCCTCGCTTGTCGAAAGCACCTTTTTTGAACTTACCACCGCCGCGGCACTGGATCATTTCGCTCGCAAACGATGCGACATGGTGGTCTGCGAGGTCGGCCTGGGCGGACGTTTGGACAGCACCAATGTGATCCAAAGCGACATTTGCGTGATCACCACCCTTGGCCTGGACCATCAACACGTTTTGGGCGACGACCTGGAATCGATCGCGGCCGAAAAAGCGGGGATCTTGAAACCCAATGTTCCCGTGGTGTCATCGACGATCGATGCGGGTCCGCGACGGGTCATCGCGGAAACCGCCAGGCGGGTCGGTTGCCCGGCACTGTTCTTGCACGATGCATTTTCGTGCGATTGGATTCCCGACGCGGACTGGGGCTCGCAAGTCACCGTCTGCTGGGGCGATCATGCCCGGTGGTCGTTTCGACTGCCGTTGGAGGGACGCCACCAAGCCGAAAATGCCGCCGTCGCCCTGCTTGCCGTCCAGTACGGTTTTCGAATCATGACACATACGCGTGTCGATGAACGAAAAAAGAACGACGCCTGGATCGCGTTTGGAAAACCGGCAACCGTTCAATCGGCCTTTGATTCCGCTTTGCCCGAGGCACGGCTTGAACGGTATCGCGCCGGCGGGCGGCAAAAGGTGGTCATCGATGCCGCCCACAATCCCGACTCGATCGCCGCCATGATTGATTGCTTAAATCGTCGCGCCGCCGATCATCACAAAACCGTCGTGTTCGGAACCAGTCAGGACAAAGACGCCGCGGCAATGCTGGGTCAACTTGCCGCATTCGCCGATCACCTGGTGCTGACCCAGTACCGAGGCAACCCGCGTTTTACTCCGGTGGAAACGCTAGCATTGGACGTCGACAAGCATCCGAATCTGAAAGTCACGCGGTGCGCGGATGCCGGTGAAGCCATGGAGACCGCGATCCAGCAAACGCCCAACGATGGCTGGGTGGTCGTTTGTGGTTCCTTCTTCTTGGCCGCCGAGTTGCGGAATCATCCCCTGCTGGGTCACGAGAAGTGTTAAGCTACGGCATCCGAAAATGATTCGGCAATCGCTTTTCCCAAAAGCCCCCCTTTGTGCACATGGATGTCCTTTCGCTCCAGTCCGGCAGTAGCGGCAATTGCATCTTGGTTCGCGCGGCGGGGACCTGCGTCGTGATTGACGCGGGCATCAGCGCCACCAAGGCGGCCAATCGCATGGCGGCGGTTGGCTTTGACCCGCAAGAAATCGATGCCCTGTTGATCACGCACGATCATAGCGACCATGTCAGTTCTTTGGGCCCAATCCATCGCCGCTGGGATTTGCCGGTCCACATCACCGAAAAGACATTGCGCACGGTGCGGCGAAAACGCCGACCCGGACAACTCGAAAAGCTGGAATTTTTTCGCGCGGGCCAAACGTTTACCGTCGGCGACTTTGACATCGAATCGATTCCGACACCACACGATGCCAGCGACGGCGTGTGCTTTGTCTTGCAGGATCGCACGAACGGATTACGAGTCGGAATCCTGACCGATCTGGGACACGTGTTCCCGCAACTTCGCGAAGTGCTACCGACATTGGACGCCGTGCTGATCGAAAGCAACTACGACGACGCGATGCTTCGTGAAGGCCCGTATCCCTATTCGATCCGGATGCGGATCGAGGGACGCGGCGGGCACCTGAGCAATTGGGATGCCGCACGGCTGATCGAATCATCCGCCGGCCCCAACCTACAATGGGTGTGCCTGGGACATTTATCGGATCAAAACAATTGCCCGGAAGTGGCTCGAAAAACATTCGATCGGGTCACACGGGGACGGTTCAAAACGCATCTTGCCAAGCGTGATGGACATGGGCAATGGATGTCGGTTTGGCCGGCCGAAGCGACCAAGCCACGCGGCCCTTGCAATGCGGCGAAGGTGGGCAAGCGCACACCGATGCTGTTTTGATCGTTTGAAAGACTCAAATTTCCGCCTCGGAGAGGCGGGCTACTTTGGGGTCGCGCTAGCCTGGGGCACCTTGGCGTTTGGCGTCATGCTGGCAATTGTCCACTGAATTTCACCGAGTGGGATTCCCGTCGCCACCGCAATTTGCTCGGGTGTTTCGCCTTGCTTGAGTGAATCGGCGATGTGTCGACGCAGCCGATCGCCCGACAGCACCGGCAACCCGCGCGGCGGATCGCGCGACTCGGGTTCAACAATCAGTTTTCGGCTGGGCGAATCGCGCTCACTGGAAAGCTGATCGACCTGTGCCAGCAAGGCCTTGACGACGCTGATACGAGTATCCAGTTCGGCACTTAGGTCGCGCTGAGTTTCATACAACGCAACCTGCCACCGCTGGACATCCGGTGGCGCGTCCGAAAGCGGAACGCTGTGGGCCACCGGGTTGCGAGCCCGCTGCAGCTCTTTTTCAGCCGCTCGATTGTTGATGCGACTGGTACGTCGGTTGCGAATCGTCCGCCGAGCCAGCACCCAGCCGAGCAGCAAAAAACCGGCCACCATCATCCACTGGGACCTTCCCACCGAACCGGCGGACACTCCGGTGCCGGTGGCTTCGAG
>JBCCRW010000054.1:0-19498 GCA_039201055.1 Planctomycetota bacterium | reverse complement strand
TGTTGCTGTTGTTGCTGTTGTTGACGCTTTTGTTCCTCTTCCGCCTTTTCGATCAATTTCGTCAGCTTGTCGATAATTTCCTGTTCGCGTTCTTTGACACGCTCACCGCTTCGTCCGAGATCCAGACGCCGGGTCACGTCCGTCATCAAGCGTGAAATTTCGTCCAACGAATCTTTCTTCATCGGCTTGATGTCGGCGATCATCAACTTGGCCGTTCGTGAATACCGACGCGGCATTTGATCTTCGTTTTCCAGCAGCACACGCAGGTCGCGTAGTGCTTCCTTTTTCATCAGCAAAGCCTGGTAGCAGACGGCGCGATAGAACAATGCCGCACTGGGATCGATCGATTCGGTGGGGTCCACTTCGGCGATCACCGGCAGCGCTTCATCGTACAATCGCTCGCGTACCAATTCGCGGCCCAACCACGTACGAATGCTCATCCGCATCGGTCGCGGCATCGCTTCCAGCGAAGCGTAGGTCGATGTTCCGGGATCCAGTTCGCTTGCCGCGGCGACCGGATCGGTCCGCAACAACCCGACCAGCCGATCGACGATCGGCAGCATGTCGTCCAAGGCGGCGATGAATGCCTCCAGTGCATCGGCGTCATCGCGGCGAACCGCATCGGTAAAGTCTTTCGCGACCGCATCGATCTCGCCGGGTTTGACGCCCATCTGGTCCAAGGATGCACGAACCCGCATCTCCATTTGGTCGACATCGGGAACCGTCCATGACGCATCTCGAGCGAGCGGGTCGGTTGCCGAAACGCTGGAAGCACCGGCGACTAGGAAGATGGTGATGGCAAAGCAGCACAGCACGCGTGCGGGACGCACGGACCCATCAAAATAAACTGAATCGAACCGGAACAAGGCGGACTCCAAATGCGTGGTGGGCCAATTTCGCCCATCGGCTATTGATTGCGACGTAGCACCAAGTCACGAGTAATTTTGTAAAGTCGCGATTGCCGCTGCGCCAAATCTTGTAACAGCGGCAGGACTTCACCCGCCGCCGTTTCACCAGAGTCTAGCGTTTGGGAATACCGCTGGGTCGATTTTTGAATTCGAGTTTCCATGGAACGGATCAACTTGAGCTCGGCGATGACCTCGACCAACGGTTTTTCCTGAGAGCCACCCCCCTGCTGCGGTTTCCCCTGTTCACGCTGCTTTTTCTCCTTTTCAAGATCCCGCTGTGCTTTGACTAAGGCGTCAATCATTTCCTCTAAACCGGCAATGACGTCGTTCTGAACGCCCTGGCATAGCGAATCGATCTTCGACTGCGAAAGCATTTCGGCGGCCGTTTCGGTGTCTTGCCGGATTTGTTTCATGACTTCGGGGAAGGCCACACTGGACCCTTCCTCCCGCAAAATCAGCATGGCCCGATCCGCTTCGGCCGAGACTTTTTTTTCCTCGAAAGACAATTTTCCGGCTTTGAGGTCTTCGGCACGACCGCGTTGGGAGCGTGGAATCTTGGCCAGGGCGATTGTGTCCTCGAGGACTCGCTTTTGCATCGCCAGCATCCGCCGGACGCGTGATTCAATGCGAGCCAGTTCGCGTTGCATTTCTTCTTCGCGAAGCTGACGCAGGATGTTTTCCAATCGTTCGATGGCTTTGCGAAGTTGATCTTCGGCCTTCCGCTGTGCCTCGATGGCTTTGTCGCGTTTGGATTCGTCCAGCTCTTTTTCGGCCTGCTTCATCTGTTCGATGGCCTTTTCCAACTGCTGCTGGACATCTTGGGCGGGCGTTTGCGGCTGTTGTTGCTGGCTCTGCTGTTGCTGGCTCTGCTGTTGCTGGCCTTGTTGTTGTTGGCCTTGCTGTTGCTGGCCTTGCTGTTGCTGGCCTTGTTGTTGCTGTTGCTGTTGGCCTTGCTGTTGCTGTTGCTGTTGTTGTTGGCTTTGTTGTTGTTGCTGTTGGCCTTGTTGTTGTTGTGACTTGCCGTCCTGGGGTTTTCCATCCTTCGATTTTCCCTCGTTGGGTTTGCCCTTTTGTGGCTTGCCGTCCTGTGGCTTGCCGTCTTTGGAGCCGTCGGACTTCTCGCCGTCTTTTTGCTCTCCGTCTTTCTTGTCGCTGTCCTTCTTGTCGCTGTCCTTCTTGTCTCCGTCCTTCTTATCTCCGTCTTCGTCTGCATCCTTGCCGTCCGGCTTGTTACCGTCGCTGGGTTTCTCCGACGATTCGGTGCCCGGAGTGCGGCTGGACTCGGCGGGGTCCTCGCCGTTTTCCTCCGCCAATCGTTCGGCGACCGATTGGCTGCGCCGCGTCACCGATTTTTGCTGCTCTTTGACGTCTTCCAGTTTCGCACCGCCCTCGGTGCGGGCCTTGGTGGAACGCTGGTTGTTCAGGTTGCGTTTGAGATCGGCGAGCAACTTCTTGTAACGCTCTTTTTCGTCTCGAATCCGCTTGCCTCGATCTTCGCTTTGCAGCAATTTCAAGATCGATCGAAGTTCCGTTTTCACCAGCGTTTGATTGTCGACGGCGGACTTGTACTGTTGCTGTTCCAATTGGTCCGCGGCGTCCTTCATCCGATTGTGGACAAACTTGTCGCGGCTTTGCTTGGCCGCCTGACGCAGCAACGCGGCGCGCTGGGGATTTTCCGCAGCCTCCATGTCCGCCAAACGCAGCAACAGCTCCTCAAGCTTCTCGTACCGCTCGGCGACGCTGCTTTGTCGCTTTGGCAAGGGCGTCTCCGGTGCAGCATCCTGTGCGTATGCAACACCGCCGGCCAGTAGCAGCAAAATGACGCAAACCCATCGCCCCAATAACCGCGGGGCCGTGCACGGCAGCATCCACGCGGCCATGCACCGTCGTGCGGCCCGATCTGTCGTCGACATCACGGCGGGATGATTGGCACAGGGCGTTTGGGGAAGGGGGCCGCAAGCGGGCATGACGACAAGACTCCTCAGTTGATGTTTTGATCGTTCGTCAATTATCGAACAAATCCAGGATGCGTCGTTTTTGTTCTTTCTTGGTTTCTTCAAGCAGTTCGTCCTGGTCGTCAATCAGACCACGAACCAGATCCAAGATCTCGTTGAAGCTTTCCAGGTCCAGCATTTTTTCCAGGACCGCGGACAGCCCGAGCAGCGTTTCGTCGGCCAGACGCACCGAATCGACCGCGGCGACCACCGCCGGGTTGCTATCTGCATCGACACTGGCGGAATCGACATCGCTGCCATCTGAACTTGCGTCGTTTACCCGAGGGTTCAAACCGTCTTCGACGTCGCCCAGCCGTCGACGTAAGGCCTGCAGCGGGCCGCTGATGACACCTGCCAGGGGTTGCGCGACCTGATCGCGAAGTCGCGTTTGCCGGTCGGCCGTTTGGACGCGATTGTTGTTCAGTTCCTCAAGCAGATCTTCGATGCCGCGAACGACACCGGTCAATTCATCGGAGGTTTTGTTGGCTTGCAAACCGGCCTGTTGGATTCGCAACCGCAACACCTGGATCGCGCGTTGGTCGGTCGCATCCGCCGGTTCCACGCCAGTGTCCTGTTCATCGGTGTCCTGTTCATCGGTGTCTTGTTCACCGGTGTCCTGATCACCAGTGTCCTGTTCATCGGCATCCGAATCGCTGGACGCCATGCGGACTTGGTCCTGGATTTCGCGGCGGACGCGGTCCAGTGAATCGCGAAGCGAGGTGGTTTCGGTGACCGTTTGTTCCAGGCGAGCCCGCATTTCCAATTCGCGTCGTTCAAGCAGCGCCAGCAATTGATCGGGCGTGACGACATTCAAGCGAATCAATTCTGCCCGCGTCACATGCGGTTCGCCGATGTCGTAGCCGTAGCGTGCCTCGGTCACCAAGGTCACCACCGATCCGATGGCGGGTCGAGGAATGTCGCGTTGACTGGCCAATTGTCGCAGGTCGACGGCCACTTCAGCCTTGCCATCGCGGTCGACTTGGGGGCGTTGGGTGTGGCTGGGCGGATCTCGATCGGGCTCGGGCGCGTCGGCCCCTGAATTGTTCTCGGCATCCTCGGGTGATTCCCCGCCATCCGGCTCCGGTGCATCCGATTGTAGCAGCGCCGAAAGGCTCAGGTCGCGCAGGGCATAGTCATCGGTGGCGATGATTTTGGCCGGGATGCGTGCATCCGGAGTGATCGCGTTGCCGATGCCTTGCAGCTTGACGTCAATCTCCGGTGGCTCGTCCCGAACGACTCCCAAGAAGTATCGATAGGGCGTTTGGGCGGCGATTCCGTCGCGATCGACGGGAACCAACGAAACCGTTTGGGCTTCACGAATGTCCGGCAGCATCAACTGGGCAACATCGCCCGCATCGGAGATTTGTAAACGAAAGGTTTCGGGTGTCTCGGCCTGCAATTCGGATTCCGCGTCGCGGCCGGGCGTGTTGACGGCGACCAAAACCTCCCCGAGCGGTGTCGAACTGGTCGATCGCAAGGTGACCTGGCTGCCCTCGCGAATCCGCATGCCGGATTGATAATCCTGGGTCCGATCCGGCGACGCGTCGGCGGGGTCGGCATCCAAACGCAAATACTGCGGATAGCGAATATCGACGAGTGTTTCGGTCAGCACCGGCGGTGGGACCGCTTCGATGATGTAGTCACTCAGTCGATCGTCTAAACCCTGGATGGTGATGGAAACCGATTCCGGCAGGGCCGCCAGCGGCGACGTGTCCAACACAAACGCTTGATATCCATCGCGAACCCGCCCGATTCGCCGCATGTTGGTTTGGCCACGCGTGCCCGATTCGGTCTCGTAATAGACCGTGCAAATCATCGGCACGATTTTGGATTCGTCGGCTGCGGCGCGAATCCGCAATGTGGGCGATGAACCTTGTGGCAGTCGAGCGACTTGGTCGATGAATTCAACCAACTTGGGCGGCGCGTCTTCGCGACCGGGCAGCACGGGTGCCAGTTCAAGCCCGACCATTTCCAGCTTGGCGCGGCGTGGCCAGGGGTCGTTGGACAGCAGTGTCAAACGCGATGCCGCCTGGGCGAAGCCGGCCGGGTTCCAGGCAACGAATCCGATCGCCAACAACGCCAGCGGCCCCACGGCCAATGCCTTTTTCTTCAGCGGCTTGGGGTCGAAGACGCGGCCGGGATCCACGCTGGCAATCGCCTCGGTCGCCTGGTCATGGACCTGCATCAGTAAATCGGGAGCGTGCGCGTCGCCCTGCCGGCCATCCCGCATCAGCTGCACCGCGGTGACCAATCGTCCGCCGAGGGATGGGTGGTGACGTTCCACAAGCAATGCCAACGCGTCGTCGGGCATGGGCGTGTTCAACCGGCCCCACAATTGTCGCAGCAAGAGGTAGGCGATCAGCCCCACGGCCAACAGCAGAATCAACGCCCGCGCGGCGCTGGGCATCTCGGTTCCGCCCAAGCGTACGGGCAAATAATCGAGTGCGAATCCGGCCCAAAACGTCGTCAAAATGACCGCCGCGACCGCCAGCAGCGAATCGATCACGACGTAGCGACGCACCCGGGCGCGAAGCCCTTCGATCAGTTGGTTTAACTTAGGATGCAGTGGATTGAGTTTCGGATGCAAGGGATTTCGGATGCAAGGGATTCAGCTTCGGTTCCGCAGAACACAGCTTGATTGCACGGAACGCAGCTCAGGGGACCTTTCCGATTCGCGCGGTGGGAGTTCGAATTGAGCCATCCCCGCACTATACCAGAAGCCCCATCCCCCGCCGGGTTTGCGCGTGTCGCTGTTTCGCCCCTGCATCGACCTTCATGATGGCCGCGTCAAGCAGATTGTCGGCGGCACGCTGGTGGACAGTGCGGCGGAAAACAACGGGCCGGTAGAAAACGACAGTCCGGTGGAAAACAACGGGCCGGTAGAAAACTTTGTGTCCGATCGGCCGCCCGAATGGTACGCCGATCGTTATCGCCGCGATGACCTGCGCGGCGGGCATGTGATCCAACTGGGCCCGGGGAATACCGACGCGGCGCTGCGCGCCCTGGGCGCGTACCCCGGAGGTCTGCAAATCGGCGGCGGAATCGGGCTCGGCAACGCCCAGTGGTGGCTGGACCGCGGTGCCAGCCACGTCATCGTGACGTCGTTCCTGTTCGATCAAAATCAATTCCAATGGGACCGTTTGAAATCGCTCCGCGCGGCGATCGGCAGCGAGCGTTTGGTGATCGACTTGAGTTGTCGTCGCGTGGGCCGGTCGACTGATTCCGAATCGGCCAACCACCGTTCATCTTCCCATGCCGCCCGCGAGGACACCTCAAACCATTCACCACATTGGCGTGTCGCGTCCAATCGTTGGCAAACGATCACCGATCTGGAAGTCACGCTCGAGACGCTGGACCGGCTTGCCGATTTCTGTGACGAATTTTTAGTCCACGCCGCCGACGTCGAAGGCTTGTGCCGGGGCGTCGATACAGCATTAGCCCAACTGCTGGCACGGCACTCGCGACGCAAGGTCGTGTACGCGGGCGGGATCGCTTCCTGGCAAGACATCGACTTTCTGGAAAACTCCAGCAACGGCCGTCTGGACTTCACCGTCGGTAGCGCACTGGATCTATTTGGCGGCACCGGCATTGCCTACGAAACCCTTGTCCGGCAACACGGAAATTTGGATCGGCAACACGGAAATTCGACATGACCACGTATCTCGCGCTCGGGTCCCCGCAAACATCCCTGCAAAGCGACGATATCCGTTCGGCATTGACGCAAGTCTTTGACGCGATCGGTGATCGCCGGCGGATCTTGGTGCTGCCACCCGACGGGACTCGACGCGACAGCCGTGCCGGTGAAATCACTTCGCTTACCTACGAATTGCTGGGCGACAAGATCACCGATGTGATGCCCGCGTTGGGGACGCATTACCCGATGCACGGCGACGAAATCGCATCCATGTTTCCCGGTGTGCCGCAGGACTTGTTCCGCGACCACGATTGGCGAAACGACGTGGTGACTTTGGGCACGGTGCCCGAATCATTTGTCTCCGATGTAACCGATGGTTTGTACGCGCGGCCGTGGCAGGCACAGGTCAATTCGCTGCTTCGCGACGGCAGCCACGATTTGATCTTTTCGATTGGCCAAGTGGTGCCGCACGAGGTCATTGGGATGGCCAATTACAACAAAAACGTCTTTGTCGGCACCGGCGGCGTCGAAGGCATCAACGAGAGCCATTATCTATCGGCGGTCTATGGCATCGAGCAAACCTTGGGCGTCGCCGACACGCCGCTGCGAAGGATTTTGAATTACGCCCAGGATCAGTTTTGCAAAAATCTGCCATTGCTGTACGCATTGACGGTCATTCAGCAGACCGCCGATGGCTCGCTGCACACCCGCGGGTTGTTCATCGGTGACGATCATGACACGTTTTTTCAAGCGGCCCAATTGGCCCGTGCGGTCAACATAAACTTCTTGGATCACGCGCCCCAGCACGTGGTCGCCTATTTGGACCCGCACGAATTCAAAAGCACTTGGCTGGGCAACAAATCGATTTACCGCACCCGCAAGGCGATCGCCGATGGTGGGCGGCTGACCGTGATCGGTCCGGCGGTCGGCGAATTCGGCGAAGACCCGCAAATCGACGCGTTGATTCGCAAGTACGGCTATCGCTCGCGAACCGAGACGATGCGTTTGGTGGCCGAAAATGACGACTTGGCGAACAACCTGTCGGCCGCCGCCCACCTGATTCACGGCTGTCCCGAGGGCCGCTTTGAAGTCGTTTACGGTGCCGGAAAGCTAAGCGAAGCCGAAATTCGCGGCGTCGGATACACCCCCGGCGATTGCGACGCGCTAGCGGCGAGATATCCTGTGGATCAACTCGATGACGGCTGGCATCGCGACGTGGATGGCAGCGAGTTTTATTTCATTCGCAATCCGGCATTGGGTTTATGGGAAGCCGATTTGAAAAAAGTTTGAAAATCTTTTGAACTCGCGTGCGGGTTTTGCATTTCGATCGCGCTTTCTGTTCTCGTCTGCGTGAGCTGCGTCGTGCACGGGCTTGCCTGGACATCCATTCACCTTTTCCACATGAATGCCCGCCGGAGCGTTCAACCTTCCATCTAAGCGGAGCCGCCGATGTCCCGAACCGTCCGACACGCCTTTACCCTGGTCGAATTGCTGGTGGTGATTACTATCATCGGCATTTTGATGGGGCTGCTGATCCCCGCCGTCAACGCGGCTCGCGAGGCGGCACGCCGCAATCAGTGCAGCGTCAACACGAAGAATCTGGCCCTGGCGGGTATCCAATACGAACTGAGCAAAGGCCAGTTGCCGCCGTACATCGCCAAGTACGGCCAGTTTTCGCCCGGTGCCGCGACCGCCTCGGACCCTTCGGACCCGGGTAACTTCGCCGGTGCCGTGCCGCAACACGTCAAAGTTGGCGGTTTTGGCGTCGGCTTGCTGCCGTGGTTGGATGCCCAGCCGACTTTTGAACACTGGTCCGAAGATCGCTACCCAATCATCTCCGACGGTGCCGGCACCCTGCTGCAATCGACACCCGGCGCCGAAAGCGGTGCGGGCGGTAACTTCCACAAATTGGCCAGCCCGAACTTGGCGATTTTCTTGTGCCCCAGTAACCCGAACGAAGATTACGACCAGGGTCTGAACAGCTACGTCATCAACACCGGCATGAGCTTTCTGCGTCCGTCCGGATCGGGTGGCTACGCTCCCATTCCCAACATCGGGTCCGCCGGCGGCGTGATCCCGCACAACGAAGTCGCGACCAAGGGCAACGCCGCATCGATGGCGGCTTACACCGAGGGCGACAACCCGGCCAACGCACACCCCTACATGACCCAGGGCCCGCGTTTGAAGATGGATGACCTGAAAGATGGTCAAGGCTTCACGGCGCTGTTCAGCGAAAACTTGCAGGCGATGCCTTGGTACCTTCCGGGCTTTTTCAACGGCCACGGCACCCCGCCGGCAAACGGTGGCATCATGACCACCGTGGTCTCCGCTCCGGGGCCGCTGCTGGATTTCGACTTCTCCGACGCTGACGTCATCAACGGTGTCGCAACGGCGCCCTTCAGCGCCGGCATGGTGTGGCACTTGGAGGACCGCGAACTCGCGTTGCTGCCGGCTCCGGCCAATGTCCACAACTTCAAGGGGACGCTGATCCAGGCCACGATTTTGGCTGAAGCGCCCAAGCACAAGATCAACGGCCGCGGTACCGGTGGTGTTTCCGAGGATATCTTTGTCGAAAAGATGACCTCGTTGAACTTCAACGACCTCGCCCGTCCGTCCTCGGCTCATGTCGAAGGCGTCAATGTGGGATTTGCCGATGGATCGACTCGGTTCATCCTGGAATCGATCGACTACCGCGTGTATCAGGCGATCATGACGCCGCGGGGCAAGAGCAGCGACGTTCCGTTTACGGAATTTGTGTTGACCGACGAGATCACCCTGTAGGTCTCGCTGGCGTATAATCGGGCGGCCGTTTCGTCCGCCACTCTCCCGGTCCCCAGCCATGATTTCACTTCATTGTCTGGGGACCGCCGGGTATCACCCCAGTTCCAGCCGGCACACGTCGGCCTTCTTTGTGCCCGACTGGGGGATTTTGCTGGACGCCGGCACCGGCATCTTCCGCCTGCCGCCGCTGATCCGGCATGATCGTATCGATCTGCTGCTGTCCCATGCCCATTTGGACCATACCTTCGGGCTCACGGCGCTGCTGGACATCGTGCATCAGCGGCCGCTGGATTCATTTCACGTTTGGGGTTTAAGGAAGCACCTTTCCGGCGTGCGGGAACACTTGTTACACCCGACGATTTTTCCCGCCCAATTGCCGATCACATGGCACCCGGTGGACGATTGCGGGGAAGTGTTGAATTTGCCCTTTGCCAAAGTGACCCTGCGGGAACAAACCCATCCCGGTGGATCGGTGGCGTATCGCATCGAAGGCACGCGGCCCCGTGGCACCCTGGTCTACGCGACCGATACCCAAGGCGATCCGTCCCAGGCGTTCGCGGACTTTGCCGGCCGTGCCGATTTGTTGATTCATGAATGCAACTTTTCCGATGCGTTTGAATCGCTTGCGCGGCAAACCGGCCACACCCACACGTCATGCTTGGCGCAAATCGCCGCCGCCGCCGCCCCGGTGCAATTGCTAGTCACACATTTCAATCCGCTTGATGCATCCGAGCAGCCGATCGATGTGCGTGTGGTGGCAAAGCACTATCCGGGAACCATCCGGCTTGCCAAAGACGAAATGGTCGTTACGTTTGCCGATTTCGAATCGACTCCCTAAGTGGTGGCCGGGAAAAAAGGGTCAGGTACCATTTTTTCGAAGCACCCGGAGGGCCGGTTCCCGGCAAAAGGTACCTGACCCTTTTTTCCCGACCAAAAGGTACCTGACCCTTTTTTCCCGACGGATCTTTAATTCAAAACGGCATGACACAGCGGCAACGATACGCAGTCCTGGGAACCGGCGCACTGGGCGGACTTTACGGCGGGATGCTTGCCCGTGCCGGACACGAGGTGCATTTCTTATTGCACTCGGACTATGACCACGTTCGCCAGCAGGGTTTGAAAATCGAAAGTCGCTGGGGCGATTTTGAATTGCCCGATGTGCACGCCCACGCGAGTACCAGCGAAATGCCACCGTGTGATGTCACGATCGTGGCACTCAAGACGACCCAAAACCATTTGCTTGAAAGCCTGCTGTCGGCACCCACCTCGGGCGGCGGCCGAGTCCTGGTGCTGCAGAACGGTCTGGGCATTGAAAGTGCATCGGCGAACGTCGTGGGACCGGATCGAGTGCTGACGGGATGTTGTTTTTTGTGCAGCAACAAGGTCGGTCCCGGTCACATCCGACACCTCGATCATGGCCGCATCGTTTTCGGTTGCCTGGACCGCGATGTCGACGACATCGCGCAACAAACGCACGATGAATTGGCCGCCGCGGGCATCGAAGTCAAGTTGTCCGGGGACATGGCAAGTGTCCGCTGGCGAAAGCTGCTCTGGAACATTCCCTTCAACGGACTGTCGGTCATCCTGGACGCCAGTTCCAAGGAACTGATCGAGGACCCCGCGACGCTCTCATTGGCCCGCGAGCTGATCGACGAAGTTGCCGCTGCGGCGATCACGCTGGGGCACGACATTGACGAATCGATGAAGGAGCAAACCATTCAGTCCACCATCACGATGGTCCCGTATGACAGTAGCATGCGGCTGGATTATCGTTTTGGCCGGCCCTTGGAAATCCAGGCCATTTTCGAAGCACCACTGGTGGCGGCCAAGACGGCCGGCGTGGCCATGCCGCGGGTCGAAGTGTTGCGGGATCAATTGCGTTTCTTAGACACGCGAAACCGAACTTAGGAACGTTCGCCGCCACGCTTCCAGTGTCAGCAACATCCATAAGCGGATGCCGTACCGTCCGGTCGCCTGTTCGGTGTCGTACCGAAACAACTGCTCGATCCGATCCGGATCCAACCACTCCGCCCGGCGAGTTTGACGCGATAACAGAATTCGCTTTGCAAAGCGACGCATGTCGCGGCGAAACCAAGCGTGTACCGGCACCCGCATCCCGCTCTTGGGTCGTTCGATGATCTGCCGCGGCAGCAAGTCCTCATAGGCACGCTTCAGAATCCACTTCTCAACACCGTGACGCAGTTTCATCGTGGGGTGCATTTCGAAACTGTCCACGATTAAGTCCTGGTCGAACAACGGAGCCAGTGGCGTCAGCCCCGATGCCGCGAGCATCCGTTCAACCTTGGGCAGGATCAAGTGCCCGCCCTTGAGCCGAATGTTGATCGCCATCAACTTGTTCAAGAACGAACGCAGCGGCGAATCGTCAAAGAAAAGTGTCAAAACATTTTCCAGATCCCGCACCGGATCGATTTGGCTTCGTAGCCGTGGGTGCAAGACATGATCCCATTCCTCGTACGCCCGACGATACGACGCCAGGTACGCCCGCTCGCGAAACCGCTGACCGCGATCGATGCCGTACCAATGCGCGATCATCATCGGCAAGTTCTTGGGCCCACCAAACAGCGGATCGCCACCCTCGCCGTTGAACACGTAACGAACATCCTGTGACACCAGGCGCGCGAGTTCAAAATTTGGCTGCGTAATCGGGTCCCCGATCGGCTCATCCAAATGCCAAATCATCTCGGCAAAGCGTTTGCGAAAATGCCTGGGCTGGATTGCGACTTCATGGTGTTCGGTGCGATAGCGATCGGCCACCATGCGTGCGAAGTCCAATTCATGCTGATGGCGTGGGCCAAAATGCAGGGCAAAGGTCAGCACGCGATGATCGTGTTGCCGCGCGACCTCGGCGGCGACCAAACTGCTGTCCAAACCGCCCGACAGAAACACCGCCACCGGTTCGCCTTTTGGCAAACGCTGGGCGACCGAGTTTTCGATTCGATTTCGAGTCCGCTGAATCCACTCGCGATCGTCAATCTCGTTGGGCGGCCAGCTCCAACGTCCTTCGTGCTGTTCGAAATCAAACAAACGGTGCAGTGAAAATGGTTTGCCCGATGTGCCATGCGTTTTCAAACTGACCGCATGACCGGAGGGCACTTCGAAAAGATCCTCCAGCAAGGTGTTTTGGCCCGGCGTAAAGCTGAACGATAAAAACTGCGCGACGCCCGCGGCACGCAAGGTTTTTTGAAAGCTCGCATCGCTCAAAATCGCCTTGGGCTCCGACGCGAAGGCCCATCCACCGGCGGTCCTTCCGAAGTACATCGTGCGGGTACCGGCCGCGTCCCGCATCAAGTGCAAACGCTGGGCACGGCCATCGTACAGGGCGATGATGTAACTGCCGCGCAGGCCGGAAAACGCGTCCCAACCATCGCGGGTGAATCGATCCAGCGTGTTTTGCAACGACTGAGCTTGTTGCTGGGCGGTACCCGACAGTGGCCACAGGTGTCCGGCCAAGGCAAGCGAGCATTGCGGGCGGCCGCGTGAGTCCTTTGCGGCGGAATGAAAGATCGACGGTTGTTTCTGGTGGGAAATGCACGCGAGCGTAGCGCAGTCATGGGAACTGTCGTCCGTGATCATTTTGCCACGATGCGTCATGCACGCCGCCATTTGCTTCAGCCGCCGCCGGATGTCGGGGCTGGCGTCCTGCGTGTCACCAGCGACCGGCTCGATCCAACCCAACAGTGCCTCCATCACCGGTTACCCAAAATCACCATCGGCGTCGCCGTCACCATCCCCGCTCAGGAACTCGATAATCGTTTCCCCACGCTGCTGGGCGATCACCATGCCGGTGGCCAGCGTCGTCAATGGCAACACGTCGACGGGCAACTCGCGACCCCGGTTTTTCCGATCGATCACCGACGTGCGACGCAGTCGCTGGAAGACGCCGGGCGTCAAACCGAGATCCAACACGGGGTGGCCGGCCGTCGGCAAAGGCACATCGGGCAAACGACCTTCCATGCCCATGCCTTCGGGCGTCGCGTCGTGCAACAAATGAATGGGCAAATCCGGACGTTGTCGCAGCAAACGTTCGGCCGTCGGCAACAAGTATTTCGGATATCCGCTCTCGGCGATCACCAAACTGCGTTGTTCGGCGTGAATGTGATTGAGCACAAACCAATCCACCAACTCGTCTCGCTGGACCAATAGAATCTTTTCAACGCCGTAGTCATATAAATCCGACTCCGATGAACTCGGCGGCGGATCATGCAGCGTTGGCCCATCGATCAAGCGCTCGATGGGTTTTCCGGCGGCTTGCCAGCGATCGACCAAACCCATGAAGTGCTTCATCGACATGGGTTTCGCGCTCACCGTGCATGCCACGTAGATGAAGTAGGGCACCAACATGCAGACAATTGCCAAAGGCACCCAAAACGCCGTCAGAAACATAATGAATGCGAGCGTTGTTGCCGTGCATGCCAATGCGATCCACGACACTCGATCGGCCCGCATTTTTCGACAATACGCACCGTAAAGCTGGTTCTTTGTAAAGTACAAGGTGCCGGCGCGACTGGCCGAACGCATCGCGGCGTGGAACTTGCCATCCGTCATTCCGCGATCGAAAAACTCTTTCGGACTAAAGACAAAGGAGTAGCCGCACACCGAACACTTTGGTCCCTGGCTTGCCGGATGCTGACGACTGCACTCGGGACATTTCATGAGGTCAGACCGGCCGCCGATCGACCTTCGATGATGGTCTTGTTAATCATCGGATGGTTTTGATGCGTCGGCCCAAAATCGCTGTCCGGATGAAACGCGATCACCCGCAAGGCTTCCGCTTGCGTGTGAAAACTGTGCCGGCCATCGGCGGGGATCGAAAAGCGGTCCCCAGGTGCCAGCGGCAAATCGCCAGCGGGTGTTTTGCAGACACCGTGTCCGGATGCGATCATGCCCAATCGTTCGCTGGGATGCGTGTGTGAACGTTGCCGGGTTTGCGGGGGAATGCACAGCAAATTCAAACACGGATCGCCCAGAACCGGTGGCGAAATCAAAAGCGTATCGCTGCAACCATCGATGTAGCGAAGACGCCCGATGGTTTCGATGGGACCCCCAACTTGAAACAGGCCGTTGAACTCGAGCCGGCTAGCCACGAAACCAGATCCCGGTGAATGCGAATTCGATTCCCAAGTCACGGTCGCCGATCCGGGAACGCAAAAATACATGCCCGCTCCCACCGCGAACGTCCGCCCTTGGAAGTTCAAATTCAGTGTGCCCGAATGGACGTACCCATAGTGCGTCGCGTCTTCACAAAGGGCTTGCAACGATCCGCCAAGCGGCTGGAGCCGCGACGGGAATTGGGCAGCGGAAAAATCGACGCACCGCGTGTCGCCGCTGGAAAAAATTTCGATGGTTTTGGTCATTCGCCCGGAATCGCGCAAAGAGACTTTCGTCGGGGATTGTAACGCGCGGCGACGCGGCATCGACACGCGATCAGCAAACGACTTGCGGTTATGCTGTAGCGTTTTGGCATACCGCCTTTGTCCTTGTTCAAAATCGATCCCATTTGCTGATTCTCGAATTCATGTTTTTCCGGTTTCGTTGCTTTGCGACCCGCGTGCTCTTGTTTTGCGGATGCCTGGTGGCACAGCTTGCGGTGCCCACGACGGCAGCCGCCCAATCCAAGCCACCCAACATTGTGTTCATCTTGGCGGACGATTTGGGGTATGGCGAACTGGGCTGCTACGGCCAAACCAAGATCCGCACACCGCACATCGATTCGCTCGCCAAGTCCGGTTTGCGAATGACCCACCACTACTCCGGTGCCCCCGTTTGTGCGCCGGCGCGGTGTACGTTGTTGACGGGGCAGCATCTGGGGCATGCGGAAATTCGTGGCAACAAAAAGTCCGGCAACGGCCGGCGGTTTCCCGGCCAGTGGCCCATCACGAGTGAAATCGTCACGATCGCCGAAGTCCTCCGCGAGGCGGGCTATGCGACCGGCGGCTTTGGCAAATGGGGACTCGGCCCCACCGACACATCGGGTTCGCCCATCAAGCAGGGCTTCGATCGGTTCTTCGGGTACAACTGCCAACGCAATGCACACAGTTATTACCCGCCGTTTTTGGATGACGACGAAACGCAGCTTCCTATCAATTCATCGCCGATCCCGGGTCATCGTCGCCAGCTCACCGGTGATGTCAACGCGGACGACTATCGCGGCGAAGTGTATGCACCCGACTTGATTTTGGAACGAGCGCTCGAGTTCCTTGATCAACATCACGACGAACCGTTTTTCTTATACCTGCCGTTCGTGGAACCGCACGTCGCGATGCAGCCACCGCAAACGTGGATCGACACGTATCCGGAAGCATGGGATGCCGAAAACGGGCCCTACCGCGGTGACAACGGATACCTGCCGCACCCGCGCCCGCGAGCCGCGTATGCGGCGATGATTTCGGATTTGGACGAACACGTCGGCACCATCCTTGAACGGCTGCGACAACACAACTTGGACGACAACACCATCGTCGTGTTCACGTCTGACAACGGACCCACGCACGGAGGCCCGAATCCAAAGCATCATATCGGTGGCGCCGGATGCGAATTTTTCAATTCCACCGGAGGTCTAAAGGGGCACAAGGGAAGCGTTGACGAGGGCGGTATTCGGGTCCCCTGCATCGTCCGCTGGCCGGGCGTGATTCAGCCGGGATCAACAAGCTCTTTCGCTTCGTATTTCCCCGATTGGTTCCCGACGCTGGCGAAGATTGCCAACGCGGCATTGCCGGAACAACAACTCGATGGCGTCGATTTGAATCCGGCCTTGCGCGGCCAGGATTCAACACGGACGGGTCCGTTGATTTGGAACTTCGCGGGCTACGGCGGACAGGCGGCCATTCGCTTGGGCGACTGGAAGGCCGTTCGGCGAAAGCTTAATCGCAAAGCCGAAGCCGCCGGAGCGTGGGAATTGTATGACCTAAACAGTGACCCCGCCGAGGCGCAGGATGTGGCCAACGATCACCCCGAACGCTTGGCAAACATGGTGGCGTTATTCGAATCAAATCGAAGCTACGAAGCAGACTTTCCGATGCGTGCCTACGATTCGAATGCCATCGACCGATTGAAATCGTTTCTGTCGCGGCCGCAATCCGAATGGGAAGCCATTGCCCAGCAGCCATTCGCGGACATTGCGCTGAATTCCCGTGAAGTCGCCGAGGCGCGCGAGGCCCTGGCCAAAGATCCTCTCAAACGCTTGCGTCGCACGCGAGCCAAAGAGATGGAGGATCGAGTGCTGGTTCAGGGAACCCACCGGATGCCGTTTGCCTACAAAGTTTTTGGGGACAAGCCCGATGGCGGCCGCAGCCTTTACATCTCGATGCACGGTGGTGGTGGCGCACCGCCTGCCGTCAACGACAGCCAATGGGAAAACCAAAAACGTTTGTACCAGGTCGATGAGGGTGTTTATGTGGCACCGCGAGCACCAACGGACACTTGGAACTTGTGGCATCAAGGGCACATTGATTCGCTATTCGTTCGCTTGATCGAAAACATGGTTGCCTTTGAAGACGTCCGTTGGGACCGTGTTTACTTGATGGGCTATTCCGCTGGTGGCGACGGCGTTTACCAGCTTGCCCCACGAATGTCCGATCGCTGGGCGGCCGCCGCGACGATGGCGGGGCATCCCAACGAGACGTCGCCACTGGGTTTGCGCAACGTTCCCTTCGCGTTGTTGATGGGTGGCAAGGACAAGGCCTACAAACGGAACGAAATCGCGTCGAACTGGCAACGCAAATTGAAAGAATTGAAAATGGCCGATCCGGATGGCTACAAGCACTTCGTCAAAATCTTTCCCGGCTACGGCCACTGGATGAATCGTGAAGATTCCATCGCTTTACCCTGGACGGCCAAACACACTCGCGATGCAGTGCCCGAGCGGATCGTTTGGGTACAAGACGATGTGCTCCATGACCAACTTTATTGGCTGGGCGTTCCGCCGGATGCTGCGAAAGCGGGGACGCAAATCACTGCCTCGATCAACGGGCAGAGCATTGAAATCCAAACCGAGACTGTCGACGAGGTCATCGTCTATTTGGACGACCGGATGTTTGATTTAGATCAGCCCGTTGTGATTCGGTCCGGCGACCAGGTTTTGTTCCAAGGCGTGGTCAAGCGAACCATCGGTCACCTGGCCCAACAATTTGAAGCCCGATCCGATCCCGAACTAAGTTTCCCGGCGTCGGTGAAGGTTCAACTGAATGTCCGATGATCTCGTTGGGGACTACAAACCGTAAAAAAACAGCCGTGAACGGTTGTCTGTCTTTTCCGAAAAAAAATGGAGGCGTTTGCGTCTTGACGCGTAAGACGGAAACCGTAGCCTCGTGCATGACGGGTGCGTAAAACGATTCTGGAGAACATCATGTATTTCCAAGGGTTGGTTCTCTTTGATGGGAGCGATGGGGTACGGCGCTCTTTTTGTAGAAAGTTCTTTTTCTACTCGTATCTTTGCATGGTCGGATTCTCCGTACATGCAGCCGACGAAATTCCAATTGGCGTCTTCGAAGAGCCGATCGCGGGCCGCCCGTTTCCCGTATTGATCGAGGCAGGCGATACAGAGCTCGGGCAGGCGGTGGAGGTCGTTTTCGATTTGACAAATGCCTCTCGGAGAGAACTTAAATTCGACCGGATCGTTGAAGGTTGTGCCTGTTTAGCCGTCTCGCCACAGGAAGGAACCGTCGGCGTCGGCCAGACGAAGCGATTCAAGGCGAAGGTCGAAGTTCCACCGGCATCTGGCAAGCCGACCTATGCCGTGGGTTTTGACGCGTTTGAAGGTGAGTCGCGGGCATTCAGGATTGCGATCAGATTCGATTTAAATGGACATGCCGCCTTTGTGCAGCGGCGACTGGAGCTTGAATTGAAAAGCGAATCTGCGGAAACCGTTTCGGTACCGATACGGATAAAACGCAGTCGGGACGTAGCGGCGTCGAGTGTTGACGTTCAGCTCCTTCGATCAAAAGAGTTTCTGACCATCAGTCGCATGCAAGATGACTTGTTCTCCGCCGAGGTTCGGGCGGATCAAATTTCAAACCTCCCTCAGTCGTGCTTGCTGAAGCTTACTGATAAAACTGGCAAGGTGTTCGATAGTATCCCATTACGAATTGATGAGAAATCGCCGATAGAGGTGTTTCCTTCGATTGTGCGATTCGTTGCCGCAAAAGATTCCGGTACTGGAAACGGGAGCAAGGACTCGGGTGAGTGGGAGGGATTCGTGATGCTGTTCGATGCCACCGACTTAAAGACGGATTCGTCGCCGGTTCGGTTGAGTGCACACTACTTTGCGAGTCTCCGAGCGACTTCTTGAACGTCCGACAACCGATAAGAATCGTGAAAAAGAAGTTCTTTTATCACACAATCAGATACGACTTCGGTTCGATGCGGACCGTGAACGATTACTGTATGTCAAGCAATCGAAAGAAGTTGCACCCGATAATAAGGCTGCAAAGGTCGACTGGGACGCGATTCAGTACGCCGATGGGCAATTGACTCGCTCTCGAAACTTTCAATCCCACTCGAGCCGCAAGATTCGGACGATCGAAAAAGCGTTCGACGTTCTTCCAATTGAAGACTACCGGGTTCGCCCGCTTTTCTTACGAGCCGTCTCAATCGGCGAAAGTGCGAATGAGTTTCGCGAGCTTGCAACACACGCCTCCAACGCGATTTCCAAGGAGATACGCTTTGTTGGCGATGATGTACAGCTTCGCTGGGACGTCGGTTTTCACACGCTTGGGAAGGGCCACTTCACACGAAATTTGATGAAGATGGATGCCGACACATTTCGTGTGAAGGACGCGAGCATTAGTACTACGTCGAATGACGGCAATACTTTTTCTCCAATTTGGAGGCTGACGGCGATCGGCCCCAAAACGGGGATGCCGGAACTTCTGACGGTGGAAGAAATGTTCGCTAAGCTCGCATCGCGAGACCCCGCAAAATGGGACTTCTATTTTCGGACACTCGAACGCGAACATCATTGGGCAACGACAAAAAAATTTCCTCTCGATAACATGCCTGTCTCTCGTCTAACTGACGAAGCGTTTTTGAAACGCTT
This sequence comes from Planctomycetota bacterium, assembly GCA_039201055.1. GTDB lineage: Bacteria > Planctomycetota > Planctomycetia > Pirellulales > Pirellulaceae > Rubripirellula. The sequence continues at coordinate 127 of JBCCRW010000054.1, read as the reverse complement.
TTTGGCTGGAGAATAGGCGGAAAGGAGTTTTTCCAAACGCTTGGCCTGGGCTGATCAAAAAGTCGGGGTTGTGGCAGATTTGGCTCGCGTAAGTTTTGTGCCCCCTCACCCCCGCCCCTCTCCCCCG
>JBCCRW010000053.1:0-19581 GCA_039201055.1 Planctomycetota bacterium | reverse complement strand
GCGGCATCGTGGGTTGCCAGCGACAGGCCGATGGCACTTCCAAGCCGCCCGCTGGCGACAATCCCCGCGTCGTCGCCACGGTGGGGATGGTCGCCGATCTGGTCCGTCAAGTCGGCGGCGACCAAATCGAAGTCGTGTCGATGTGCGGCAGTGGCGTCGACCCACATTCGTATCAGATCACCCGCGACGATATGCAAAACCTGCTGCAGGCCGACGCGGTTTTTTACAGCGGTCTGATGTTGGAGGGCCGCATGCAAAAACAGCTTGAGCAACTCGCGAACTCAAAGCCCGTCCGCGCGATCACCGATGGGTTGGCCAAAGATGATCTGCTGTTCAACGAGCCCGATAAGAATCTTCCCGATCCCCATGTGTGGATGGATGTTTCGTTGTGGGAAAAAACCTTACCCGTGATTGTCCAAACGCTTTCACAATTGCGTCCCGCCGCCGCAGAAACCTTCCAGGCCAACGCCACCGAGCTGCAACAGAAAATGCGGGCGCTTGACGAATATGCCAAACAAACCGTGGCTTCCATTCCCGAGTCCCGCCGCTTGTTGGTGACCTCGCATGACGCATTCCGCTATTTCGGACGGGCGTATGGTTTGGAGGTGCAAGGTGTCCAGGGAATCAGCACCGATTCCGAAGCGGGGCTGAAACGCATCAACGAATTGGTCGATCGCCTGGTCGACGATCAAGTTCCGGCGGTGTTTGTCGAATCCAGTGTCTCGCCCAAAAACATGAATGCGTTGATCGAAGGGGCCGCATCACGCGGCCTGACCGTCAAGCGGGGCGGCGAACTGTTCTCCGATGCAATGGGTCGACAGGGCACCTACGAAGGCACCTACATCGGTATGATCGATCACAACACGACGCTGGTCGCGCGAGCATTGGGTGGCGACGTGCCACCGGGTGGCATGCGGCAATGGCTGGCCGAAAAGGGCAAGCAAACCGGTGCGGAGGTTGAAAGTGCGAACCCAGACCCTTCGCAGGTTGAAACTTCCGCTTCGCCAGCGGGGACACGCGGTTGAACGATTCCCGAAATCTACCCGCGGCGGATGCCGCCCAAAATCACACAGCGCTGGACGCCGCCCATTGTCCGCTGGCCGTCGATGATCTGACCGTCGCCTACCATCGCCGACCGGTGATTTGGGATGTCGAATTTGAAATCCCGCCGGGCAGCTTGGTCGGCATTGTGGGACCCAACGGCGCCGGCAAAAGCACGCTGCTCAAGGCGGTCATGGATTTAATCCCCGTCGCTTCGGGCGAAGTCCGAGTCTTCGGAAAACCGTACCGCCAGAACCGCGACCGGGTTGGTTATGTGCCGCAACGTGAAAGCGTCGACTGGGATTTTCCCGTGAACGTTTTGGATGTTGTCACGATGGGCTTGTACCACCGCATCGGCTGGTGCTGGCCCGAGCGGAAGCGGCACCGTGACCAGGCCATGGAGGCGCTGGACCAGGTCGGCATTGCGGACTTGGCGCGTCGCCAAATCAGCCAGCTATCAGGTGGTCAACAACAACGCACGTTTTTGGCGCGAGCTCTGGTGCAACAAGCGGATTTATATTTGATGGACGAACCCTTCGCGGCCGTCGATGCGTCCACCGAACGCGCCATCGTTGACATCCTGGATCACATGAAGGCCGACGGTCGGACGGCGATGGTGATTCATCATGACTTGCAAACCGTACCCGACTATTTCGATCACGTGATCCTGCTGAATATGCGGATCGTCGCCAAAGGCCCCGTCGACGAGGTGTTCACGACCGAAAATCTTCAAAAGACCTACGGCGGCCGATTGACGTTGCTTGACGAAGTCTCCGAGGCGATGCGGCGTCGCGAAAGGTCGATGTGATGCTGGCGTCGAGCTGGGACGATTGGTGGCGAGTGCTTTCGCTTCGCGATTACAACACACGCGTGGTGGTTTTGGCCGCGTCGGTGCTGGGGCTGTCAAGCGGCTGGGTCGGTTCGATGATGCTGCTTCGTCGTCGCGCGTTGTTGGGCGATGCCATTTCACACGCGACCACCCCCGGCATCGCGGGCGTGTTTTTGATCCTGACCTTGTTGGGCTACGGCGATGCCGCCAAATCGCCGCTCTGGTTGCTGCTGGGTGCGACCGGCACGGGGCTGTTGGGTGTGTTGGTGCTGCTCGCGCTGGGCCGCTTCACGCGCTTGAAAGAGGACACGTCGCTGGGAATCGTCCTGAGTGTTTTTTTTGGCGCGGGCGTGGCGCTGCTGAGTTTGTGTCAAGAATTCCCCGGTGCGGCGGGGTTGGATTCGTTCATCTTTGGCAAAACCGCGTCGATGGGACGGGCCGATGCACAGTGGATTGTCGGTGTTTCCGCACTCGTGCTGGCCGTCCTGATTTTGCTCCGCAAAGAACTCACTCTGCTTTGTTTTGATGACACCTTTGCCGGCAGCAATGGTTTTCCGGTGATCGCCCTGGACCTGGCGTTGATGGGTTTGGTCATCGCCGTTTGCATCGTTGGATTGCAAGCGGTTGGCATCGTTTTGATGATCGCGTTGTTGGTGATCCCACCGGCGTCGGCGCGGTTTTGGACCGACGACATTCGCAAGATGACTTGGCTGGCGGCGACGTTCGGAGCGGTGGCGGGCCTGATCGGCGCGATCCTCAGCGGGATTTATTCCAAGTTGCCGTCGGGGGCGACGATCGTCCTGGTTTGTTCCAGTTGTTTTGCGGTGAGCTTGCTGTTTGGCACCCGTCGAGGATGGGTGGGCCGGCTGCTGCGTCGCCTTTCGCTCCGCCGATCGGTCGCGCGACAACACCTACTGCGTGCGATGTTCGAAGCTCAGGAAGGCCATGCGGACGACTTGGTCCGTTTTGAAGAATTGATGGACGCACGCAGTTGGAGCGTGGGGAATCTTCGCCGCACGCTCGCGCGAGCCATCGCGTCGCAGTGGATCATTGATCGGCAGGGCGGCTATCAATTGACCCCCCGCGGCATGGTCGAGGCGGAGCGGATGACGCGTGAGCATCGTTTGTGGGAATTGTACTTGATGACCCAGGCCGATGTCGCACCGGCACGTGTGGATCGTCAGGCCGATCGAATTGAACATGTGCTTGAACCGGAGCTGGTCGCGCGGCTGCGACAAATGCTGGATGAAGTCGATTCGCCGATGCCCATCAATCCGCACGCACCATCTAAAGACGATGTCATCCAAAAACAAGCCAGTGAGGATCTGGATTGATGTTTTGGAGTTGGCCGCTGGATGGTTGGATCATTGTTGTCGGTGTGCTTTGCGGGGTGTCGTCGACCTTGTTGGGCACGTTTTTGATGTTGCGGCGGATGAGTCTGCTTGGTGACGCAATTTCGCACGCCGTGCTTCCGGGAATCGCATTGGCATTCTTGTGGACCGGGTCGCGATCCAGTTTGCCGATGTTTTTGGGGGCCGTCATTGTGGGTGTGCTGACGGCCTTTTTTACCGAATGGGTACGCCGCGTCGGGCGGGTCGACGAGGGTGCATCGATGGGCGTCGTCTTTACGACCCTGTTTGCCCTGGGTTTGCTGTTGTTGGTCGGCGCGGCGGACCAAATCGATTTGGATGTCGATTGCGTCTTGATGGGCAATATCGAAATGACGCCGCTGGATCGAATCGCGGTGGGATCGCTGTGGGTGCCCCGATCGGCGCTCACGTTGGGTGGGGTGACGCTGATCAATTTGTTGTTCGTGATGATCTTTTTTAAAGAACTGAAGTTGTTTTGCTTCGACCCGGCACTGGCCAGTGCCACGGGCTTTTCGGCGTCCTTGTTGCATTACGTGATGATGATCATGGTCGCGGTCACGGCGGTGGCGTCCTTTGAAGCCGTGGGCAGTGTGTTGGTGGTCGCGATGTTGATTGTGCCGGCGGCCACGGCATCGCTGTTGACCACGCGGCTGAGTCACCTGTTGGTCGTGGGTTGCATCATCGCCGCCTTGACGGCGGTCATCGGTCACTTGGGTGTGATCGCGATCCCGCCTCAATTGGGTCTGAAAAGCGCCAAGACGGCCGGCGGGATGGCAATCGCCGCGGGCCTGTTGTTTTCGCTGGCGGTGTTCTTTGCGCCCCACGAAGGTTTGATCCCGCGTTTTGTACGGCAGCGACGCTTGAGCCAACAAATCATGCTGGACGACGTCCTCGCGTTCCTGTTCCGGCTTCGCGAAGCGGGTGACGCGTCGGCGGTTTCGATCAGCCGCGTGAGTGACCAATTGATGATTCCGGAACTACGGATCCGCCGCAGCATTGCCCAGTTGTTAGCCGACGGTTTGGTGGAAGAAATTGGCGAAGCGATTCGGTTGACCGGCATGGGTTCCAAACGGGCGACCGACTTGGTCCGCTCGCACCGTTTGTGGGAAACGTATTTGTCCGATCACGCGGGCATCGCGCCCGAACGTTTGCATGACAAGGCCGAGAAGCTGGAGCATTTTACCGACCCGGGTATGCGCAAGCGTTTGGATCAACAAACGGCCGCTTCGATTGACCCGCATGGTCGACCGATTCCCGACGAAGCGGGTGGCGAACGCGATTAGCCTTCTTCGATCAATTCCTTGATCTGCCGCACCAAATCGATCCGCCCTCGTGACGCCGCGCGAACTTGGCGGGTGTCCAACCCCATGGTCGCGGCGATCTTGATGGCCAAGTCGCTGTCGGTGATGCCATGAAATTGGTTGACGACTTTTTCGTTGTGGTAAATCGTTTCCCGGTCGTCGCGAAAACCCGATTCGTGCGCGTCGGCAATTTCGTCGATCCACGATTCGGGGATGCCGCGTTGTCGAGCATAATGCACGGGCCAAATCGTTTCCCCGGTGCATTCATCCAGCCAGGACAACAAACGATCGATTGGCGGAGGGTTCATGAATCGTCCGTTGCTACAGTTTCGAAAAAGCGCGTCGCAGTGGGTTTGTAAGCCGGGTTCTGTCCCGTCGACGCTCCGCACGGGAGACACCGACGATGACGGCCATTGATCTTTGCACGACGGTTACCCGTCGCCTCATCGCGACCTACCCGAACGTCCAGCGACGCGGACCGCGTCGCCGTTTCGCCAAGGCGAAACGTTTCGTTCTGTTTGGTCTAGCTCCGGATGGGGTTTACCCAGCCAACCGGATCACGCCGGTCGCTGGTGCGCTCTTACCGCACCGTTTCACCCTTACCACGCGTCCGGAAATCGGACCGTTCGGCGGTTTGCTTTCTGTTGCACTTGCCCTAGCCTCGCGGCCGGTCGACGTTATCGACCATCCTGTCCTGTGGAGCCCGGACTTTCCTCCCGCGACGCGAACATCACGAGCGACCGTCCCACCCACTGCCGACGCGTCTGACTTTCTATCACAATAACGACTTTTGTCACCCTCTTGGATGCTCGCCAAGCATCTGGTTCTCGGCAATCTCTTTGGAACGATGATCGAACCCGCCGATCCCGACATTGAAGCCGACGATCCGGACATTGAAGCCGACGATCCGGATTCCGAAGCTGGCGAATCGGAACTGGTCGCTGGCGAATCGGACACGCTGGCCGAAAATCCGGTTCGCCTCAAACGCATCGCCCTGATCGGCAAACTGGGCGGCATGAATCGCCGCCAAGCCACGCGTGTGCTGCGATCCTTTGAAGCCACCGTGGTTGGGATCGACAGCGACGATTTGGACTGGGTCGTTATCGGCGCCGATGAAGCACCCATCGCCGAGGCTGACTTGTTGACGCCGGAGATTCGTCGCGCCGCCGCCGATGGCTTTTTGGAAATTGTCAGCGAAGCCGATCTTTGGCAGCGACTGGGCTTGGTGGACCCGGAACAATCCACGCGTCGTTATTACACACCCGCGATGTTGGCTGAATTGTTGGATGTGTCGGTCCGAGTCATCCGGCGATGGCATCGTCGGGGGCTGATCCAAGCGGTCCGCACGCTGCACCAACTACCGTATTTTGATTTTTCGGAAGTCGCCACCGCTCGACGCTTGGCTCAGTGGATCGCGTCGGGTGCCAGTCCCAAAGCCATCGAACAGCGCTTGGTGGACCTGGTCGAAGTCCTGCCCAACATTCGACGTCCGCTGGATCAACTTTCGATTTTGATTGAAGGCCGCGACGTGCTGCTGCGTGGCGGCGAAGGGCTGCTGGATACCAGCGGCCAAATGCGCTTTGATTTTGATTCATTGCAAGCGGGCGACGATCCGGCGGCGGGCGACGATCCATCGGCGCCGGCTCCCACGCTGCTGTTCATCGGCGATGAACCTCGCGATGTCACCCATCCGGTCGCGCCCAGGGTGACCGACTCGCTGCTGGACGAGATTTATGAAGCCGAAGATGCGGGTGATTTGGAATTGGCGATCGAATTATGCCACGCCTTGCTGGCACGCGATGGACCTCGCGCGGACGTCAATTTTCAAGTGGGCGAATTGCTGTATCGCAGCGGCGAAATCATTGCCGCCCGCGAACGTTATTTTGTGGCAATTGAATTGGACCCGGAATTTGTCGAAGCGCGGGCCAGTCTGGGTAACGTGTTGGCCGAAACTCGGCGTGACGACTTGGCGGTCGCCGCTTACGAGGGTGCGTTGTCGCTGCACCCCGATTACGCGGACGTGCATTTCGGAATCGCCCGCACGCTGACTCGGCTGGGCGAATTTGAACGTGCGCGCGAGCATTGGAAAGCGTTCGTGCGATTGTCGCCACAAAGCCCCTGGGCCGACGAGGCGCGAGCGCATTTGGATGAGCCCGAAAACGAGTAGGCACTGAAAGCGAGTAGGCACTGAAAGCAATCGAGGCCGGTTCACCCGCGTGGTTTCAATCGCGTTCCCAACGCACCGCCAGCAGCCGGGCGATCGCCAACATCGCCAGCGCCGACACCATCAAGACGCTCAACTGCGGCGCCAACGTCCCCACCGACAAGTCACGCCAAAAAACCTTGTCGTATCCATCCAACGCCCCACGCGTTGAAGGTCCACAAACCGGCCTCGCGTAAACCTTCGCTCATCAAATACCGCGGCACCATCGATCCACCCAGTGCCGACATCGACAACACGATCACGACCGACAATCCGTTCAACTGGCCGCGTGTTTTGCACAGCGTCGCGAGCATCAGGCCCAGTGCCGCCGCCGTGGCCGCCGTCACGACGGTCATCACGATAAAGCCGTCCAAATGTCCGACCAGGTCGACGCCAAAGACGACTTGTGCCCAAATAAACATCACGCTGACTTGGACCATCCCCAAGGCCGATTGATAAAACCATTTGCCCAACAACAGATGGTCCATCGTGACGCGAGTGGACAACAAACGATCGAGCGTTGAATTTTCGCGTTCTTCGAGCAGCGCGCCGCCGCCGCCGGATGCGCCGAACAGTAAGAACATCACGGCGATTCCCGCCGCATACATGCTGATCACGGGACTTGATTTTCCCTCGCCCAACACGTCGACAATGTTGACCAGCGTTTGGGGATCGACCAGCGGGGTTTGCAGCATCGAACGGGGTGGTGCGATCATCCCGCCGGGCATGCTGCCGTCGGCGCTGGGCAACGCCGCGAAACGCTCCGGTGGTGACGCCGGATCAACGCCCGCGGTGTTTCGAAAATCAATGTCCGTGTTGTCATGAATGCCCGTCGCGGCCAAACAACGCGTCACAATCGCCGACGTCACTTGCGGGGCGACTTGATCCGACGAATCGGCCAACAAATCGATGGCCAAACGGGAATCCTTTTGCGTCACCACAATGGCCAAGGTGATCGAACCGCCGCGCACCCAATGTTCCGCCTGCGTTCGCGCGACCGACGCCGGTGCATCGTCGCGCATCAAACGCAGGGAAGGTGTTTCGCGAATCGATTGAACCAATCGGCGACTGGATTCGGTGTCGACCTCGTCAATCACGGCGACTTTGATTTTCGGCGTCGAACCCGACCCCACGCCACCGCCAAAAATCACCGCAAAGATACTGAAAAAGGCGATCGGAACGACAAACGTCAGCATCAGTTCGCTTCGATTTTGAAGCAAACGGCGAACGTGCAATTGAAATACGTGCCAGGTGATCATGAATCGCGAAGCTCTGTCCCGGTCAAATGCAAAAAGACATCGTGCAATGACGGTGCGTGCACCTGAACATCCTGGACGTCGTAACCATGCTGCCGGACCGTTTGAATCAATTGCGGCAACTGGGTCGAAACCTGATCAATGCGTGTGACGACGTGTTGTTGGCCGGCCTTACCCAACGTTCGGCCCACCAAAGCTTGTGTCAGCGGCCGATCGACTCGCAGTCGCACCATTCGCTGGGGTCCCACGGTGCCACGAATCAAACTTTCGATGTTCCCGTCGGCGATCACTTTGCCATGATCCATGATCACGATCCGGTCGCTGCGTTGCTGGGCTTCGTCAAGGTGATGTGTGGCCAGCAGGATAGCGGTCCCGTCGGACGCTAGTTCGTCCAGCATTTCAAAAATTTTGTGCCGCGACTGCGGGTCCACGCCGACGGTGGGTTCGTCCAGCAGCAACAACGATGGTTGGTGCAATACTCCACACGCCAAGTTGACGCGACGTTTCATGCCGCCGCTGAATCCGGCAACCTTGAAGTTGGCGCGGTCGGCCAAGCCCGTCCATCGCAATGCCCAATCGACGCGGTGCCTAAGTTCCCGACGACGCAGCCCGTGGAAACGTCCGAAGGTTTCCAGATTTTGCCGCGTTGTTAAATCGGGATAAAGCGCGATGTCCTGGGGCACCAATCCGATTTGCGAGTGGCTGGGATGACGATCAATGCGCATGCCCATCAGTCGGATGCTGCCGCGATCGGGCTTGCATCGACCCGAAAGCGAACGAATGAGCGTGGTTTTGCCGGCGCCATTGGGGCCCAAAAACGCCAGCCTTTCACCCCGCTGCAACGAAAACGAAACGCCTTGCAGTGCGTTCAGCTTGCCGAATGACTTGCACAGGTTGTCGATTTCCAGCAGCGGCGGTGGCGGCATCGTGACAATCGTTGGAGTAGGGTGGCGGGGATCGGGCGCGGAGGTGCATTGCATCGACATGCGTACCGCGTTTACGATCCACGGGTGCTTTGGCGGACAAACCGAACCGACCGAGCGGCACGATCGACGCCCTGTGCGGCCCGTGCAGCTTAGACGTCCCGTGCAGCCTAGCGGAGCATCCACTTTTTCCCGATCGCGCCGCAAGCGGGAAACCGGGATTTGTCAGCCGACGATAATTGCACCGGACAATAATTGCGGCGGACAATGACTGTGGTGGTCAATGACTGCTGCGGACAATGACCACGGTGGACGGGGGCGTCCGCCAGCGCGATACCCAACCGTCGAAATTCCCTTCGACTGCTCTTCCGATTGCCATGCCAAAATCGCCAATCACATCGTCCCTCGATTCGATCATCCTTGAGGAACGGCCCAGTTGGAAAACCCTTTGGGCCAAAAACCACGGCAATTTCCTGCTCGCCTTCGTCGGCGTGATCGGCCTGGTCGGTACCGTGCTGCTGGCGATGCCCAGCGATCCCGCCGATGCCGAAACCGCAACCATCGACAACAACACGCTGCTTGTCGATGCCGACGACGACAAAATTTACGTTCGCGTCGCGGGCGCCAAAAGTGACGTCGGATCGATTCGGTTGGCCATGTATGCCAGTGCCGAGCACTTCAATGTGCCGAAAAATGCGATGTTTCGCAAGGATTCGGAAATTTCGGGCGGGGAAGCGATCTTCGTCTTTGAGGCCGCGGACCTGCCGCCCAAGTTCGCCCTGGCCGCCTACCACGACATCAATTCGGACGGCAGCTTGAATACGGCGGCCTTTGGAATTCCCACCGAACCGTACGGTTTTAGCAATTCGGCCCGCGGATTGGCCGGCCCTCCGCAATACAGTGAAGCCGCCATGACGGCGCCGCCGCCGGGCACGGCGATCAACCTGCCCATCCGCTAGAAAGCCCCAGCAGCTCGCCCAAAGTAGCTCGCCTCTCCGAGGCGAAAAGTCAAAGCTCAGTAGCCCTGCCTCTCCGAGGCGAAAAGTCAAAGCTCAGTAGCTCGCCTCTCCAAGGCGAAGAAATTACAGCTTGGTAGCTCGCCTCTCCGAGGCGAAGAAATACGCCTCGGAGAGGCGTGCTACTCTGTCGTGCTACTTTGTGTTGCTCCTCATGAATTCAGAATTTGGCAGAACACAGCGACATGTCAAAACCTCGTGTTGTCATTCTGGGGGCACCCAACCGCGATCGTGTTCGTAGCGAATTGCTACGAATCCGGCCGGCGATCCAGCAGCGTGCCACGATCGTGGCCGAGGACCTGAAATTCGAATACGCGTTTGACGAAGCGGAATTTGATTTCGTGCTCGTTCTGGGTGGCGACGGATCGATCCTGCAAGCGGCCCGCCAAATGGCCGAAAATCAGTACCCCGTGTTGGGTGTCAATTGCGGCCATTTGGGATTCCTGGCTGCTTTGAAGCCCGACGATTTCCTGCGCCATTGGCCGGCGATTGCGGCCTCGCGGTTCCAAGTCGTCCACCATTTGATGCTGCAGGTGGCATTGATCCGCGATGGCCAAACGATTGCCACCAGTTTGGCTTTGAATGAAGCGGCGATTTTGGGCGGACCGCCGTACCGGATCCTGGACGTCGACCTATACGCCGACGAGGAAATCGCCACCCGCTACCGCTGCGATGGGCTGATTGTGGCCACACCGATTGGATCGACCGCCCACAACTTATCCGCCGGCGGCCCGATCCTACGGCGTTCTTTGCAGGCAATGGTCATTTCTCCCATCAGCCCCCACACGCTGACCTATCGTCCCGTCGTCGACTCGGCTGACACCGTGCTGGAATTGATGGTCACCCAGCCCAATGAATCGACCAGCGTCGTGGTCGACGGCCGCGTGCTGGCCCAAGTCTTGCCGTCCGATCGCGTGCGGATTTCACGTGCCGCGACGTCGTTCCAGTTAATCGCCCTGCCGGGACACAGTGACTATCGGGCCTTACGAGAAAAGCTCGGTTGGGGTGGAAGCCTTTTGTCGCGTCCGGAGTGAACATGCAACTTGATTTCGATTCCCTAGGCAAAAAACAAATTTACGACTGGATGTCGGGGCTGATCACCCCGCGACCGATTGCCTGGGTATCGACGCTTTCGATTGACGGCGTCGCGAATTTGGCACCATTCAGTTATTTCAACGCGGTCGGCACCGAGCCGCCAACGTTGATGTTCTGTCCGGCCAACCGGGCCGATGGCAGCGAAAAGGACACGCTGCAAAATGTCCGGCGAAGCGGCGAATTTGTGCTGAACTTGGTCAGCCCCGAAACCGCGAACGCGATGAACGAAACGGCCGCCGAAGTCGACCCCTCGGTCGATGAATTCCAGCTCGCCGGCCTCGATCCAGCACCCAGCCGGCGAATCGCGGTGCCGCGAGTGCAACAGGCCCATGTCGCGTTCGAATGCAAGCTGCACACGACGTTGACGCTGGGCACCGGGCCCGGCGGTGCGGCGATGGTGATCGGCCGCATCGTCTCGCTTAATGTCGCCGATTCCATCCTAAATCCCGATGGGACCCTCAATCACGACGCGCACGTCGCGATTGGTCGGATGGCCGGAAGCCGCTACATTTCCACCGAGGGCGGATTCGAACTCGAACGGCCCAAGTAGAGCTCATTTAGGCCTCAGTCTTCATCTTCACCCGATCCGATTTCCAGATCCAAGGTCGGGATGTTGGCCGCTTCGATCGCGGTTTCCAAATTGGCAAAGTCTCCGTTGATCAACGACTTGATCGATGGCTCGATGGCCGCAAACTGCTCGCTGCCGATCTCGAACTGCTCCATCGCACCACCGGTCGGCCCATGCGTGCCCGAAACGGCGCCGTACAAACCGCGGCTGATCCGCTGGTTGATGCCGGGTTTGGTCATCGTCCAACGATCGTCCTTCAGCGGGTCGCCGTTCAACTGGCGTTCGAATGCTTCCATTCGCAAACGCAAACCCTGGGCCTGATCCACCAATTCGGCGGTGCTGCGCGGATGTGTCGTCACGCGAGCCAGCAACTCCGTCAAATCTTCCATGCGATCGTCCAATTCTTTTGTTAACGATTGGGCCCGATTGGCAATCAAGCCCATTTCTTCGATTCGTTCCAAGGTCTCCTCGCGATTGGGAAGCGGAATCGTTGGCGTAAAGATGCTTTCCAGTTCCAATTCGACCGCGTTTCCGATGGCCTTGGCCTCGCCTGCATGACGACGAAACGTTTGCGCGGTGTAGGTCCCCGGGGCCACCATCGGGCCGCCACGCGATATCAAACCCTCATAACGCATGTTCCAAACCACTTTGTGCATGCCTTTTTGGGTCGAAAGATCCAGTCTTGCGACAACCGTGCCCGCGGCATCGGAAATGTCCAAGTAATGTTGCGGCGGGATCTCGTCCTTCTCCGCTTGCAGTTCCTCGAAGCTGGCCGTCGGCACATCACCACCGGCCTTGCGAATCTTGGCCTCTTTTTCCTTACGCAAGCTGGCAAGCGATTTCCAACCCTCTTTGACGTGATAGCGAATCACGGCACCGTAATCGGGATTCTTGGCGTTATACAGACTGTCACCCTGCGATCCTTTTTCTCCGCCGAGTTCGTCATCCTGGGCATACCAGAACGTTCGTCGCACGGGGAACAAATGCAAATCGTCGTCGAGCGCCTCGGGCGTCGCGTGACGCAGAATGCTGTAGTCATCCAGGACATAAAAACTGCGACCAAACGATGCCGCGACCAGGTCGTTTTCCCGCGTTTGAATCTCCAAATCTCGGAACGAAATCGTCGGCAATCCGCCCCCTAACGTGAACCATTTTTCGCCCGCATCCAGCGTCGCAAAGATGCCAAATTCGGTGGCCAGGAAAAACAAATCTTTCTTCACGTGATCCTGCACAATGCGCCAACAAATGTGCTTGGCCGGCAGGTCGCCGTTCATGATGGACCACGTTCGTCCGCGGTCGGTGCTTTTAACCACATAGGGGCTGTAGTCGCCCGTCTTATGGTCATCCACGCAGGCATAAACCGTATCCGCGTCGTGCAAATCGGCTTTGATATCGTTGACAAAAAAGTATTCCGGAACGCCAAACATGCGGTCGACTTTCCGCCAGTTTTCGCCACCATCCTCGCTGACCTGAATCAAACCGTCATCGGTTCCCACATACAGCAAACCTTCGACCAAGGGTGATTCGGTGATCGAAGTGATGTTGCTGTGCTGGCTCATTGCATACAAGTCGTACGCGCCATCGATGCTGTGAACGCGGCCCATCGTTGGCAATTCGTAGCGGTTGCGATTACGTGAAAGGTCGGGGGATACCTTTTTCCACGTGTCCCCGCGATCGTCGCTGCGATGCAAGAATTGCGATGCGAAATACAAACGCTTGTTGTCGTGGGGGCTGATCAAAATCGGCGTATCCCAATTGAAACGAAACGATTCCTCGTCCGGACCCGGCTGCGGCTGGATCATCACGCTTTCGCCGGTTCGACGATCAAATCGTCTTAAAAATCCCTGCTGGGATTCGGCATAAATGATGTTCGGATCTTTGGGATCAATCGCGGTGTCGTGGCCATCGCCACCAATGGTGATTCGCCAATCACTATTGCGGATTCCCTGGAGCGATCGAGTTCGCGAGGGACCGTATTGCGAATTGTTATCCTGGGTGCCGCCGGCGATATGATAAAATGGGTAATCGTAATCGACCGCGACTTTATAAAACTGCGTCAGCGGCAGGTTGGGGCAAAACAACCACGTCTTGCAATAATCGTACGATCGATACACGCCGCCATCACAACCGACCAATAGAAAATCCTTGTCGGTGGGGTGAAAGGCGACCGCATGATTGTCGACATGTTTGTGTTCGCCTTCGATGCTGACCCAGGTTTCGCCATTGTCTTCGCTGCGAGTGAAGTAGTTGTTGGCTTGGTATAGCACCCCGAAGCGGTGCGGGTCGGCCCATAATTCTTGGTAGTAATGTGGCCCGGTTCCGCCGGAAACAAAATCATCGGTCTTGGTCCAACTGGCACCGTGATCGTCGCTTCGCCAAAAGCCGCCCTTGCGGCCGGGAAGTTCAATGGTGGCGTAGACGTAGTTGTGTTTTTGCGGGGACACCTGGAGCGAGATTTTTCCCATGTCGCCGCCGGGCAAACCGGTCTTCAGTTCGTGCCAGGATTCGCCGCCATCGGTCGACTTAAAGATTCCCGTCTCGGGTCCGCAATTGATGATCGCCCAAACGTTGCGATGCCGCTGGTGCGTCGCCGCGTACAACACATCGGGATTGCTGGGGTCCATCACAACATCGGTGACACCGGTGTAGGATTTTTCGTTGATGGCGGCGCGTTCTTCGTCGCCGGCGACCTTGCCGTTACCGACGTAACGTCCCGGGCCCAAAACCAACTTCCAGTTTTGGCCTCCGTCGGTCGATTTGAACAAACCACGCTGGCCACCCGGCGACCAGAGCGGTCCCTGTGACGCGGCAAACACCACATCGCTATCACGCGGGTCGACCAAAATTTTGCTGATGTGCTCGGACTGTTCCAAGCCGCGATGCTGCCACGATTGCCCCGCATCGTTGCTGACGTAAACCCCATCGCCAAAACTGATGTGGCGACCGCCATTGTTTTCGCCCGTGCCCAGCCAAACGGTCGAATGGGCGGACGGGTCAATGGTCACGCAACCCATGCTGTACGACGGTTTGTCGTCAAAAATCGGCTGGAATGTCGTGCCCGCATTGGTCGTTTTCCACAGTCCGCCCGAAGCGGCCGCGACGTACCACGTGTTGGGCTGGACCGGATCGATCGCGACGTCGCCAATTCGGCCGGACATCAACGCCGGGCCGACACTGCGAAACTGCAGCATGCCGGCAAGCATCTGGGCGGGCGAATCCGATTTCTTATCCGCGTCATCGCTCTGGGCGGCCTGTGCCCTGGCGGGCCTGGCCAACGCGGCGGAAAAACACAGGGCGAGAACGCCGATGGAACCAAAGGCGACAAGCTGCCGTTGCATATTTTGGGTCGGGGGAAGTTGGGTTGGGAGAAGTGTGATCGTTTCGTGAACCGCCCCAATTTTGACCCGCCAACCCCACAACGCAAAGCGCACTTGGCGAATCGTTCCAAAATCCGAAAATTTCCGTTAGTCGAATGTTCGCCGTCGGTCCAAAAACTGGCAAATTCCCCGAATGAACAGGTCCCGCATGAAAGCATCCCGTTTGAATCGAATCGTCCATCGCTGGGGATCCATCGCCACCGCCGTGCCCGTGCTGCTGGTGCTTGTCACCGGTGTGGTGCTGCAATTGAAAAAACAATCCGCTTGGATCCAACCCAAAACGCAGCGAGGTGCGGAAAATTCGCCGCAGCTTTCGTTTCCGCAAATCCTCGCCGCGACGCGGAACGTGCCCGAGGCACAGGTGGAAAGCTGGGACGACATTGACCGTTTGGACGTTCGGCCCAGCAAGGGGATGCTGAAAGTACGCTGCAAGAACCGCTGGGAAGTCCAGCTGGATGCCAGCAACGGAGACATTTTGCAGGTGGCCTATCGACGATCGGATTTGATCGAATCGCTTCATGACGGCAGTTTTTTCAGCGACACCGTCAAGCTGGGGATTTTTTTGCCCAGCGCGATTGTGTTGTTGGTGTTGTGGGCAACGGGCATCTATTTGTTCGCCCTGCCGCATCTGGCCAAGCGACGCAAGCGTTTGAAAACACGATCGGCGGCGTTAAAAGTCGCTGATTGAGAGCTTCGGTCGGCTTGGCGGCAGCTTGACGGCGGTTTATTCTTCCGAAGCGTCCTTCGCACGCGTCGTTCGTCACTACGGACGCCATAGCCAGCAATCGGCCACTGCATTGCGAGGCGGACACCGCTCGTGTGAATTGCATTCGGCCCACTCTCAGCAAGCCAAGACGCGCGACGTCACACCGATCCTCGGGAAGGTTTTGTCTTCCCACGCTCCCCACGTCCCCCTGAGAGAAACGATGGCCATCGTTCGCTTTTTGTCAGTCCTTTCGCTGCTCGGCTTCGCCGTCTTGGCTTCCGCCCGGGCCGAAGAAGTCGTCAATGTCTATTCCGCGCGGCATTATGACACCGACGATCAGATCTATCAAAAGTTCACCGAGCAAACCGGTATCAAGGTCAACTTGATCGAGGGCAACTCGGATGCGTTGTTGCAGCGTTTGGATCGCGAGGGCGATCGCAGCCCGGCGGACATTTTTATCACTGTCGACGCCGGGCGGCTGTATCAAGCCGAAAAACAAAAGGTCTTTCAGCCAATCAAGTCAGATGTTCTGGAAAAGCGAATTCCCGCCAATTTGCGACACCCCGATGGTTTGTGGTTCGGTTTGACCAAACGGGCCCGCATCATTTTGCGATCCAAGGAACGAACGTCCGAGGGCGACATCACCAGCTACGAAGATCTCGCCGATCCCAAATGGAAGGGTCGCGTTTTGATTCGCAGTTCTTCCAACGTTTACAACCAATCGTTGGTCGGATCGATCATCGAAGCCAAAGGCGAAGCGGGAGCGTTGGAATGGTGCAAGGGCGTGGTCGCTAACATGGCCCGCAAACCGCAGGGCGGCGACATCACCCAAATCCAAGCGGTCGCCGCCGGGGAAGGCGACGTCGCCGTTTCCAACTCGTATTACTTTGGCCGAATGCTAAAGGGTACGCCCGAGCAAAAGGCAGCCGCTGCCAGCGTCGCCATTGTGTTCCCAAATCAGGATGGCCGCGGGACGCACGTCAATTTGTCCGGCGTTGGGGTGGTCGCTTCGGCGCCCAACAAAGCCAACGCGGTCAAATTTCTTGAATTCCTTGCCGGTGATTTTGCACAAGAAGCGTTCGCGGCTGGCAACAATGAATTTCCGGTAGTCCCGGGAGTGGCTCGATCGGCGGTCGTCAAAAGCTTTGGCGAGTTCAAGGAGGACCAGCTTAACGCGGCCGTGTTCGGCAACAACAACCAGAAAGCCGTGCGTATCATGGACCAGGCCGGATGGCGATAGGCCGACGTCTTTGAATGATCCCGAAGCGATGCAGGCGACTTCCCGGTTTTCGATCATAAAGCGAATCACCGGGGTCGCCACCGATTGGGTCGCTTGGCGGGCAAGATGTTCCAAAACAATCACAAACATGCACACGGAATTTCGATTCCGCTAAAGATGACGTCCACGCTGATGGCGTGCATCATCGGCGGCATCGTCATCCTGCCGCTTGCGTGGTTGGGCGTCACGTCCGCCCAAAATTCCGATGGGACGTGGCGTCATCTGTATGAAACGGTACTGGCCGGCTACGTCATCAATACGCTGCTGCTTGCCGCCGGCGTTGGTTTGGGAACGACGTTGATCGGCGTGGGGACCGCGTGGCTGGTGACGATGTTTCGGTTTCCCGGCCACCGCATGTTCCGCTGGATGCTGCTGCTGCCACTGGCCATCCCGAGTTACCTGCTTGCCTATGCGGCGACGGACATGATGCAGTTCAGCGGCCCGATTCAAACGGCCCTTCGCGACAGCACGGGGTGGTCACGACAAGACTACTGGTTCCCTGATATCCGCACGCTGCCCGGCGCCATCGCCGTGTTGACGCTGTGTTTGTATCCCTACGTCTACTTGGCGACGCGAACCGCGTTTATTGAACAATCCGCTTGTGTGCTTGAAGCGGCGCGAACGCTCGGATGCGGATCAACGAGGCTGCTGATTCGCGTTGCCATGCCGATGGCCCGCCCGTCGATCGTCGCGGGCTTGGCGCTCGTGATGATGGAAACGCTGGCGGAATTCGGTGCGGTGGATTACTGTGCGGTCGATACGCTGGCCACGGGAATCTATCGAACTTGGTTCGCACGCGGATCCATCGTTGGCGCCGCACAACTCTCACTCTGCTTGCTGGCATTGATCGTCTTGGTGTTGGGCTTTGAAACCATCGCTCGCGGATCGGCACGGTTTCATCACGCGACCTGTCGTCGACAACCGCTCCGTAGGAAACCACTTTCCACGTGGCAAGGGCTGCTTGCGACGTGCGTGTGCGGGATGCCGATCGTTTTGGGATTTGTGCTGCCGGTGGTCTGTTTTGCCGCGATGACGATTCGCTCGGGCGATGCCAGGGCCGCCGAGCTGCTGTGGGGCTTGGGAAAAAACAGCGTCACCCTGGCCGGAATTTCCGCGTCGGTCGTGGTGATCATGGCAACGCTGTTGACCTTTGGGACGTTTTTGAACCCCAGTCGATTCAACCGCTCATGTCGTCGGATTTCCCGCCTGGGCTATGCGATTCCCGGTGGCGTGATCGCGATCGGCGTCTTGGCGGCGGCGTGGAGTGTCGAAGAATGGGTCAACGATATCGCTGACACGATTTTGGGATGGTCCCCCGGATTGTTCATCAGCGGAACCATCGTTGCGGTCCTGCTGGGATACCAGACTCGATTTTTGTCGGTCGGATTGGGAATCATTGATGCCGGCATGACGCGAATCCGACCATCCCTTGGTCAAGCCGCTTTGACGCTGGGGCGTTCTCCGGTGCAAGCACTCGTGCACATTCACACGCCGCTGCTGCGAAGCAGTCTGTTTTGTGCCGCATTGTTGGTTTTTGTCGACGTGCTGAAAGAGTTACCGGCGACCTTGATCCTGCGACCGTTCAACGTCGATACACTGGCGGTTCGCGTTTATCAATTGGCGTCCGACGAAAGGCTTGCCGAAGCATCGACATCCTCGCTCGCGATCATCGTTGCCGGGCTGGTACCGGTCGTCATTTTGTCACGATGGATGGAAACGGATTCGGCGGGTAACGAATCAAAATCAATTGGGACGGCCGGGTGACCGCGGCGAACCATCCGTTAACGGTCGATGACGTGTCGCATCGGTTTGGATCGTTGGAAGCGGTCCGGTCGGTGTCGATCACGGTCGCCGCGGGAACGGTTCACGCCTTGCTTGGTCAATCCGGCAGCGGAAAATCCACGCTGTTGCGAATCATCGCGGGTTTGGAAAGACCGCATCAAGGTTCGATTCGCCTTGGCAATCAAACCGTTTGTGACCACGCTTGTTTTGTTCCCACCCAATCACGTGCGGTGGGTTTTGTGTTTCAGGATTACGCCTTGTTTCCGCATCTGAGCGTGATCCGGAACGTCATGTTTGGCATGTCGGGCGGGAACCGCTCGCGGCGGCGACAACAAGCGCTGGATTGGCTGCGGCGAGTCGACATGGCGTCGTCGGCGGACGTCTACCCGCACACGTTAAGCGGAGGACAGCAACAACGCGTCGCGTTGGTTCGGGCGCTTGCCCGCCAGCCGAACATAATGTTGCTGGACGAACCGTTTTCAGGTCTGGACCCTTCGTTGCGATCGGAAGTTCGCGAAATGACCGTCAACGTTTTGAAGCAAGCCGGCGTGGCCACTTTGCTGGTCACGCATGATCCGCTCGAAGCACTCGCCGCCGGTGACCGGGTCAGCGTGATGCACGAGGGTCGTTTGGTACAAACGGGCGATCCGGAAACGCTCGTCTGCAACCCGAGTGACGACTCGGTGGCCAAGATCTTCGAGCACATTCGTTTGTTGGAGAAATCCGAAGTATCGCTATCGCATTCCAACAAACGAATGTGCTCGAAGATCTTGGCCACCGAGTCGTCACTCGGGTTGCAGTCGAGCGTTTCCGGATCGCCCGTTTGTACCAAACG
>JBCCRW010000052.1:0-19676 GCA_039201055.1 Planctomycetota bacterium | reverse complement strand
CCGGGGCATCGCAACCGCGCTGGTTCGCCCGGTCCGGCTTGGACTCGGATCATTCACCATTCCTCCCTCCCGCGTTAGCCTTCGATGTGCCCAGATTGACTGTGTTGGGTTTGCCGTCATTTATAGACGCGTCATCCCCTGTGAAATCCGTCCACTCGCAAATCTGCCCACTCCATCCGACTCGTTCGGCCGAACCAATTTCCATGACATTGACCTGCCCACCGCTTTCGATTGTTTCGGTGACCGGCCAAGACGCCGAGAAAATCCTGAGCAATTTGACCACCAACAAAATCGCCGACGCCACCGAGGATGTGGCGGTGGAAACCTTCGTCACCGAGGTCCGCGGTCGCTGCGTCGGCCACGTGATGGTGATTCGTTTTGAAGACGGCTTCCGATTGGTCGGTTCGGCGGGACAATCCGAAGCGATCGCCGCGCTTGTGGATCGCTACACGATTCGCGAGGACGCCCTGGCGACCGCCGAGGACGATCGTTGGGCCGGCGGTTTCGTCGCGCCGACGGAAGATGCAACGACGCCGGGCTTCAGGTTGCCGGGCTTCAGGGTCTCGGTGCCGTGGCTGGGACCGCCACAAGACCTATTCCTCACGCCCAAACAGGACACCGACCTCAAACAGGACACCGACCCCAATCCGGATCCGGCCGGCGCCCCGCCCGCCGACCCGACCGATTTCCACGACCAACGAGTCGCCGCCGGATTTCCCTGGCACGGCGTCGACTTTGGTGACCGAAATTTGCCGCAAGAGGCGGATCGAACCGACCAGGCAATTTCCTTCACCAAAGGTTGTTACCTGGGCCAGGAAACCGTCGCACGTTTGGATGCATTGGGGAAAGTTCAAAAACAGCTCGTCCGAATCGAATTGGCCGCCTCGCTGCCGACCCTGCAACCGGACGACAAGGTCATGCTTGAAGGCAAGCCCATCGCGCGAATCACCAGCGTGCATTCCGGCGGCGGCATCGTGATCGCGATGGCCCGGCGAGGGTTTTTGGACGCCGGAGCCGAGATCGCAGGACCGCTGGAATCAAGCGATCCGTCGATCGATGGGACGCCATTTCAAGGCGTGGTGCGGTGAGGCAAGCCGGGGGTCATTTGTCATCGGGCGTTCAGTCGCTCCAGCGTTTTCGTTCGCCTTAACACACCGTTGCTGCGGCCAATTCTTTCACCGCCTTTAAATCCAATTTTCCGGTTCCCAGAATCGGGATTTCCGGGACCTGCAAAAAACTGTCCGGCGACGGGATAAACAAATTTGGCAGCCCCGCCGTCGACAAACCGGCGCGGATCTCTTCGGGTGACTTCTTCAAGCCCGTGTGCAAAACAATCAAACGTTCGCCCTTTTTCGCGCACGGAACCGCCGTCACCGCGATCGCCGGCCTGCCGCCATCGGCCTCGCTTTCGGCCGGCGTCTCGATGTCACCGCCGTCGCTTTCAAGCACCTTGGCGATTTCTTCTTCGACACGAACGTGGGGCACCATCTCGCCGCCAATCTTCGAAAAACGACTCAGCCGACCCGTGATATGGATGAACCCCTGTTTGTCCAAATGCGCGATGTCACCGGTGACGTACCATCCGTCACGAATCACCTCGGCGGTTTTTTCCGGCATCCCGACATACCCTCGCATGATGTTGGGACCACGCACCAGCAACATGCCGTCTTCGCCCGCTGCCAATTCGTGGCCATCATCCGGTGAAACGATGCGGGAACAAACGCCGGGCACGGGTCGACCGACCGAGCCTTCTTCGCGATCGGTTTGATACTTCGCCGACGATCGCGCCGGCGGAATGTTGACCGATACCAGGGGACTCAATTCCGTCGCACCGTAACCTTCCACCGGTCGCACGCCAAAACGTTGTTCGAATTTTTCAAACAAATCCGCGGGCATTTTTTCCGCACCCACCACGACGACATCCATGTGCTTGAATTGCTCCGGTTCAATCCGCCGTATGTAGCCTCGCAAAAATGTCGGCGTCCCCAGCAGCACGGTCGCGGAATATTTGGCGGCCAATTTGCCGACCTGCCGCGAATCCAAGGGGTTGAAATGATAAACGCCGCACGGGCCCAAGGTCTGTGCCGCCCACAGCGTGACGCTGTAGCCAAATGAATGGAAGAACGGCAACACACCCAGTACGACGTCCTCGCTGGTCAACTTGACCGCGCGTCCGATCGCTTCGACGTTGTGTGCGATGTTGGCGTTGGTCAATTCGACGCCCTTGGGCATGCCCGTCGAACCGCTGGTGAAAATCACCGTCAACACATCGTCGCTGTTGGCGTGGTGCAAACCCAGCAGCCGAATGATCAACCATGCCGGCAGCAACGCCATTGCCGCCGCGATGATTTTGTCGCTGGTGCGGACTTTGTCCTTGAGGCTTTCCAACGGGATGACTTTGGCATCCAGATCGAAGTCCATTTTGGACAAGAATTTTTCACTGGTCAGAATATGCGTCCCGCCGACGGTTTCCATGCAGTGGTTCAACACATCGCTGGTGACCGTGTAATTCAAATTGACGCTGATCCGCCGATCCAGTGCCAAGGCAACGTTGGTCGCGACGCCCGCCAGCGATGGCGGCAGCAGCACGCCGACGTGCGTTTCACCATCCTGTAGCACTTCCCGGCGCAGCAAACGCCGCAGCACCAGGGCGCGAATCAGCGCCTGGCGACCGCCGACTTCGTTTCCCATCGAATCGGCGATCTGCAATCGCCCACCGCGACGTTTCCACGAACGCACGACTCGCCGCGCCGGCACGCTCAAATGTCGTCGATCAAAAATACAGGCCTCGGCGGACAATTCGGCCACCGCCGATCGCATCTGATCCAGAGTCGCGTCACTGGGCAGCGGCTTGCCAATGTGCATCGTCAAATGGCGACGAAACCACTGCGGCCACTTCAAGAAAAACTTGCCTCCCGAAAAGCTAAACAAGCTGCCCCACATGCCTTCAACAAAGATCGGCACCACCGGAACGTCGGTGTTTTTGAGCATCTTGTTGACACCGGGCTTGAAGCCTTGCAGTTGTCCGGTGCGGCTGAGCGTGCCCTCGGGGAAGACACCGATCACGTCGCCGGCTTGCAACCCCTCACGAGCCTCTTTGATCGAACGGCCGATCGATTTTGGGTTGGGCATCATCAAGATTGTGTCGAACGCGTTGGCCAAATAGCGTGTGATTGGATTTTTGAAATTGGCCCCATCGACGACAAATCGCACGTTTCGCGGCAGCATCCACAAGATCAAGATCCCGTCGATCCAAGACACATGGTTGCTGATCACCATGTAGCCACCTTCACGCGGCAAATGTTCCAAACCGATGACTCGTTTTCGGTAAAGCAGATTCAACAGCAAAGCGATCGGGCCACGGATGAACAGCCGCGGCTTCAGCCACGCCAGCAGCACCGCGACGACCAAGAGGGCGACCAGGGCAATCAGAATGTTGGGCCAGGTGAACACAGTCGGTGATCTTGGGAAACAAAAGGGACTTCAAGACGAAAGGGCTTGGCGAACGGGTGCCGATTACCGCCCGCCAAAGTTTAAGGCCCACAAAATTTAAGGTGCCGGCGGCAACAGCGTGCTCAATTGCGAATTCATTTCGTCGGTCGCGTCGGCAACGGCATGTTGCCACTGACCGGCCGAGTATTTTTCGCGATAGGGCTGGCGATCGTGCGCGAAGATCAAGTGCCGGGACGAATTGACAACCGCGCCCAATCCGTCCCGGGCCACGCCGGGTCGGACATCATCAACGCCGCCACCCTGCGCCCCAAAGCCGGGGATCAAAATCCAAGCATTGGGCAAGGCACTTCGAAGTTCGGCCAATTGATCGGGATACGTCGCCCCGACCACCGCACCAATCGGACCATAGCCCAGCCCATTCAAGCGATCCGCATTCCACTGGCAAAGCGCATCGGCAACGCAGCGATACACCGGCGTGGAATCCGTGATCCGGTCCTGGATCATGCCACCGCTCGGGTTGGATGTCTTGACCAAGACGAAGATGCCGGCCGATTGACGGTCACAGGCATCGACAAAGGGTTCGATCGAATCGCGGCCAAGATAGGGTGACACGGTCAACCAATCGCCGCCGAAGGGACTTGCCGATCCCAGATACGCTTGCGCATAGGCCGTCGCGGTGCTGCCGATGTCGTTGCGTTTGGCATCGACGATGACTTCCACCCCCAGATTTTTTGCATACGCGATGACTTCGCCCAGTGCCACGACGCCGGCGGGCCCGAGGGCTTCGAAAAAGGCCGATTGCGGTTTGACGCAGGCCACTTTTTCGGCCGCCACATCAAGAATTTCTTTGCAAAACAGCGTGTAGGCGGCAGCCACGACATCGGGCCGATCCGAATCGATGGTGCCGGCGATCGCGGGCGGCAGTGATTCCCGACGCGGGTCCAGGCCCAGGCAAACGATCGAGTGTTTCTCGCGGACGGCGTGGGCCAGCCGGGTCGCGGCCGTTGGAGGTTCAGTCATATTCAAGAGGATATTTGTTTGCGAAAGCGGAAATTCGGCGCTGTGATCGACAGAAGGGGATCGACAAACCGGGATCGACAAACCGTGATCGACGCGGCCGGCCGACGGGTCGCCGGTTCCCAACCCACCCGGAGCCCACGCGGGTCTAGTATTTCGCAAATCGATGTGCCGAAGCAGTGGGGGATGCGACGCGAACGTCTTTCAACACTTCTCTAGTCAAGAAATCGGGTGGCTGTTACCATCCCGGGCGTGAACCTGGTTCGCGGCACCGGAGTCCCCAACGGGTGCCGGTTCCATCGAATCAGCAACACAATCGGGCCGTAGCGCAGTCTGGCTAGCGCGCCACCTTGGGGTGGTGGAGGTCGCAGGTTCAAGTCCTGTCGGCCCGACTTCTTTTTGTTTTGCGGCGTTGGGGCGACGCGTGCCGGTTTCACCGAAACGCGTCTAAACTGAACGGCATGAGTGAAACGCCAAATCCCTACGAGCCTCCGCACGTCGCTGTGGAGACGACGGCGTCCCGCGCAAGCGATCGGGCCAAACCCGCCAGCCCGTTATCGACCTCGCTGATCGCGTTCGGGCTAGCATGCACCGCATTGGCGTGCCTACTTGCCGGGCTGTCGAGTTTGTAGTGCCTGGTTCGAATTGGATTTTAGGTAGCCGTTGTTCGCCAGAACACGGAATTGGCGTAGCCGTTGTTCGCCAGAACACGGAACTGGCGTAGCCGTTGTTCGCCAGAACACGGAAGCGTTTGGGACTTCCGGCTTCTGGCGAAGACCAGCTACGGCGAAGGATCAGGATTTCCGGCTTCTGGCGAAGACCGGCTACGATGGGCTCGCCCGATCAATGATCGGTTTCGGGCTCGCGCAATTGCTCAAGAAGCTTCACGATCCTTTTGTGCGTCTTCTCCGGCGCACTGATGATCAGCGACAGGTTTTGCACGTACGGCGAAATCGTTGCAGCTCCGCCACGGGATTCCCAAACCTTGGGAGTCACACTGTGCGTCAGGTGGCTCGTTACTAGCGAGAAATCGGCCTTCCCATCCCTCGTGTAGATTGGCAGGTCGGCGACCCGATAACTACGTGCAATCAACGAATCGTCCGCGGATTTCTTCTTAGGTGGATTCTTTGCTGAAACATCCGTGCTTACCATCAACGCGATGATGGCGACTGCAACGCAAAGCCCAACCCAAGTGTAACGACGGTGCATTTCGAACTCCTTTCGAATTTGTTGACCTGGAAAACAACGCTCCTTTCGTGAAACTACCGATCCGGTCAACCTGAGACAAGACGAATGGCAGGCGGCGACCTCAACCCGTATCAACCGCCCGAGACTCCGTCTGAACTCCCGCCACCGACGAATCCGCGGTTACGAATGTTTTCGCCCGAGTGGTGGCGTGACCGACTGGCGCTTCTCGGTTGTGGCGTGTTGGTGTTCATTGTTGCCTTCGTGACCGCCATCACGATTGCGGCGTTGCAATCGAATTGAGCATCAGGTGCGGCTATTATGGGCGAGTTTCCAATCTGCTTCGCCGTTTGATCATTGCCCGCTTCGATGCCACGCACCTCCGAACCTGACCTTTCACCCGAGACAACTCCGAAGGCGGCCACGGAAGAATCGGCGATGCTGTGGCTGTATCGCATCGCGATCTCGTTGGGCGCGTTTCTGTTGTTTCTGGTCCAGCCGATGTACGCCAAGCGTTTGCTGCCCTCGCTGGGCGGCACGCCCGCGGTTTGGAACACGGTGATGGTGTTCTTCCAGGCGGCATTGTTGCTCGGCTATGGCTACGCCCACCTGCTGCGAAAATGGTTACCCGGAAAATCCGGTGTGCTGCTGCACGTCGTGTTGTTGGCGTTGGCACTGTTGATGCCCGTTGTTGTCAGGCCCGAAACCATTCCACCGCCGGGCACACTGCCAACGATCCTGTGGGTTTTGTTGCAATTGACGCTTGGAATTGGAATCCCTTTTTTGTTTGTCTCCGCAACTTCGCCGCTCTTGCAAAGTTGGTTTTCGCAAACGCAACATCGACTTCGCAACGACCCCTATTTTTTGTATTCGGCCAGCAACCTGGGCAGCTTCGCGGCACTGCTCGCCTATCCGCTGCTGTGGGAACGTCAATTCACGATGGACCAGCAAGCCTTGTCGTGGCGTATTGGTTTGGCCGTGTTGGTGGGATTGATGGCCTTGTGCGGATGGGCCGTCCGCGGGGGAACGATGACATCCGGCGATGATTCCGATGTCACGCGTGACGACGGCGACAACCCGAATCTCGATCGCGGATCGCCGACACCCTGGCGGCGGGTTCGCTGGGTCGCGTGTGCGGCGGCCGCGTCGTCGTGGTTGTTAGCGGTAACCCAGTACATCACCACGGACCTTGCGCCGGTTCCGTTGCTGTGGGTGGTGCCCCTGTCGATGTATCTGCTCAGCTTTGTGATCGTGTTTGCACGTAAGCCCATTATTGGCCTGTCGTGGTGGTCGCGAGTTTTGCCACCGGCGATGTTGGTCTTGGTCACGTCCATGATGTTTTTTGGAACGTGGCAATTGTTGGTGGCACACTTGCTCGTCTTCGGCATCGGCGTCCTGGCCTGTCATGCCAAGATTGCGGCGGATCGGCCGGATTCACGGTACCTGACGGAATTCTATTTTTGGATGTCGGCCGGTGGGGTCTTGGGCGGATTCTTCAACGCCATTCTGGCACCGATTTTGTTTCCCGCCATTTTAGAATATGGCATCGCGATCCTGGTCGCCGCGTGGTTTGCAACCCAGCGCGTGCTGCCAACCGGCTCCAATGCGGGCCAACGCTATTCCAACAGTTTGATTGGCAAACCCTGGGCTTGGAGCATGCTGTCGATCGTGGTGTTGTTGTTTGTCGCGATGTACGGACTGATGCGATTTCAAAACAACGAATGGATTATTATCGGCGTCACGGTGGTGGTCCCGTTGATTGTGTTGACTTGGCTTTTGGATTACCCACAAATCAGCGTTACCCTGGCATCGATTGTCGTTTTGTCGACACACCTGCAGTCACCCGAAGGTGGCAGGACGCTGTTTACCGGCCGCAGCTACTTTGGCATCCACCGGGTCAAACACTATCCCTATTCCAATCGCTACCAACTGGTGCACGGCAGCACCATGCATGGGATTTTTGACGCGGACGAACCCAACAAGCCGCTCTCGTACTACGCCCGCAGCAGTGCGCTGGGCAAAGTCTTCGACACGCTGCCGATACAGCGTACCGAGAAGGTCGCGGCGGTGGGTTTGGGCACCGGGACTGTCGCGACCTACCGGGAAAACGGCAAACGCGATATTACGGTTTATGAGATCGATCCGATGGTTTTGGAACTGGCGTCCAATGAAAACTACTTCGGCTATTTGAAGGCCGGCGGCTTGGACGCAAGCAATGTTCGCATCGGTGACGGCCGGCTTCAATTGCAGGCGGCCAAAGATGATCGATATGACATTCTGTTGCTGGATGCATTTTCATCCGATGCCATTCCGATGCACTTGATGACCCGCGAGGCGATCGAGTTGTACTTGGATCGGCTAGATGAAGATGGCCTAATCCTATTTCATGTCAGCAACCGACATTTGGATCTCACTCTGGTGCTGGCGGGGCTGGCCAAAGAGATGGGCTTGGTCGCCTATGAAGCCTATTCGATGCCCAACGAGGAAGAGAAGTTGGACGGGATTTCGATCACCCGCTATGTCCTCTTGGCACGCCAAGAGGACGACGTTCGCGAAATCGTGGCGGACGACATTTGGAAGCGTATCGACCCGCGTGGCGGCCCGGTTTGGACCGACGATTGCAGCAACTTCCTAGACGTGTTGTCCTGGGAGTGGTCAACGCGTCCTTGATCTATCGACGCTAATTTTTCGACTTTAGCTTTTCGACTTCGGTTTCCAGCGTGTCGAGTCGACTGAGGATTTTGTCAAGCTTGCTGTCCAGCTTCTCCATGATGCTGGATTTCTTGGCGTCTTGCTTGGCCATCTTCTTGGGATTCACGCGGAGCATTTGGACGCCGTCGAAATCGATTTTGCCCAGGCGGTCCGGAACGACCTTAAGTGCGTCCAGGACTTGTTTGCGGACGTCATCGCTCAAATCGCCCTGCTGCGAGAGCATCTTTTCGATCGTCTTTTTGACGTTGTCCTTGCTGGCCCCATCGCCACCAAAGTTAACGGTGCTTCGCTTTCCATCGGGGCCGACCATGATGATCGACCCGCTAATGACTTTTTTTAAGTCGCCTTCATCGGAATCATCATCCGAATCGGAGATCGATTCGCTATCGACGTTCATGTTCAACGTGAACGCCTTGCCGCCCTTTTTCAGCGCCGCTTGGATCTGATCTTGAACGGCCTTGGGGATTTTCTTTCCCGCGGTGCCCAGGTCCAGGATCTCGACCTTGCCATCGGGCCCAATTTTGATCTTCTGGCCGGTGACGACGCTTTCGACGCGGATCTCGCGTGTCGTTTCATCCGATGAATTTTTGTCGTCGGATTTCTTGTCGTCCGCCGCCGCGTTCGGCAACGTCAACAGGGCCACCATCAGTGGGACAAAAGAAAAACTCAGGACGCTCGTGAACCGGCTTGACGGAAACAACTTTTCGATCTTCATCAATCTCTCTCAGGGGGAAGTGGGAACGTAACGAAATTCAATGTTTCGGTGCGGGAATGCGTGGGGCGTTCCCTGTTCATCGACCAACCAGTAAATATCAGCCTCTTCGGCGACTTCGATACCCGCACGACGCAGGTTTTGACGCACCTGCATTGGCACCGACGGACGCACCCAAGGCTGGATCCACTCCGGTGCAAGCGATTGCGATGCATCGTTGGCGTTGGCATCGGCCAGCCGAGTCGGAAGGTCGGCATGCTTTGACGCGTCGTCGCCGGCGGCGATTTGGGTGGACGATTGCAATGCCCCGTTGGACCGCATCACATTCCGCACCAGGGACGTGTTCCACGCCAAAGATGCCAGGATTCCCCCCAGGGCAGCGGCGACGCAAAATCGAATCACGTTGGGGATCGACGTTTGCGGCCTTGAGACTTTGGATTCTTCCGCCGCGCAGGGGGCCGAGACCGATGCCGCGAAGGCGTCACGAATTCGACGATTTTCGATCCATTCCAGGACCAGCGCGCGATACTGCGTCGGGTGTGCCTCGCAAAACACCAACACTTCATTTTCGCTGGCGATGTCGGCATCGCCGCTGAGCAGTTTTTGCCAGGCGTCCGAGGGCCGCTGCACGACCTGCGGGTCACGCTGCGCGACCTGCGAGTCACGCTGCACGACCTGCGAGTTACCTTGGGAGAGTGGTGATCCGCCCTGGAAATCGTCAAGAGCTTCGGGACGGGGAGGGTTCATGGATTCGACCTGTGCAAAGATCGTCGGGAATCGGCGACGCGGGAGTCATTCCCCGCAATCACTTGGAAGAACAGGACAGGTGTTTTCATGGTTCCGGCTGAATCCCTTGCCGAACCATCCGCAGCCGCAATTCCTGGCGGGCGACGGTGATGCGATATTCGACGGTGTGGCGGGACAACCCGGTCGCGGCGGCGATGTCGGGGTAGGTCATCCCTTGGACAATTTTCATATTCAGCAGTTGGGCGGATTCTCGCGGCATCTGGCTGTACGCCCGGCGGACTTGATCGATCGATTCGGCCGCCAGCAGTCCGTGAATCGGGTCCAATGTCAGCGGGTCGCCGTCGGCCCCGCCGCGATCGGCGGCTTGATCGAGCAGCCGATCGGCTGCTCGATCCCGCAGCCGGCTTTGCCGTGAACATTGACGAATCCACAGGGCACATTGCCGCAGCGTGATCGCACACAACCAGTGCCGCAGTTGCGGCGGCGAAGCGGGACGCCGGCGGCTGCGAGCGACCGCCAACGCGACCTCCTGCAGAACATCGTCGGCGGCATCGGCACCGACCCGGACGCGGGCGATTCGGTGCAGCAATTCGCGATGGTCGTGGGTCGGGTCGCTCGGTTTTTTCAGCGTTTCGGTCGTTTTGGTCGGTTCGGTCGTTTCGGCAATCGCATCCGGCACCGACGGCGGCGTTTGGGCCGGGCGTATCGATGCGGCATGGGAAGCGTCCATTTGTCAAACGATCAAGCGGCCAAAGTTGCGTCGGAAAGGGAACTCGTTCGCGGCGAACAACAGGGAATTGCCGGTGCCCGCGTCGTCACGGGAAAAAAACTGAAAGTTTTGCCGAGTTGACTCCTATAATGGATGCGACGGAAGGAACCGTCTGGGTTTCAAACACGTGCTGGAAAAGATGCCAGTCACCTCCAGAAGGATCGTTTCAGATGGCCAGTCGTCCCACCGACCACTCCCCAAGCTCCGGCGGCCCCGCGGGTTCGCCAGACATCGCACAAGCATTCCAAGCCCACTACGATCGCGATCGACAGATTTCGATGTCGCTAGCGGAGTACCTGGACGCCGCTCGTAGCGACGATTCGTTGTACGCGTCGGCGGCGCAGCGGATGGTCGACGCGATCGGTTCGCCGAGATCAGTCGATACCGCCGCCGACCCTCGCATGGGTCGCATTTTCCAAAATCGCACGATTCAAGTTTATCCCTCGCTGAGCGATTTCTTTGGACTCGAAGAAACCATCGAGCGGATCGTGGGATTCTTTCGGCACGCGGCCCAGGGACTCGAAGAACGTAAACAGATTCTGTACTTACTTGGCCCCGTCGGCGGCGGCAAGAGCTCGTTGGCCGATGCGCTCAAACGGCTGATGGCCACCCAGCCGGTTTATGTGCTGGCCGCGGGAGATCAACTCAGCCCGATTTTTGAAAGTCCGTTGGGTTTGTTTCACACGCCCGAAATGGCCAAGTTGCTCGAGGATACCTGCGGCGTTCCCCGCCGACGCATTCCCAACTGTCTATCGCCCTGGGCCGTCAAAAGACTGGACGAATTTGGCGGTGACATCAATCGCTTCCGAGTCGTCCGTGTTGTCCCCAGCGCCGGCAGACGCATGCTGGTCGCCAAGACCGAACCGGGTGACGAAAATAACCAAGACATTTCATCTTTGGTCGGCAAGGTCGACATTCGACAATTGGAACACTTCGGCGGCCACGACCCCGACGCCTACGCCTTCACCGGCGGGCTGAACGCGACGACCCAGGGGATGCTGGAATTCGTCGAAATGTTCAAGGCACCGCTGAAGATGTTGCACCCCTTGCTGACCGCCACCCAGGACGGAAATTACGCCGGCACCGAAAATATCGGCGCGATGCCCTACCAGGGTTTGATTGTCGCCCACAGTAACGAATCCGAATGGGAATCCTTCAAGGCCAACCGCAACAACGAAGCCTTCCTGGATCGCATTTGCGTGATCAAGGTGCCGTATTGCTTGCGAATCACGGAGGAACAATTGATTTATGAAAAATTGATCCACAGCAGCGAACTGGCCGACGCGCCCTGCGCCCCCGATACGCTGACCATGATGGCCCGGTTTTCGGTACTGACGCGACTCCGCGAACACGAAAACAGCAGCCTGTATTCCAAGCTGCGTGTTTACGACGGCCAATCGCTAAAAGATACCGATCCCACCGCCCGCACCATCGGCGAATACCGGGATGCGGCGGGCGTCAGCGAAGGCATGGATGGGATTTCCACGCGTTTCGCTTATAAGATTTTGTCGGAAACCTATAACTTCGATCCCGACGAAGTCGCCGCCGATCCCGTTCACCTGATGTATGTGCTGGAAAAGGCCATCCGTCGCGAACAGCTGCCCGATGAAACCGAATCTCGCTACCTGGAGTTCGTCAAGGAGGAATTGGCTACTCGCTATGCCGAATTCATCGGCAACGAAATCCGCAAAGCGTATTTGGAATCCTATCACGCCTACGGCCAAAATCTATTCGACCGCTACATCGCTTACGCCGACGCCTGGATCGACGATCAGGATTACAAGGACCCGGACACCGGCCAATTGATGGACCGCGATGTCCTGGCCCATGAATTGGAAAAAGTCGAACACGCGGCCGGCATCTCCAATGCAAAAGATTTCCGTTACGAAGTGGTCAAGTTCGCGTTGCGGGCCCGGGCAAAAAATGGTGGCCAGAACCCGGCTTGGACATCGTACGAGAAAATGCGCGAAGTGATCGAGCGGCGGATGTTCGCCCAAATCGAAGAACTTTTGCCGGTCATCAGCTTCGGTGCCAAGAAAGACAGCGACGCGGAAAAGAAACACAATGATTTCGTCGATCGCATGGTCCAGCGGGGCTATACCAAACGCCAAGTGCGGCGGCTGGTCGATTGGTACATGCGAGTATCCAAGTCATGAACATCATTGACCGCCGCATCAATCCCAAGAGCAAAAGCCTTGGCAATCGGCAACGTTTTTTGCGGCGTGCCCGTGGCCACATGCGACGCGTCGTGCACGACGCCATCCGCGATGGAAAGGTTGCCGATGTGGGCAAGGACGGCAAAGTCTCGATTCCCACCGGTGGCGATTTATCCGAGCCGACGTTTCAAATTGATCGCGAAACGGGCAAACGCTTTGACGTGTTGCCGGGAAACCGCCACT
Source organism: Planctomycetota bacterium (assembly GCA_039201055.1). Classification (GTDB taxonomy): domain Bacteria; phylum Planctomycetota; class Planctomycetia; order Pirellulales; family Pirellulaceae; genus Rubripirellula. The sequence continues at coordinate 6,682 of JBCCRW010000052.1, read as the reverse complement.
ACCAAAAGGGCGATCGCATTCGGCGTCCCGAATCGGGCTCCGGCGGCCGCGGAAACGAAGGCTCGGCCGACGGCGATGGCGAGGACCCGTTCACGTTCCTGCTGCGCCGCGAAGAATTTCTTGACCTGTTTTTTGAAGACTTGGAACTTCCCAATCTGGTCAAAAAACAACTTAAAAAACTGGATCACAAAGCGTCCTCGCGGGCCGGCTTTCGAAGCGACGGACCGCCCAACCGCTTGAACGTCACTCAGACCATGCGGCGCTCGATGGCCCGACGCATCGCCCTGGGCCGGCCCCGCCAATCAACGCTCGACGAACTCGTGGCCCGCCACCAGCAAGCCATCGACGATGACGACGCGAAAACCGCCGCACAGCTTGAAGAGGAAATCCGTCGACTCCAGCGGCGGCAACGACAAATTCCCTACTTGGATGACGTCGATCTGCGTTATGACCACTTTGTGCCCACGCCGCGGCCGACGACCCAGGCCGTGATGTTCTGCCTGATGGACACATCGGCGTCGATGACCGAAGACCTCAAGGGATTGGCCAAACGTTTCTACATCCTGCTGCATCTTTTTCTACAGCGACATTATCGCAATGTCGAAATCGTCTTCATCCGACATACCTACACCGCCGCCGAAGTCGACGAACAAACCTTTTTTCATGGTCGCGATACCGGCGGCACCATCGTGTCATCGGCGCTGGACGAAATGCGAAAGGTGATCCAGCGACGCTACCCCGTCAACGACTGGAACATTTATGCCGCGCAGGCCTCGGACGGTCACAACTTCCATCACGACATGCCGGAAACGATGCGGCGTTTGCAGCAGGAGATCCTTCCGTTGTGCCAGTACTACGCCTACATCGAAGTCGGCGATGATCTTTTCCAAAGCGACTCGGTCTTGTGGGAAGCCTACCAGCCATTGGCGGCAAAAGAGGCACGTTTTGAAATCGCGAAGGTTGCCGAGGCTTCGGATATCTATTCGGTGTTTCGCTCGCTGTTCGAACGCAATGGCACGGTAAGTTCTTAACGGAGTTTTGCTTGCATGCCGGATCCTCTTTACACCGGACCGGATTGGGATTTCGCCACGCTTGAACGGATTCACGATGCGATCGAGCCGATTGCGATCGACGAACTCGGGCTGGACATCTATCCCAACCAAATCGAGGTCATCACCAGCGAACAAATGCTGGACGCTTACACATCGACCGGCATGCCGATGATGTACTCGCATTGGTCGTTTGGAAAAAACTTTGCCCGCGAGGAGTGGTTGTATCGCAAGGGCGCCCAGTCGTTGGCCTACGAATTGGTGATCAATTCGAATCCTTGCGTGTCGTATGTGATGGAGGAAAACACGACCACAATGCAGGCGCTGGTGATTGCCCACGCGGCGTTTGGACACAACCATTTCTTCAAAAACAACCATGTGTTCCAGGCCTGGACGCATGCCGATTCGGTGCTGGACGATCTGTCTTACGCCAAACGTTTTATCGCGGCCGCGGGCGTGCGTCATGGCGAATTGGCGGTCGAACGGACCTTGGATGCCGCCCACGCCTTGATGAATTACGGCGTCAGCAAATACGCCACCACGCGGTGTTCGAAGCGAGAACGCGAGCGTCGTTTGCGGGCCCGACAGGAATTCGACGAACGCAACTACGACGATTTGCTGCACCGCACCAATCCGAACACCGGCGACGGCAGCGACCGCGAGACGAAACCGAAGCAGCCCGTCGAACCGTTGCCATTGCCTGAGGAAAATTTGCTTGAATTTTTGGCCGAATTCGCGCCGCGGCTCGAGGATTGGCAACGCGAAGTGTTGCGGATCGTCGCGCGGCTAAGCCAATATTTTTATCCGCAGCGACAGACGAAGTTGATGAACGAGGGCTGCGCCACATTTGTGCATTACCACATCATGCACCGGATGTACGACCGCGGATTGATTGACGAAGGCAGCATGCTCGAATTTCTTCGCTCGCACACCGCGGTGGTCGCCCAGCCGCGATTTGATCAACGCAACTTCAGCGGCATCAATCCGTATGCCCTCGGCTTTGCGATGATGCGGGACATCCAACGGATTTGCCAGCGACCCGAGGCGGAGGACCGGGAATGGTTTCCGGAAATCGCCGGTTGCGGCGATGGGATGGCGGTTTTGCGGGATGCGTGGCGTGACTACCGGGACGAAAGCTTTGTGCTGCAGTTTTTAAGTCCCCGACTGATTCGTGAAATGCACTTGTTTGCGGTCAGTGACAATCGGCGTCACCCGTTTCTAGCGGTCGCGGCGATTCATGACGAAGAAGGATATCGGGACATTCGCCGGCAATTGGCCCGGTCCTATGACCTGGCCCAACGCGAACCCGAGATTGAAGTCATCCAGGCGGATTTGAAGGGCAATCGTCATTTGGTGCTGCGGCACCGAGTCCGTCGAGGCCGATTGTTGACCGAGGAGACCTGCAACCGCACGCTCCGGTACATCGCGAAGTTGTGGGGCTACCGGGTGAAATTGTTGGAGCTCGACGCCGAAACCGGCCGCGAATTAAGAAAGCACGAAGCCGTCCCCGAGGTGACCGCGTAGTGAGTCGCTTGTCAGTGCATCGAAAATCGATCCAAACTGGTTCCCCCCGCACTGATGAACGAAGGAGAGACGGGAAGGTGGTGAGGGACCGTCCAAAACAAGGCCCTTATCAAATAAGAATTCAAGGCGTTCCCAAAACTTCTTGCAGGATCGCTTCGGGCGGGAGCTCGGTTGCTTGTTCCGGTACGATCATTTCGCCGGTGTAGCCCGCATCGCAATTCTCGCACGCTCCGCACGCTTGTTGGTTACACGCGTCCAACGCCAAGCGGGCCAAACGACGTGCCTTTGATGACGGTTCCATAAAACACTGCTCGCTGCGTCTTGCAAACGCGATGTGTCGCAACCGTTGCTGTATCGCCTCGCTGCAACATTGACCACACTGGGTGCCACAACCGCGAGTCGATCGCAGCACCGCATGCAAAGCCGCAATGCGAACGTCTGAATCGGGGTCATCCAGAGCCGCGATCAAACCCTGTTGGATGTGCGGGTCACCGCCGCAATCGGATTCCGCCAAGAAACCAACGGCTTTGATTTTTGCGGCCTTCGCAGCCTTTGCTTTGTGTGCCTTGTGCGCCGCCGCCACCGCGGGGCTGGGGTGCGACGCACTGGACGGGTCGGTGATCGGTGCGGGCAATGGCTTGGGTGCAAGCGCCGGCAACCGGTGCCCGACCTTTTCGTGAGCCAAACGAGTCGCCAAACGGGTTCGCCGCGCCAAGACATCCAAGCCCAAAAATCGCGGAAGCGTCATGGGCGGTGCGGCACCGGGCATCGCATCACCGCCGGCTGCAAAACCGCCCGCGGAGTTCGGCATCCCCGGCGTCGCCGCACTTGCTTGCAGGGTGCGACGGTCCAAATCCACCAAGCCCGCACAGCCGCTTGGCAACAAACAGCAAACGCCCAAGACGATCATCCAAAGCGACCGATTGGAGCGATGGTGCCGGGAGCTTCTATCGGAAACATCCATGATTACCGAATCACCATATCGGGAAGGCGTTGAACTTGTTGGGGCGCGACGTCGATACGGGTTGCCTGCCGTCGCGTCATCCCGCGATAAATTCCATGCAACTGAATCTCATAACGTCCCGGCGGAACGTCTTGGAATTGATACCGCCCCTGCGCATCGGTCTGCGTATGAACCGCGGCCGACCTGACGTTGGCATTGCCGGATGTTTTGTCAGATGCACCGGAGGTCTTTCCGGCGGTTTCAGGGGACGGTTTATTATCCGAATCGATCACCGGCGACAGCTTGACTGACAAATTCGGCACGGGGACGTCCGCATAAATGACTCGGCCGGCGACCGATCCCACTTGCCGCCGTCGCTGCGCGGCAAGCTGCTCGGCTGTCCAAACTTGCACCACGCGTGTTTTGATTTCGCTGGCGTTGCCGACGCGGTCGGTCGCAATTGCCAGCACCGTCCACATTCCCGGCGGACGCCCGGCAGTAGGAAGTTGGCCGATCCAATCGCCGACCTCATTTTGGACGCACGAAACCGGCGGCGGCTTGCTGGGCAATTCCATTTTCCCATCTTGGCTCCACGCGATTTTGACCGTTTGCACCCCCGACAATCCCGCATCACTGCCGCGAATCCGAAACGATGCGACTTGCCCCGAAACCAGCGGCGAATCGTTTTCCACTTCTAAACGAGCCAACGTCGGCGGCTGACGATCGACAATCAATTCACGTGCCGTTGACATCGTTTCGGTTTCGCCTTGACGCAAGCACGCCAGCAGCGAATGTCGCCCATCGACCAGGTCTTTGGTCCGCAGCGGAAACTTGGCGTCAACGACGGTGTTTCCCACTTGAAGATTTCCGGCCGGGTCCACGCCGGCAAAGTGCAGCGAGATGTCCACCGGCTGCGAAAGAATTTGTTGGGTTTCGTCAGGTGTCAGATAGCGATCGCCGTTTCCGTCAATCCCCAAGATCAACTTGTCATGCCCGTAGGCAAAGCTCGGGTCGCTGATCCCACAGCCGATGGACACATGCAGTGTTTCGTCGCGGGTTCCCACCAGCACGGGATCGGCTTCCAAGAAGTAGACGTCGAACTCGGATTCTTTCACCACAGCGTCGGAAACCGATTGTTGCGCCGTGATGGAATAACAAAACGAATGGGGCCACTGATTCACGGCGATGATGACGTCAAACGCTTCCCGCGCCGCCGCCGCCGCGGATAAACGAAGCGAGGGAACGGAACTTCCGTTGCCCCGCCACTGCCCCTGCGCAACTGCCTTGCCGTCTCGGGTTCTTCGCAGGGTGACGTCCATTGTTTTGACCTGATCGATCGGACCGCTGCCCGCGGCATCGCCTGGATCGACATGGACGGTGACTAGCTGTGTCGACGCGTCAAAGTCCACTCGCGGGCGAAGCAATGAAAACGGTCGCCGCACGCTGGGCGTGATCGTGTTTCGCTGGACGCGACCGGTGGCCAGATCAACCATTTCGATTTGCAATTGCGAAACCGAAACCGGCGGTGACTTGGGCGGAAGCTTTCGCGGCGGAAACGGCACACGGATTTCGTGGTCCACGGGCACCGGCAACTTGGCAAGCTCGGCCAGCACTCGCGGTTTTTCACCGGATGAATCCTCCGGTGCAATCCATCGCACCGACACCTCTTGGACACCTTCGTCCCGATTGCGAAGCCACAGCGATCGGGTCTCGACTTCGTTGGGTGCCATCATCCAAGCGTGTTGCGGGGCCCCGGGATCGTCGCCGGCTTGCGATGGAACCCGCAAACGCCAATCCAAAAAATCGGGTTTACGGCCCACCAGCGGGACATCGACGCGATAACAATCATCGTTCGTGACCCAGCGGCCGATCAAAATCGCCGAACGCGGCGACGTCGTTGTCGCACGCACCGTCAAATCCATTCGGCCGTGCTGCTGATCCCGTGGGATGTGTTCGGACGATGCACTTTCGATGAACCAATCCTTGCTGTCGCAATCCCACGTCCAGCGGCCCGCGACCGGCGCTCCACCGCCGCTCGCGCGGGCGACAAGGGCGACGGTGATGGTTTTGTCGGTGAACGATCCGTTGCCCGGCAGATCATCGCCGGCGACTTCGGCTTGGTTCACAACCCGCTGCGGGACCCAGATATCCCATGCGGGAATGCCGGAATCATGTTGGCGAAGTTGCATGACCAAACGACGGCAGCTGTCGACAAAGTTCGCGCGCCGCATGCGTTCCGCCAGATTTCCGTCGCTTCGATCGCGGACGCATTGCTCGGCCATCGCGCGCAACGAGACACTCAAACGCTGGGTCGACGTGAGCCCACCCGACGGATTCTGGAAACGACTTGCCAGGGAGTATCGGGAATGGCGAATCTTGGTGATTTCGGAAACGTCCCAGGACGCGTTATCAGGAGATGAAATTCGCAGGGTTGCGAAATCCTGTTTGAAGTCCTTCCATTGGGCTTCGATCGATGCCGTCGTCGCGGCGCGATCGGCAAGCAGGTTGCGCAGCGAATTGGCCTTGTTAAACAGTCCGATCACCGGGTCATGACGTTCCGGAAACCGCTTTACCGGGAATCCACAAATCGATTCGGCCTGGCTGGCCAACCGCATCAGACTGGCCTCGGCCTGCTGAATCGTTTGGAGCCGGTCCAGCAACCCTTTGCCGGTGGCCGCAAGTTTCGAGGCTTGGGCTTTGTCGATGCGGATGTCGTCGATGACTTGGCGATCCAGTTCTCTCTGGACCCGCAAGGTTTCCGCCAGAAACGATTGCCAAACGGGATCGGGGCCGCGCGCATCCGCCGTGGTCGTGCAACTTGGGTCGGTCACCAAAATGGCTCGGTCACGTATCGCCCGGATCAAGTCACGCACGACGTCATCGGGCAGCGAAGTCCGAAGTGCTCGGCGGGCAAATTCGAATTCGACCCAGGTCACCGCCGTAAGTTCCGGACGATTGATCCAGGTTTCAAAGGTTTTGCGATCGAGGGCGGAATCGATGAACGCGGAAAATTCCGCACTCCACTTGGGAAGCGAATCGGCGAATCGAGTGCCCAGCCGGTTTTCGTTTGCCAATCGTGCAAACGCCATGCTCGGTGCCGCTTCGTGTCGCAGCCAATCGGGCGCCAAGTCGGTCGCGGTTTGAGCAGCCTGTTCGGTCGCGGTTT
>JBCCRW010000051.1:0-19745 GCA_039201055.1 Planctomycetota bacterium | reverse complement strand
ACCGCCGTCGACCTGGCCGGCGGCACGATTCTGGACGTTGATGGCGAACCGGTCGCGCTGGCAATTTCGCCGGCAAGCTTCCCGGGTGCCATCGTCAACGGCTCGGCCCCCAGCGTACGATCGATTCAACGAGTCGACATCAACCCGACCAACAGCCCTGACGTTCAGTTTGAGGTGCAGTTCAACGAAGACGTCACCGGCGTCACCATGTCGGACTTCGTCGTTTCGACCAGCGGTGACGTCATCGGTGCGGCTGTGACGGCCGTTTCCGGCAGCGACGACACGTACATCGTGTCGGTTTCCACGGGCACCGGACCCGGCGTGATTGGGCTGGGCGTCGATGCCGATGCACCCATCACCGACACGGCGGGCAACCCACTGGGCCGCGGATTTACCGGCGGCGAGGTTTACACGTTGCAGCGAAATCCGGCCCGCGTCATCGACACGTTTTACCAGCGCGAACACGGCGATGTCGACGTGGAGTACCACGACGGTGCCTGGGGTTTTCACGTCGCCAGCGATGATTTAGGCGGAGAGTTTGCACCCGACGAGATTTTGATCGTCGGCGGGGCGGCAAGCTTGGAAACGATGACCAGTGACGCGAACTTTGCGTTTATTGGGGCCATCGCCGGTGAGGATGTCTTCATCCTGCCGCAATCGAACGCTGATCCTGAAGAACCGTTCCTGGGCTTTGGGTCGGTCGCCTCGGGTGCGTTTGCCAGTTACGAAAACGGCGGCGAAAACGGCGCCTGGATCGATATCCAGTTGGTTGATGTCCGCGGTCCCGAAGGTGGGCAGTTCAGTCTTTACCGGACCGGCGATGAAGTCCCGATCGTTTCGATGGCGACCAGCGATGGCATCGACCAAGATGACACGTTAACGATCATCGAGGGCAGCCATTCGCACATGAATTGGGCGTTCACGAAGGAAGGCAACTACGAGATCGACGTCTTCGCCAGTGCATTCCTGGACGTCAACGACAACGGCACCTTTGACGAGGGCATCGACTCGTACACCGAGTCCGGCATCACAACGCTGTACTTCCAAATGAACGAGTCCGGCGATCCAACGCCGGTGGCATTGGCGGCCGATCTGCCACGAGTTGTGGTGCCGTTTGCATTGCCCGAGGCGGTTTCGAATGCACCATTCGGTCCAGTTAACGCGGATGTGGCGGACCTTGACGGCGATGGGGACCAGGACCTCATTGTCATCGCGGCGGGCGAAGTGTCTTGGATGCCACTTGAGGATGGTAGTTTCGGAGCCTCGGTTCCCATTGCAAACGTTGGGGGCGATGAGGCGGTCGCCGGGGATATCGACGGCGATGGTGATCTTGACGTTTTGGTTGGTGAGAGCGGCGTCGGTTTGGCTTGGTATGCGAATGATGGTGCAGGGAATTTTGGCCCACGGCAATCGGTTGGTGACTTTCCGGAAGTACCGGACTTCACAATTAGCACATTCCTGGTCGACATCGATGGGGACGGCGATTTAGACGCTGCTGGTAATCCTCAGGCAACCGGTGGTGCTTCGTGGTTTGCCAATGATGGCGACGGTAATTTTGGCGAGGCGCTGCCTTTGCCATTCGCTGAGCCGTTTAACTTCAATGGTACGTTCGCCGATTTTGACGGCGACGGTGATCAGGACATGGCGGTTGCCAGCTTTGTTTTGAACGAGATTCGTTGGTCAGCGAATGACGGCAACGGTGACTTCGGCCCCGCGATGACGGTTTCGACCGAAGTCAACCAGCCAATCGGCGTCAGCGCGGCGGACGTGGACGGAGACGGCGATCTGGATTTTCTTGCTGCGGATGCCGTAGGCCCAGCGTGGTATGCCAATGATGGAACCGGTAATTTCGGACCGCAGCAGCTGCTGACCACATCGATCTTGTCGGCCTACCGAATGCTGGTCGAAGATGTAGACGGCAATGGAACACTTGACTTTTTGATCGGTGGCGGTGGTACGGGTGAAGTTTTCTGGATGCCCGGCATCGGCCCGGGCGAGTTTGAAGCGCCACGCGTCGTGACGGATCTCGACGGCAACGCAATCCGATCGGTATCGCTCGTCGACCTAGACGAAGACGGCGACAAGGACGTCGTGACGTCGGTTTTCTTTGGCGGCGTTTTCACCACCGAAAACCGCTTGGGTGAATCGGCAACGGCGGTCATCCCACCGGCGAACGGTACCTATCGTACCGGCCAATTTGTTGATGTCGGTGTTTTCTTCGGAACGCCAGTTACTGTCACCGGCTCACCGTTTGTCTCGGCCGACATCGGCGGGGAAACCGTCCAATTTGAGTTTGCCGGTGGTTCGGGCACGAACACGCTCACATTCCGGTATGTCGTTCGAAGCGGTGCAATCGATTTCGACGGGATTGAACTTGGCCCGGAGATTGTTTTGGGTGATGGAACACTTTCCGATGTGATTGGCGAGGAAATCACCGGTGACGGTTTGAATGTGCCCGCGACGGATTTGTCCGGCGTGATGATCGACGGTCTTGCCCCTCTGGTTTCTTCCATTGATCGAGTCGGCGAGAACCCTACCTCCGAACCCTTGGTGCAATTCGCCGTCCAGTTTGATCGGCCGGTGGTCGACGTTGATGCCGAAGACTTCGGGCTTACTGTCGAGGGTGTGTCGAACGCGGCAATCACTAACGTTGAGGGTAGCGGGGCAAACTATGTTGTCACGGTACGAACGGGCGCTGGTACCGGAACGATTCGTTTGGATCTGCTTTCGGACGCTACTGTGGAAAGTGATGCCGGATCGCCTCTGGGAACCGGGTTTATAAGCGGCGAAGTCTTCACACTGCATCGGCGTCCCGAAAGAACGATATCCGAGTTCTACGTCGACAATCACGCCGACCTTGCTGTGAACTTCATCGACGGCGCGTGGAACTTGAGTCTGCACTTAGACGACCCAGCAGGTGTGCACCCGACCGATGAAATCGTTACAGTGGTCGGACCGGCGGCGGAAGAGCCGACCCCCGAAGGTTCACAGTGGGACTTCTTAGGCGCATCGGGCGACAGCGTTTATGTATTGCCCAACAACCTGGTGCCTGGGATTCCGTTCCTTGGGATTGGCAGTGAGGAAACCGCGGCTGGGACATTTGCGGCTTATCGCGTGGAAGATCCCCGTGTGGACGCGACAAGTCGCTGGGTTCAGCTTGATTTATTGGACATCCGCGGTCCGGAGAACGGCGAGTTTTCGCTCTATTCTATCGGAAGTGAAGGCCCGAAAGTCTGGATGTCTTCGTCGGATGGGATTGGTCCAAACGATTCCTATTGGTCACGTGAAGGTGCCCATGCGCACCCAGCATGGGTCTTTACCGAGCCGGGACTCTACGAAGTCGACATCGTTGCGTCCGGCTTTTTGGACGCCAATGGCAACGGCACGCTCGATCCGGGGGTCGATCCGTACAGCGAAAGCGGCGTCGAAACCATCTACTTCCAAGTAAATGAATCGGGTGATCCGACGCCTGTAACGCTTCCGGCCGATGTTTTACCTCCAACACCCTTTGCCCTGCCGGTGACCATGAGTGAGGGGCTGATCGGTTCTTCGTCGGTGGTCCCAGCGGACTTTGACGGTGATGGCGACATGGATATTTTGGGCGCCGCGTTTGACGCCGGTGCCGTGTTCTGGTTCGAGAACACTGGTGATGGTGGATTCGGGCCGCGTCAGATGATCGACTCCGAGGCCACCGACGTTTGGTGGGTTGAGCCGGCGGACATGGATGGCGACGGTGATCTAGATATTCTGGCGTCGTCTTACTCAGGTGACTTGGTGATGTATGCCGGTGACGGCATGGGCGGTTTCGATTCGGGCACGTTGCTCGATACTGAAACGTTCAACCCGTATGCTCGGGTGGTGGACTTCAACGGCGACGGCAACGTAGACATCATCGCGGGGCCAGATTTCGGCACCGAAGTGCATCTCTATCTTGGAATCGGTGGCGGCAACTTTGATTCCCGTCAAACGTTGTTCGATGATGTCGGCAATTTGGTCGGCATGTTGGCTGAAGACTTCAATGGCGACGGCAATTATGACTTTGCGTATTCCGATTACGCGAACGATTCAATCCACGTCAATCTGGGTAACGGCGACGGCACTTTCCAGCAGCAGATCATCGTCCCCGCGGGCGACGGAGCGGGCTTCCTGGAGTACGCCGACTTCAATGGCGATGGCTTGGGTGACATTCTGAATTTGGAATTCAATACCGGGACGCTGGCATGGCTGGAAAACAACGGTGACGGCACGTTTGGTGCCCGTAACGAATTGCCCGAGATCATCGGCGGGCCCTACGGCATCACGACCGGTGACATCGACGGCAATGGCACGATCGATGTGGTGTCGGGCGGATACAGCAACAACTCGCGACTTTACTGGTTCAGCAACGATGGGCTGGGCAACTTTGCCGACGGTTCCCTCATGTCCGATTCGATCGGCCAGATTGGCGACGTCGGCACAGTGGACTTTGACGGGGATGGTGACACCGACATTTTCGCGGGCAGCTATTCGTTGGGCGAGTTCTACCTATTCGAAAATCAACTCGGCGAGTTTGCGAACCAAGTCGTTGCCCCGGCGGCCGGTATTTACCCCGCCGGGCAGAATATTGATGTCGCGGTTCACTTCGGGTCCCCCGTCGACGTTGAAGGGATGCCGTCGATTCAGCTCGACATCGGTGGGCAGACCGTCGAAGCGGTTTATCAATCCGGTAGCGGCACGCCAACACTCACCTTCCGCTACACCGTCGACGAAGCCGACCGCGACGATGACGGCATCGGTCTTGTCAGCACAGCGGTGAATTTGAACGGAGGTTCGATTACCGATTTGGTTGGCGATTCGGTTGGGTTGGATCTTCCGACGCTTGACATGCCTGGCGTCCTGGTCAACGGTTCGACACCGGTTGTTGAAACCATCCAGCGGTCTTCGGTGAATCCAACCTACGCCGACGAAGTGATGTTCGTTGTGACCTTCGACGACGATGTTTTCAATGTGGATGCGGGGGACTTTGGCTTGACGCTCGATGGCGTTGTCGGCGCGATGGTCACCGACGTCAGCGGTGATGGCGACGAATACATCGTCACCGTTTCGACAGGCACCGGCAGCGGCGTGATCGGATTGGAGGTCTTGGAAACCGCATCGATCGAAGATGAGGATGCCAACCCATTGGTCAACGGCTTCTTCGGCGGCGAGGTGTTCACGATGGCTCGTGAGGACGCTCGCCAGATCACCACGTTCTACACAGAAGATCACGGAGACGTCCGGTTGGGCTACGCCGACGGTCGATGGAATTTGGACATCAATCCCGAAGAAATTGAAGGTGCCCCGTTCGCACCGGACGAGGTGTTGATCGTCGCAGGTCCGGACAGCCTCGAAACCATTCCGACGGATGATGATTTTGATTTCTTGGGTGGTGACGACGGCAGCGACGTCTACATCCTGCCGCAAACCAACGTTCCGCCGACGCTGCCGGATCTTGGCATTGGTGGCGAGCAGATCACGCCGGGCACGTTCGCCAGTTACACCAATAACGATCCACGTGTTGACGCGACGGGTCCGTGGATCGAAATGCGTTTGGTGGATCTGCGAGGTCCCGAAGGTGGTGAGTTCAGCGTCTATTCAAGCACCATCGACGGCCCCAATGTCTGGATCGCGACCAGTGACGGTATCGACAATTCCGACGGGGTGTTCCTGCAGTCGGGCAGCCACAATCACTACAACTGGGCGTTCACGATGCCCGGCATTTACGAAGTGGATGTTGTTGCCAGTGGGTTCCTGGATCGCAACGATAACGGCACCTATGACGACGGCGTCGATCGGTATACCGAATCGGGCATCGTGACGTACTACTTCAGCATCGATCCGCCTGGTGGCCCGTCGCCGTACATGATCCCCGCCGATCCATCGGCGCCAGTCGCGGTGGAAGATGTCTACGCGGTCACCCCGGGCAATTCGATCCGAGGCAACGTGTTGCTGAACGATGCATTGTCCCACGGTGCTTCGTATTCGCTCAGTCAATCGGCCGGCCCGCAACAGGGAAGCCTGCTGTTCAATCCGGACGGGACGTTTGTCTACACGCCCAGCGATTCGATGAGCGGCGCCGATACGTTCACGTACACCGTCACCGACGGCATTTCGGAAACCACCGCGTCCGTCAGCTTCATGATGGCCGCGCTTCCCGAAGGCCAAGCGCTCAGTGAGGGCCACGCCGACATCCTGGTGAATTATCACATCGAACACGAGTACGAAGTGATCACCGCGGACGGGACGCCAATTCGCTATCTGCTCGATTCGAATGACCAGGGCGATATGGTCGGAAGCGTTTCCAACGCGTCGACCGGTGGTCTGGACGGATTCGTTCTTTCGGCGGATGGATCGACCGAGTTTTGGTCGACGCCCGACTACCTGGCCTATCCGACGTCGATCAATAACGACGGTGTGATCGTCGGTACGAATCTCCCGATCAGCGGTGGGCTGCCCGAGGGTTTCATTCGCACGGCCGATGGTGTGGAAAACCCCTACAGCTTCCCCGGTGCTTTGGGCACGATTCCATTCGGCATCAACAACGATGACCTGATGAGCGGGTTCTACATCACCGCCGAAGGCCGGAAGGGTTTTATCGCCAGTCTTGATGGCACCATCGAAATGACGGTCGAGTTCCCCGATGCGGCTGAGACTCAGCTTTACGCGCTGAGCGATTTGGGCCTTGTCGGCGGCGCCGCCTGGAGTGCTGATGGAGTCGCATCGCCCTTCGTCTACGACATTTCGACCGACACGTTCACCGCGCTTCCGACGCCAACGCCAGACGGCAATTACGTCGTCAGCAGTGTCAATGAATTGGGCGACGCGATTGTGTTTGGGCTCGCCGACGCCGAAATGAATTTCGCGGACGAGAGCAGTTTTGTTTACGACGTTTCGGAAGGGACGTTCACCCAGTTGAACGTGCCCGGTGCGATGGAAACGTACGGTTACGATCTGCGAGACGATGGTGTCGTCCTGGGGTACTACAAGGATGCCGACGGCAGCTTTGCCGGGTTTAGTGCCGAAGAGCACGGCCACTGGGAATTCGGCATTCTCGGGGAACACGACCACGATCACGATCACGATCACGGCGATGGTGATCACGACGACGGCGATCATGACGACGACGGCCATGATGACGGTGGCCACGACGATGGTGGGCACGACGATGGCGATCACGATGACGATGATCATGACCACGACGATGATGATCACGACCACGACGAAGTGCTGCACTTGGACGACGTGATCATCCACGGCGAGGATGCGGGTCTGACCCAACCGGATGGATCCGAGTTCAGCTTTACCGGAGTGATGCCGGGCGAAACGGTTTATGTCCTGCCCCAAGCGGAGATGGCCGAGTTGCCCTTCCTGGGTCTGAACACCGAAGAATTCGAAACCGGCACGTTTGTCGACGATCAAATCTCACTCGAATTGCTTTCGGTGGACGGGCCGGGCGACTTCTCGCTCTGGCAGACCGATGAATTTGGGTCACCGGATCTGCACTTTGCCAGCTTCGACGGCATCACGGGGATGGATCGATTGATCCTGCCCGCCGGTGGTCACGCCCATTACAACTGGGGCTTTTCCGCCGAAGGAACCTACCGCGTGGCGCTGCGGGCGTCCGGCATCTTGGACGGCGATGAGGGATTGATGACGGTCGACGAAGAAATGGTGTTGACTTTTGTCATCGGTGATATGTCAGTCGCCAACGAAGACGTATACGCCGTCGTTGAGGGTTCCGCATTGCGAGGCAATGTGCGGACCAACGACTCGGTGCTGCCCGGTGCCGAATCGGTCATCAGCGGCCAGGAGATGCCCGAACATGGCATCTTGGAACTTGCCGCGGACGGGACGTTTACCTACACCCCGGATGAAACTTTTGCCGGCGAAGACTCATTCACCTACTCACTAAGTGATGGGTCAACCACGACCGTTGCAATGGTCAGCATCATGGTTGCACCGGAGTCACAAGACTTCGAGACGGTGTTGACGTCCGGCGACAACGACATCGGCGTCGCGTTCGGGGAACACGATCATGATGACGACGGCGGCGATGACGATCATGGTGACGACGATCACGGCGACGATGATCACGGCGACGACGATCATGGCGACGACGATCATGATGACGGTGAAGAATCGCCCTGGTTCCTGCATGTCCATGCTCACGAGGCCGAAGAGGAATACCATCCTGACGAAGCACTGCTTTACGTCGGCATGGACGCGTTGATGACCCGCACCGGGTTGGCGGCATCTTCCGATTTTGATTTCTTGGGCGTTGCACCCGATGAAACGTTCTTCTTGCTGCCGCAAGATGAAGTGGAAGGTTTACTTGCCCTCGGATTTGGCGGCGAGGAAATCGAAGTGGGTGCGTTGCAAGACGACGCCGCCATGCTGCATTTGATCGGCGTGTCCGGACCGGGTGAAATGTCGGTGTGGCGAAGCGGCTCGGAAACACCGGATTTGAAGATGGCGACCTTCGACGGCATCGGTGCCGAAGACGTGGTCGAAATCCCCGCCGGTTCCCACAACCACATGAACTTCGCGTTCACCCAGATGGGTCTGTACGCGGCGACCTTTGTGGCGACGGGAGTCGACGCGGATGGACACGCGACACAAAGTGAACCGGCGACGTTCTTCTTCCAGGTTGGCAACAACGTCGAAGAATTGGATGTCGAAAACGGCGAAAACCAACGCTCCCACATCTCGAACGTCGACCTGATCTTTGGCCAGGACGATGGGCTGGACGATTTGTTGACCAGCGGACGGCTGCAGATCACCAAATTCGACCTCAATGGGGAAAACGGCCAGATTATGGATGAGTCGGACTATTCAACCAGCGTCGACGGTAACCGCTTAGTTCTGGACTTCGGTGCTCAAGGTTTGGGCGGCAACCGAAATACGAACGCCGGTGATGGCTACTACCGCATCGAAGTGGACATCGACGGCGACGGAACCGCCGATGTATTGCAGCACTTCTATCGGCTGCTTGGCGACACCGATGGCAATGGCATGGTGGACGCGATGGACCGATTGCACATCCAGCGATCGTTCCGAACACAGGATGGCGATGCCGATATCAACGGTGACGGGGTCGTCAACGGACTGGACTTTGTCCTCACCGCACGGGCGATGAATCGTCGTCTGGCTGGTGACCTGGGATGGGACGACTAGAGTGTGGGATGGCTTTGAAAACGAGTGTGACTTCTTTAGAGACGACAATGATGAAAAGACTTAGAAACTTTACCGTGCTCGGGTTGACCTTTGCGTTGGTGTTGTTTGCCGGCACCGAGGCGAGGTCGGACATCGCGGTCACTTTTGATGGCCCGACGGATTTGGTCGTGGGTCAGTCCGCGACGTACCAACTGTTCGCGACCAGCGACAGTGCGGACATCTTGGACGCCTTCGGTGTAACGCTTTCGATATCCGGCGGTTCGGGACTTGTCTTTTCCGACCTTCAAAGCGACGCCTATTTGACCGATTCGGACTACGTCTTCTTCAATCGAAGCGGTAACGTGGCGCTGGGTCAGTCCGGGATCACGTCCGATGCGGGATCCTTAAGTTTCGCTGATTTTTCGGACGACCAAAGCCAGGCACCCAATCCCGGGATGTCGGATCCATTTACCTTTGGATCCGGAAGTGTGTTGTTGGGCGAATTTTCGTTGGATGCGGTGAGCTTTGGTGATTTTTCAATTGTCGCCGAACCGGATCCAGCAACCTCGTTTTTGGATCCTGGCTTCAGCACGATCACGTTTAGTTCCACATCCTTTAATGTGTCGGCGGTACCCGAGCCATCGGGAGTGCTGCTTGCCGGCGGGATGGTGGCATTTCTGATCCATCGGCGTCGAAAATCGATGCGGAAGGCTTAATTCCGCGACTTGAGATTTGTTGTGATTCGTGACCCCGGACTTACGTCCGGGGCAACAACCTCTCATCGCTTCGCGATTGATGCGCAGCAAGGCAACTTCAGAGTAGCACGCCTCTCTGAGGCGTATTCGGCGCTGAATCGAAGCGTGAATTCAAAGCGGGCCGGTATCCAGTGAGCGGCGAGGCGCTAGCCGCCGGTATCCAGTGAGCGGAACACGCCGTCCAGCAGCCCGTTCGTGTCGTCGCTCCGCGACTTGAGATTTGTTGTGATTCGTGACCCCGGACTTACGTCCGGGGCAACAACCTGTCATCGCTTCGCGATTGATGCGCAGCAAGGCAACTTCAAAGTAGCACGCCTCTCCGAGGCGTATTCGGCGCTGAATCGAAGCGTGAATTCAAAGCGGGCCGGTATCCCGTGAGCGGCGAGGCGCGAGCCGCCGGTACCCGCGCCCGAAACCGACCGCTGGCGCCTTGTCGCTCACACGGGTATCGCGTCGTGTCGCCGGCCGCCTTGGCTACGACCAATCCTCGTCGTCGTCGGCCGCGTCTTCCCAATCATCTTCGTCGTCGCCGAAATCGTCTTCGGCGTCGTCTTCTTCGTCGTCACCGACTTCTTCCCAGTCGTCGTCGAGTTCATCGTCGTCGTCGTCATCGTCGCTGTCTTCGTCTTCGACGTCGTCCTCATCTTCATCGTCGACTTCGTCCTCGTCATCTTCCTCTTCGTCGTCCAGGATGATTTCGTCGTCGTCGTCGGGGTCGTCCCAATTATCGTCTTCGTCGTCGTCCCAATCCTCGTCGGAATCGAAGTGTTCGTTCTCCTCATCCTCGATGACCGCCGCGTGACCGGCGGCGACGTCGCGATCCGATGGAGCCGGATTCGATGATGCGGGATCGATTTGGCCGACCATCATCGCCGGCTGGGATTTGATTTGGGGTTCCGCCGAAGAGGGCTGGAGGGTGGCAATGCTCACGACAGGTTCCTTCGTCCGGTTGTCTTCGGGGACCGCTGGGTCCGGTGGGCTGGGGGTTGAATCAGAAGTGTCCAGGAGGGCATCGGGGTCTATCGGCGGTAGGGCGTCGAGACTTCGAAGGCCGAAGGTTTGTAAGAAACGTTTGGTGGTTCCGTAAAGATAGGGGCGGCCGAGTTCTTCGCTCCGCCCCGCCACCCGGACCAGGTCACGCGAGATTAATTGACGTAGCGTTTCGCCGCATGCGACGCCCCGAATCGCTTCGGCGTCGGCTCGTGAAACCGGCTGACGATAAGCCACGACGGCCAATGTTTCCAACATTGGCGGTGACAATCGTAACGGGGTGGGCAAATGCGACAACCGTGAGAGCCAGCCGGCCAAGTGGGTTCGTGTCATCATTCGCAGACCACCGGCGACCGTTTCGATCCGCATCGCGCGGTCAAGGTCGTCGTACTGCTGATTCAAATCCCGCACGAGCGTTCGCGCGGCGGTGGCATCGGGCAACCCGGCCAGGTCGGCCAGCTTGCGGGGCGACAACGGGCCACCGGCCATCAGCAGCACCGCTTCGGCCCGCATCCGGCCAAGTCTTGGATCGAAGGAGTCCGGATCCGAGTCGGCTTGGCGGTCGACCCCGCCGAGCGTTTCCGAGGCGTGTTCTCCCGCCGGCAAAACGCCGGTTCGGGAACCGGGAACGCCAGTGGAATCCAGGACGCCGTAGGGCCGGCGGTGCCGTTGGGCCCGTCCTGAACCGGACCATGATCCTGAGCCCGGCCATGATCCCGGTCGCCGCGCGTCCAAACGTTGCGCCGGCGAGGCTGAAAAAACGGCCGCCGGCGAGGGTGAAAAACCGGGCGCCTGCCAAGCGGTGGCAGAGGATTTAGAATGCAACACGCGGCCTGTTTCCCCGGGACGCACGCGTCAACTTAAGCCCGATGTTTTCCCGGCACGCACGCGTCCACTTGAACCCAGAGGCACCCGCATTGAGCCAAGCAACCCCCGCCAGTACCGTGCCGGCTCGCGTGGCGGCCGGTAACCGTGGTCGCCGCAGTCGCGTCAAACGTGCTTCGCGGCGGCTTCGCATCGGCGTCATCACGCTGGCTTCGCTGGCCTTATTGGTGGTCATTTTGATCATTGTGGGGGTTCAGGGCGCGGTCAATGGAACGGAATTTTCGCCCACGCATTTCCAGGCCCGCTCGTTCTCGTTTTACGAAATCCCGGGTCTCCAACTACAGATCACACCCATCCGGCGAAAGGTCGTCTTGATCGATATGGCTCGTTTCCTGCGGACCAAAGGATGGGTCACGGCGCCGCCGGGGGCGGCAAAGACATGGCACCTGATGGGTCTGAAACGGGGGCTCGCCACCAGCGAGGGCGACGCGTCGCTGCTGACAAGCGCTTTCAAATTGACCACCCGTGGGTCGAGCTATTGGAAGGAATGGTCCAAAAAAAATACCGCTTCGGCACAGTGGTTGTGGCCTCGGGTGCAAACCTTGGCCGAGCGGGAATTGTATGTCTTCATTCCACCGCTGTTGGAATTGGCTCAGCGAACGCCCAAGCCGGCCGAATTGAGCGTCCAGGGTGATGCATTGATTTTGCAGCAATATCTGGATTTGATCCGGGACACCCGCGAGGCCAAGCAGGACGATTTGGCGGAGGCGTTTTTACTGGAAGCCGAACAAGACTTTCCTCAAGAACCGCGTCTGAAAACGCTCCGAGAGGCAAAGTGATTGACGAAGCACGGTGATTTACAAAGCAAAGTGATTTACCTGGACAACAATTCGACCACCACGCTGGATCCTCGCGTGGCGACGGTGCTGGCCCAGGCGTTTTCCCAGGGGCCCAGCAACCCGTCCAGCCAGCACGCATTGGGCCGCGCGGCGGCCGAACAATTGGATTCGGCCGCCGAAGCCATCACGGATTTGCTGGGCATCGTCAGTGGCCGGCCCGGTAGTCATCGCTGGATCTGGACCAGCGGCGGCACCGAGGCGAACAACTTGGCGATTCATGGCATCGGTGCGGAACTTCATGGCATCGGTGCGGAACTTCATGGCATCGGTGCGGAACTTCGGTCGGCAAAGGCTCCGCTGGTCGTTTCCAAAATCGAACACGCCAGCGTCCTGATGGCGGCAGCGGCCGCCGAAGCCGAGGGCCGCCAAGTGCACTGGTTGGATGTCACGTCCGCCGGCGT
Source organism: Planctomycetota bacterium (assembly GCA_039201055.1). Taxonomy (GTDB): domain Bacteria; phylum Planctomycetota; class Planctomycetia; order Pirellulales; family Pirellulaceae; genus Rubripirellula. Next base: position 6,704 of record JBCCRW010000051.1, on the reverse strand, counting down.
TGTTTTGCCCGCAACATTGGAAGCGGTGCTGCAGCGGGCCGGTCAGAAGCCCAATCAGAAACCCGGTCTGGTGTGCGTGATGTCGGCCAACAACGAAACCGGGGTGCTGCAGCCGATCGAGGCCTTGGCGGAAGTTTGTCGCCGGCACGAGGTCGCTTTTCATGTCGACGCGACGCAAAGCATCGGCAAGGTGGATTGCCGGCCCTGGATCGGCAAAGTCACCTCGGTGGCGATGGCCGCACACAAATTCCATGGCCCCGTGGGCATCGGAGGATTGTTGGTCGCCCCGGGCGTGGAAGTCACGCCGCTGCTGCACGGTGGCGGCCAGCAGTTGGACACCCGGCCGGGAACCCAGCCGGTGGCGCTCGCGTTGGGGATGCACGCGGCGCTGCAGCATTCGATGGCCGAACGAGATTCCGCGTTTTCAAAAATGCGTGGCATGCGTGATCGGCTGGAAGGCGAATTGTTGGCGGAATTCCCCGAGATCACGGTCCACGGGGCGACATCGCGAAACCGGCCAGTGGAAACGCCAAACCCGCCGGGGGAAGCGCCAAACCTGCCGGGGGAAACGGATTGCGATCGGCTGCCCAATACGACGTGTTTATCAATGGGGAGCGTTGACCGCCAAAGTCTGTTGATGCGTCTGGACTTGGGCGGCTTGGCGTGCAGCAGCGGTTCGGCGTGCAGCAGCGGATCGTCGCCGCCCAGCCATGTCCTGCGGGCGATGGGGGCCCGTGAAGACCAACTGCGTTCGGCAATTCGGCTGGGAGTGTCCAAGTTTTCCACCGATGATGAAATCACCCGAGCGATTGAGCTTATCTCGCGTTGCTACCGGAGTTTGCGAGACGGCTGAGTGGTGGAAAAGCGAATTTTTTGGGTTTTCTTGTGGCGTGCAGCTGCCTAGGATGCAGCGAGCCGGATGTTTGTCGCTCGCCGCCGCCCTTCGTTGATCCGTGTGTCCCGTGACCACTTTTCCGCTGGAATTTCCGGTTTTGCCTCGCCGCCGCCGCCGGCGCGATCCGGTCATTCGCCCGACGGGCCTGCCGTATTTCATCACCGGTCCGGAAAACCAAATGGCGGCCTTTGTGGCGACCGCCCCGCCGGACAGCCTGCGGATCGGCAACCCGATGCTCTGGGTCGGACCGGCCGGCAGCGGCAAGACCTCGCTGGCCATGCATTTGGCGGCCCGCTTGGCGAGCAGCTTGGTTTCGGCGAGTTCGGAATCGGCATCAGCGGAAGAATTTCCCGCCGGCTTGCATGCGTCGACCGAAGATTCCGAGTCCTTTGAAGCACGGCCCGCTGAAGCGAATTTCGTCAAAACCGAGCCCGCCAAAACGCTGTACTTGCCCGCGACCGATTACGCACGCGAATACGCCGAGGCCGTTGAGGTCGACGATGTGGCAGGTTTGCGGCAGCGATTATTAGACGCCGGCGTGCTGGTGATCGACGACCTGCACTTTTTGGATGGCAAAACGGCCGCCACCGAAGAACTGGGCCGTCGCATCGATCAACGCGTCGCGACCCAGCGGCCGGTGATTTTGACCTGTCGCCGCATGCCCGGCGAAATCAAGGGACTGCCCGCCGCGTTTGTTTCTCGAATCATGCCGGGGCTGACGGTGCCGCTGGCGTACCCGCGCGGCGACACCCGGCGTGAATTGCTACAAGCCTATTTGTTTGCGAAAGATCTTGAAGTTGCACCGGAGTGCGTTGCGGCCTTGGTCGACGGGATGCCCGACGAACTCGCGCCGCCGCAAATCGAGGCCGCCGTCAGCACCATGGATTTGCATGCCCGCATGCGGGGTAGTGCGATCGACATGGAAGCGGTCCAGGCGGCCATGGATCAATGCGACCAGCGACGCGAATTGTCTTTCGACAAAATCACCAAGACGGTCGCCGCGCATTACCAAATGAAGGTTGGCGAATTAAAAAGCCCCTCGCGGCAAAAATCGATCGTTCGCGCCCGTTCGCTGGCGATGTGGATCGCGCGGCGTTTGACCGGCAAAAGCACGCACCGGATCGGCGACTATTTCGGCGGCCGCGACCACACGACGGTGATGCACGCGATTCGAAAGATCTCCCGCGAGGTGGAGACCGACGACGAACTTCGCCGGGCCGCCGCCGAGGTCGAAGAACGGCTGGCGGTCGACCGCAGGTAAATATTCGGATCCCCGCCCGAACCGCATCCCGACCCACCCCTCCCGCCCAAAACCCAAGCGACGACGAAGCATGGAGGGTCGCTTGAACCGGGATTTCCGCAAAAAATTTGCTTGACCTCGGATGAACCGTTTGTACACTTCCGCACGCTTGTTCACTTTATCGTGATGTTTTGATTCGAGCCGAGGGAGTGTTTCGATGGTGCGAGGATCGGATGTTTTTGCAGCACAGGACCCATCCGTGACAACGAATCCGGCGGGTGATCCGCTCGCGGTCCTTCGCGATCGTTTTGGGATGGAATCGTTTCGTGACGGCCAAAAAGCCGTGATCGATCGTTTGCTGGCCGGTCGCAATGTTGCCGCCGTGTTTCCGACCGGCGGAGGCAAAAGCCTGTGTTACCAACTGCCCGCCCTGATGCTGCCCGGGACGACGGTGATCGTGTCGCCATTGATCGCTTTGATGAAGGATCAATGCGACGCCCTGGCCGCTCGCGGGATCCGCGCGGCGCGGCTCGATTCGACGCTCACGCCCGACGAGTTCCGTGATGCGATGGCCGGCATTCGCGACGGATGGATCAAGATGCTTTATGTTGCACCCGAGCGATTCTTCAATGAACGGTTTCTGGCCTCGATGGGGCGGCTGGATGTTTCGCTGTTCGCGATCGACGAGGCGCATTGCATCAGCCAGTGGGGCCACAACTTTCGGCCCGATTATTTGAAGCTGACCGAATTGGTGAAGGATCTGGGGGCCGATCGAGTCTTGGCGTTGACGGCGACCGCCACCCCGGAAGTCCTGGGCGATATTCGTGACGCGTTCGCGATTGAGGACGACGACGCGATCCGCACACCGTTTTATCGCAAGAACTTGCACCTGAGATCAACAGTCGTCACGAGTGGAGATGCGGAATCGTTATTGATCGACCGCATCAGCGGGCGGCCCCGCGGCGCGACGTTGGTGTATGTGACGCAGCAGAAAACGGCCATCGAGGTGGCCGAATCGATCACCGCCGCCGGTTTCCCCGCGCGCGGCTATCACGCCGGTTTGAAGAAAGAATTGCGTGATGAAATCCAGCACGAATTTTTGTCTTCGGCCAATGCGATCGTGGTCGCGACGATCGCCTTTGGAATGGGAATCGACAAACCCGACATCCGCTATGTCTATCACATCAACCCGTCGCGATCCTTGGAATCCTACGCACAGGAAATCGGCCGCGCCGGCCGCGATGGCGAATTGTCGATCTGCGAAACGCTGTTGGTGCCCGACGACCGCATCGTGCTGGAGAACTTTGTTTACGGCGACACACCATCGCGACACGCGGTTCGCATGATGGTCGATCGCATTGCCGGGCAGGCCGAGACGTTTCACATTTCGCATTACAGTTTGTCGGGCGAAACAGACATCCGCCCGTTGGTGCTGCGAACGCTGCTGACCTATCTGGAACTGGACGGCTACATCAAAGCGACCTCGCCACGCTACGACACCTACAAGGTCAAACCGCTGGTCACGTCAAAGTCGATTTTGTCCAACTTCCAAGGCGAACCGAGACAATTCCTGGCGAATTTGCTGGGCTGTTTGAGCAAGGGACGCACCTGGTTTCTGCTGAACGTCGCGGCATCGGCACGTAAATTGAATTGCGAGCGCGAGCGTATTCTGCGAGCCATCGATCATCTGGCCAGCCGCGGCTGGATCGAGGTCCAAACGTCGGGGCTTGTCCATGGTTATCGTCGGCTACGCCCGATCGCGGACGCCAAGATTCTGGCGGATGATTATTTCGCGCGGCTGGATGGCCGCGAGGCGACGGAGGTCCAGCGGATCGATCAGGTGTTTGACTTGGTCCGCGCGACCCAATGCCAGGCGGCCACCCTGTCGGCTCACTTCGGCGAAACGTTGGACGAACCGTGCGGGAATTGCTCGGCGTGCATCGGAGACGGGCCGTACGAGATTCCCGAAGCACCGGTGCGTTCGATCGGCAGCTCGGCCAAGCGCGCACTGGACGACGCGATCAAGGAATACCCCGACCAATTGGTTTCGGTACGCGACCAAGCGAGGTTTTTGTGCGGTCTCAGTTCGCCCAGTTTCACCCGCAGCCGATTGACCCGTAAACCATCCTACGGTGTGTGCGACCGGATCCCCTTCCAACAGGTTCTGAAACAACTGCAGGAATAGCGACCCACGCGGAAGGCATTTTTGGAATGCCGAAGGCGCGGTAGGTTGTCGCCCCAAACGCAAGTCCGGGGTCGGATTAGGCACCCACCACGCTTAGCATTCTTCGCAGCGGTGTGGCGGCGGTCGTTTCCAAGCGTCGCTTTCGTCCAACGAGCAGTTGTTCCGCGTTTCGAACAAAGATTTGCTCAGCCACGCGTGGGCCCGCCCACTGCTGTACGTGGCGGAAGGCGACCGCCGACGCCAAGCCGTGTTGGCCACCGGCGATCAGATCGCAACGCCCCGAAACAATCAGCTTGCGACACAAACGTCGTGCGGCTTTGCCATGACGGCCAACCAACGCGCGGCAGGGAAGTTGGACCCACGCCCCGCCGGATCGCGCGGCGTCAACAAAGTGCGTACAGCGGGCCATCGATTCGCACGATTCCAAACCACACAAAATCGGCGTTTGACCGCGATCGCGAAAGCGACTGAGCACCGGCAACAACCAATCAAGATTCGACGCGGTCATCCCCGCCGCGCCCATCCGAATGCGAACAAAACGACGGTGCAAACCACCCAGCAATCGCGACGCCTGGTCCGCCTGCGTAAACAGGTCGTGGCCAAGCGGCAATTCGGCAAGCAAATCCAGCCGGCTTTCCGGATCCCGCTGACGCCAACAATCCGACAATCGGCGAACCGAGTCCAACAAAATCATGGGATTCCAAAGCCCGAAATCGGGACTCAACACGGCATACCGAACGCCCTTTCGCAGCGCCGACATCGCCACGTGTGTCGTGTGCGACCACAAATTGCCGCCCGCTTCGCTGCGAACCAGCCAATCGGCGCCGACTTCCGCGGGCGACAACAAGCGTCCAACGGGCCGCGATGTGGGCGACGCGTCGCTGTCGGGACGATCCGCGGGATCGGTAATGCATCGAGACATATTTTGGGCTCCAAAGACGCGGAAGTTCCGCGAAAAATCGGTGCTTCGACGGCCGTCGGCGATCCAGCGCGGCTGCTTTGAACCGGGCGACCGTGACACCGATCAGGGGTGGGAAAAAAAGGTGGGAGCCGGCCAGGGTGGCAAAACGGGGGCCAAAAAAGGTCTGTCCGTCGCCGTGGTGGACGCGGGAAACTGAAATCGTTCGACAATGCGCTTCGCTTGTTCGATAAAAATGGCCTACGGGGTATGATATGCCCGCAGACGGCGAATTCATTTCGCCGTTTTTTTCGTCCACCGTCAGGCCCATCCTGATCCCGCCCGGACCCATGTCGAAACATCGCGCAACCGGCGCTTGGCGCCGCACACTTTTCGTGCACGCAGTCGCCAGCTCTTCAGGCAACCGCTTTTTTGGAACCCGCTTTCCAGGCACCCACTCTTCAGGAACCCAGTGTCCCGCCATCCGCGCACCGATGATTGGTGCCGTTGTCGTCAGGTTGATCATCGCTGTTGCCATGATCACACCCGCGCTAATTGCCCCCGCCGAGGAACCGGTTCTTGCACCGGAGAAAACGGCCGAGGTGGCGGATTCCGCAAAGCTAGCGTTCTTTGAGGCGAAAATTCGCCCCCTTCTGATCGAACACTGCTACGACTGTCATAGCGCCGACAGCGGCGAATCGTGCGGAGGCCTGTTTTTGGATCATCGCGACGCGCTGCTTCGTGGTGGTTTGACCGGGCGTGCGGTCGTTCCCGGCAAACCGTCCGAAAGTCTGTTGATGCGGGTTGTCCAGTACGACGATCCTGACATGCAAATGCCGCCGGAGGGGAAGCTGAGCGATGACCAAATCGCCGACCTTCGCAAATGGATTGCCAGCGGTGCGATCGATCCGCGAATGCCACCGCACGATGCCGGCGCCCAAGAACCCATTTCGCCGCTGGAACGCGATCCACAATCCCACTGGGCCTTTGTCCCGCCGCGGCGAAGCATCCCTCCGGATCACTCGGGTGCAAGCGATGGTTCCGATTTGGATCCGATCGACGCGTGGGTCGCAAAAGTGGCACGGGAACGAAAATTGAAATTGGCACCGCTGGCCGACGACGAAACGATCGTCCGTCGTCTGCATTTTGATTTGACCGGAATCATGCCAACGTATCAGACCATTCAGGCGTATCTTCGCGACACGTCGCCGGATCGCTATTCACGACTGGTGGACCGGTTGTTGGCGTCGCCGGAGTACTCCGAACGGATGACCCGTCGCTGGATGGACGTCGCCCGCTACGCCGACACACTGGGCTACGCCACGGCCGGCAAAGAACGCAAGATTCCCGGCAGCCATCGCTATCGAGATTGGTTGATCGGCGTGTTTGCCGATGACATGCCCTACGACGAGATGATTGTTCATCAATTGGCAGCCGATTCCAGCGACCCGGATAACGCCGGCGGCAACGCCGACGCGATGGGGTT
>JBCCRW010000050.1:0-19750 GCA_039201055.1 Planctomycetota bacterium | reverse complement strand
GCACCGGCGGTCAGCGGAAGCGGTGGATGCGGCCCAAATTCGGGCGTGGAGCCCGGAATCGGGGTCGGAGGGGACGTCATGGGCGGCGTCGAAACAACAAGAGGAAAGGCTCAGTGACGCGTTTGACTCAGTGAAGCACTGAATTCGGCTTGGTGCCGAGAACAGGCCGCGACGAAAATCAACGCTGTACTGAAACTTAGGCCATCCGATTGTCACACGGGCGGAATGCTTGACGCAATTGACGCCTTTTCGCGGCCCCGCAAAGGGCCGCGTGATTACCCCCAGCGGGTGACCGAAACATCGGCACATTCCGCGTCACCGAAGCGAGGCAAGCGGGGCGAGTTAGAAGTGGCGACGCAGACTAAAGCGTGCGATCGCTACCAAGGTGCGCGACGCCTCCGAATCGGGAAGGCTCTCAGCCACCCGTACGGCCCGCTCGCAGTACTCCTGAGCGACACGCTTGGTAAAGCTCCGACAATCCGAACGTTCAAGCAAGCCACGGACAATTCGCAGTCTTTCCGCAGGGGGAAGCTGCATCGCCCGATCCAGTTGCAAGCGATCATCGGGATCGCAAACGGCACGATGCCGAATCAGCGGCAGCGTCCATTTGCCTTGCTCCACATCGGTTCCCAGCGTCTTGCCGACCTCGGCATCATTGCCCCATAGGTCCAAATAATCATCGGCGATTTGGAAGGTGACACCCAGGCACTGACCGTATTCGCCGAGGGCTTCGACGGTCGCTTCGTCGCCGCCGGCGTATTGAGCACCTAGCCGACAGGCGACCGCGAGCAATTCGGCGGTCTTGCCGCGAATCATATCGATGTAGGTTTCCTGGCTGACCCGGGAATGCCCGCGACGGAGAATCTGATGCAATTCTCCCTCGCACACTCGCCGTGCGGCCTCTCCGATCTCCCTCGCCGCGATTGTCGTCGGAAGTGTCGCGGCCAGCCGATAGGCTTGGGCAAACAAGTAATCACCCAGCAAAATGCTGACGTCATTGTTCCACCGAGCGTTGACGGTCGGAACATGCCGGCGATTCTCGGCATGATCCAAGACATCGTCATGAATCAACGTCGCTGTGTGCACCATTTCGACAACCGTGCCGACGATGATGTGAGCCTCCGCAATCTGGCCGACGGCCGCTCCGGCCAACAATGTCAGCGCCGGTCGCAATCGCTTGCCACCCAACTGAGTGCCGTGCCGAAGGACTTCGTCAATCTCCAGATGCTCACTTTGAAGCTGCTGGCGAAGCATCGCCTCGACCGACCGCATCGGCGCGGCGATGGGGGCATACAGATCGGCAACGCGGCTGCGGATCGCCGCCTGACCCTCGGGGTGCTCAGGATGCTCGGGGCGAGCTTGCGACGGGGTTCGGAGAAGTGGCGGGGTGCTCAGTGGGGCATTCATCATTCGATCCGTTCAGGTCGGGGCAACCAACCGTCGCCCGCCCGAAGAACCGTGCGCTGCCCATTTTGGCAACCGGCGTCGACCATCTTGGTAACCGGAGTCGACTTCACCGACCTTGGAAGTCGCCCGATTTTCCGCCGGTTTTGGCGACCAGGCGAATCGGGCCGATTTCCATCGCTCGATCCACGCTTTTGAGCATGTCGTAGACGGTCAAACAGGCGGCCGAGACACCGGTCAGCGCCTCCATTTCAACGCCGGTTTGGCCAAAACTGGTGACCGAGACCTCGCACAGCAACAAAAAGGTGTCGCCGGGACCGGCGGCGGCCGCGGAGGCGTCCGCTTCGGGCGAATCCTTTGGCTCGGGCGAATCCACTGGCTCGGGCGAATCCACTGGCTCGGGCGAATCCACTGGCTCGGGCGGGGCCGAAATCCACTCGAAATGGACGTCCACGCCCTGGATCGGGATGGCGTGACACAGCGGAATCAGCGCGGGCGTTTGCTTGGTGGCCATGATGGCGGCCAGCCGGGCGACGGCCAGCACGTCACCCTTGCGAGAGGTTCCGGCGACGACGATTCGGGCGGCTTCGTGGCAAAGGCAGATTTGTCCGCGGGCAATCGCGGTCCGCTCGGTCGCGGGCTTGCCGGCGACGTTGACCATCCGCGCTTGGCCGGATGCGTCGAAATGATTGGAAGAAGGCATCACGGAAATTTGGCTGGTGGATTGGCGGCGCATAAAAAAAGCGTCTTGAACCTGCGGGAGTTCAAGACGCCATTTGACGAGGCGTCGTCATTCGGTCGGATTGGCGAAAAAAATTCGCCGATGATTCCATCAGCTGGTTTGGCGTTTGACCCGTTGAAGTCCTGTAAGGGCAAGTCAGTGCTGGGGAATGCGGGGTTCCCGGCACGCGCCGTCCACGCAAGCGCGTTTAGACCAATTCTTTTTTATTGCCGACCAAGGTGCGAAGACGTTCGGCGAGCAGGTGCGCGTCGAATGGCTTCTTAAACGTCTCGTTGATGCTGCTGCGATCAAAACTCATTGGCTGTCCGTCATCGGGCAGCAGCGCGATCAGTACGATATCGGTGAAATCGTTATTCTTTCGCAAGTTCTGGCAGATTTGCACCGCTTCGATCTTCCCGATGGAAAAATCGACGATGATGCAATCGGGATTAAAGCTTTCGGCTTGAATGCCCGCCTCGAATCCGCTCGCGGCCACGGCGACCTTGAACGATTTCTCGGGCGGTAATTCTCGCTTCAGATTTTCAATCAGAACTTGGTCTTGGGCCACGATCAGACATTTCGCCATGGCCTCATCTTCAAGGTCACCCAGGGGCATGCCGTGCTCTTTGAGAAACTTGATCAAGTAATCTCGCGGAATACGACGGTCCTGGGAACCCGGAATTCGATAGCCCTTCAAACGCCCCGAATCGAACCATTTTGACACGGTCCGCGGAGCGACTTTACAGATCTTGGCGACCTGTCCAGTAGTGAAGACCTTCATGCTAGGTTCTCCCTAACGCCTCGTTTCATCCAAAATCGAAAGCTGGGTGCGTCATTAACCCATACCTCGATCGCCCCTCGTCGTCTTTGGTCCGATGGGCCACTGGAAATCGCGGTGGGTCGCATCCGGTGGTCTGGTGTCAAAGGCGTTGGGTCGGGGCCGGCCGGCTCGCGTCATGGCGACACAAGAACCGAGCGGGATCATCATCATTCGCTGTTGTTTTTTGGTGTTCGAAAACGCCGCCGCTGAACCTGTCGAGCCCGTCAAAGGCGTCGAACCCGTCCAAGGCGTCGTTTTCACCCAAGGGGGAAAAGAGAACCGATCCGCTAGGCCACCCGGGCAGACTTGCCGAACGCATTCGGCAACCCCGCTCGGGTCGCACCACAACACCACCGGGCAAGCGAATGCTTCCCGGCAGAATCGATCGCACATCAATGAATCCCAGAAATCCCCCCTGGGCGGTCAACCGGGCCGTCATGACGAAGTCATCGCAACCCTGGTCTCACCGAAATATGTTTTCGAGTAAAACCGGCCCTGACCTTTAGCGTCTTTTAATACGAACAGTCAGTATCGTTGGTTTTGCCGTCGCTTCGCGATCAAGCATACCACCCGGGATGGCGCAGACGCGGGTGCTCGCCACGGAACGTTTTACCAATTTAAGCAAAAATGGAAAAACAGCCACTCGATTTCTTCCGTGACATCCTGGCCACCCCCAGCCCATCGGGCTTTGAGGAGGCCATTGTGCGGGTCGGTCGCGAATACCTGCAGCCCTTCGCTCGGGACATGCGGATCGACATTCACGGCAACTTGATCACCCGAGCGGGCGACATCGACAACCCCGCCGCCCCAAAATTGCTGTACGCCGGGCATTGTGACCAAATCGGAATGCTGATTTCGCACATCGACGAGCAGGGTTTCTTGTACGCGCAGACCATCGGCGGCTGGGACCCGCAACAGTTGATCGGCCAGGCGATGGTGGTCTGGCCGTCGTCGACCCTCTCATCGACCCTTCCCAACAAATCGAACCTTTCCAACAAATCGACCCTCCCTAAAAACCGGAAGGATGCCGGCGGAAGCGAATCGGAAACCACGCCAACGCGTTCGTTTTTGGACGGTATTCCCGCCGTCATCAGCCGCAAGCCGATTCACTTGCTCGCGCCCAAGGAGCGAAGTCGCGTCGTCGACCTGAACGAATTGTGGTTGGACATCGGTGCCCGCGACTTCGACCACGCCCGCGAATTGGTGGCCATCGGGGATTGCGTGACCTTGGATCTGCGGCACCGCCGTTTAGCGGGCGATTTGATGTCGGGACCCGGCATGGACAACAAATCGGGGATGTTTGTCGTGCTGGACGCCCTGCGTCGCGCCACCGCCGATGCCCAAACGCTGCGTTGCCAATTGCACAGCGTCGCGACCGTGCAGGAAGAAATCGGCCTGCGCGGTGCCAAGACGGCCGCGGGCAGCATTCATCCCGATGTGGCGATCGCGGTCGACGTGACGCACGCGTCGGATTGCCCGACAATCGACAAAAACCAGCAGGGCGATATTCGTGTTGGCGGAGGCCCCGTTATTTTTCGTGGCCCCAACATCAACCGCCGCGTCGCCGATCGGCTGGTGCAACTGGCCCAAGAAAAAGATATCCCGTTCCAGATTGCCGCGATCGCTCGGGCAACCCCCAACGATGCCAACGCGCTGCAAATCCACGGCGGCGGTGTCGCCGTGGGTTTGGTCGCAATCCCCAACCGCTACATGCACTCGGCCGTCGAAGTCGTCTCGACGGCCGATCTGGACGCGGCGGCGGACCTGTTGTCCGCATTCGCCCTTTCCCTGACGCCCGAATGCGACTTCACGCCCAAAGCGTGAGGGAATGCAATCTTGTAGCCGGAATTCGCCAGAAGCCGGACTTCGCCAGAAGCCGCGGACGTGTAGCCGGCCTTCGCCAGAAGCCAGACTTCGCCAGCAGCCGGAAATCTTGGACGGTTCCGTGTTCTGGCGAACGACGGCTACGCTGGTGTTCCGCGTTCTGGCCAGCGGCTTTTAAGGCTTGGCAATCAACTTGCGAAGCTCTTCCAATTCGACACTCAAGCGGTGCCGCAGCGGGCTTTCGGGACGCAATTCGTCCTCCAGCAACTCCTCCGCCTTCTCGAACGTTTCCTCATTCCGTTCCGGATGATTCACCAATTCACGAAACATGGTTTCGACGGTGGCTTCGGTAAGCAAAACAGACTCCTGAATGAATGAGAAGATAAATCATTGCGGCAATCGGCAAAGCCAAACGACCCGGCCGGCGACCCATCCCGATTGTAAGAGGCGTGATGGGCGGGGCAAGTCAAGTTGGCTATTCAATGCTGCGGAATTCGCCATTGGTTTCGGCGGACAGTTGTTGCAGGAATTGCCGGGCGGTGGGGTCCAGATCGATTCCGATCGTGTGAAACCTCAGCCCCCGGAAGTGATTCTGGTGCAGCACTTCCCGCAAAATCGCGGCCGGTTGGATTTCCCGACCCATCGTCGGCCGACCGTCGGACAGCACATACACGGCCTCGAGCGATTGATCGCAATCGAGCGCCCCCAGCAACGCCGCGTGCGTGTTGGTCTTGTCGCCGTAACCGATTTTGCGAACAAATCGATAGGCCTCCTGCTTGGACGATTCATCGGCGACGGTCAATTCGGATTTCCACCAACGATTTTTGACCGAATAAAACAGGATCGCGAATTCGTGATCTTCCGGCAGCGACGCGATCGTGTCGACCAACTCGCGTTTGGCATGATCCAATCGGGTCATGCCGCGTTGGTACGCCTTCATGCTGCCGGAATGATCCAGCACAAAAAGCACTCGTTTGGCAACAATCGGGATCCCGTAATACGACGAACCCCGAAACGGCGTCATGGGAACACCGACATCACTGCCGGACGATTCATCAATGCCCGCAAGTCGATCGCTCAGCCCGGGGGCGGCGTTCAATTCCGCCAGCCGCCCGCGAGCGGCCGAGCGCTCGTCATCGTCCAATTTGGAAAAGTAGCGATCCAAATCCGCCGCCAATTGACCATCCAAGTCCTCCCGCAGCCGCACCAGGGCGACAATCGCATCCGGGTCACGCATCTGGCGCAGCGAACGGACCAGCGAATGACGAAACCCATAGCTGACTTGAAATTCAGGACGCTCGATGAGCTTGGCGATCGCCGGAATGCTGCCACGCGACTGGTTCTTGCCCAGCACCGCGACGATCCAAGTCAGCAAGCCGAAGTTTTCGGTCTCGAGTAATCGTTCCAGATTCGCCATCACACGCGGATCGCGCGTCGAAGCGGCCAACGCGATCATTTGGGTCAGCGTGATGTCGGGCAATTCATCGGACTCAAGCCGGGCCACGTTCTTGGAAATCGCTTCCATCAACGTGCCCAGCCGCTGATACTTGGCCTGCGGATTTTGAAAGGTCTGCAGCCCACGAAAACGAGTTCGCTGTCGAGAGTGAATCAACAGCCGCAACAACTTCGTGTCTTCGGCTTTGAATCCCGAATCCTTTTGAGCCCAACAGGTCGGCGAACAAGTCACCATCCACGCCACAGCCAACAGCATCACGACCATGGACGTCACCGAACGGCACTGGTGCTTCAACGCCGAATACCACTGGTGCTTCGACGCCGAATACCACTGGCGCTTCGACAGCATCCAAACGCTCAATACAATTGCAGCAGCCGCACCCATTGCAGCCAGGACTCCCGATCGAGATTTTCACCAGAGATCACCGGGTATCCTGCCTGTTTCGCCACGCTTGCCAAAGCCGGCGGATCGTCCTGATCGAGTGACCACAACATGATTTGCAGCGGCTCGCTGGCCGAATTCTCCTTCAAGCGTATTGCCGGCGGCTGGAAGGCGGCATGGACCGCAACGGCGGAAAACACGTCGACCTGCGACACCGCCGCACCAAAGGCCATCGTGTCGGCCGACGCCGGCTTGCCGCGCTTCAAATCCAGCGTCGCAATCGCGATGGCATCGGGGCTGATGGGGTAGGAACGTTTCAGCGATGCGATAATTCCGCGTAGATCCTCCAGCGTTTTCAATTCCCAGCGGTCCGGTTTGGAACTGGTCACCACACATACGATCGTTCCGCTCGCACCGGCCGCCGCGATCCAATCCTTGGCCAAATTCATCGGCTGATCCTGGCCGGGCTTGGCCAACAACACCGCCAAACCCAAAGGCGGCGTGTAGTCGGCGGGCGGGTCGTTCGGCGAAGCATCAACATCCTTGGCGGAAGATGCCTTGGTGCCCTTTTCGGCGGAAGAATCTTGGTCGTCGCCGATCCCAGCCACCGGACTTGCGGCTGACGTGTCTTCGCTGCCGGCGGATTGATCCTTGGCGGCGGATTCATCCGTTTCGGCGGAATCGTCATCGCCAAGCGCTTTGTTCTTGGGTACCACCGCCGCCGCCACGCCCACGGTTTCCGGCAAGTCCACCTTCACGACTTCCCATGCCCGGGTGGGCGCAAGCCAGGTCAGCGGAAACGTGGTCACCACCGGATCGGCAACGTCCTTGGGCGTTACCGAGATGTTTTTTTCCTGTTCATCACGCCGCACGACCAACGCGATTTCCGTTTCCGGCGGCAAGGTCATCAACTTGGCTCGCAGGTCATCGGGCGAGCTCAGTTCTTCGCCTTCGAATTGCAACAACTGATCGCCCAAACGCAGCGATTTTTCATCCCCCACGCCGGGCAGGATGCCACGAATGGTTAAGCCTTCATCGACCGCCACACCCAAGCGCTGGGGCTGGATCGGCGGAATCGTTTTGGCCAATTCGATCGTCGCGACGACCGATTCTTCGTCGCGACGGTATTCCAGTTCCATCCTTTCGCCCGCGTCGTAGCGGCCCAGTGCCTGCTTGATCGCGCCGAAACGATCGACCGGCACGTCACCGATTCGCAAGATCACGTCGCCCGCCTTCAAGCCCGCCCGTTCGGCGGGCGAGCGGGGTCGGACGGCGGAAATCTCGGTCGATTTTTCATTCGGATCCCGCGCCTTGGGGACGACACCCAAGAGCCCACGATGGATATCCTCGCCCGCCTTTAATCGTTCGATTTTTTCGCCCAGCGATGCGATGTCCACGGCAAACGCGATGCCCGAGTCGTACCAATCGGTCGGGTTTTCGGCGCCCCCCTGGCCCACCGACGGAATCGAAATCCCCAGCACTCGGCCGTACAGGTCGATCAATGGTCCGCCATAAAACGGAGGCGAAACCCGCGCGTCGGTTTGCACCGCGATGCCATCCAGACGATCCACGGCCGACAAAATGCCCCGCGCGATCATCGGCGATCCACCGCCACCGTTGCGTGCCAATGCGATCAAGGTTTGGCCGATTCGTCGCGGTGGATCGTTTTGAGCTTCTTCGACGGCGACCTTGAGATCGACGTGCGGAAAACTTTCATCGGCACTCAGTTTCAGCAGTGCCAAATTTCGATGGAAGTCGCGTGCCACCAGTGTCGCGGTCAGTCGTTTGCCATCGGCCGATTCGGCCAATAGCGCCGCGCCGTCGCCGGCCACGGCAAGCGAACTGGTCAGGACAAAGCCCTCCGGGTCAACCAGCAATCCGCTAAACGCAGCATCCAATTGCACTTCGCCCGATTGCCGGTCACCCACACCGATCGGCTGGATCGTCACGACGGCGGGCAACACCCGTTGGGCGGCCGCCCGCACGGCCAAGGACATTTCTTGGTTCCAACGCATCGACGTGTCGGTCGCTGGATCGACCACCGTTTCCGGCGCTGGATCGTCCAGCGTCTGTGCTGGCACTTCCGGCGAGATCCCCAGCACTAACAGCAAGCAGATGCAAACGAGACAAATCGGCTTCATTGCATCGGCTCCAAGGTTACCGTGATGATCGCGTTGCCGCGTTGGAGGGTCAGCGGCACGTCGTCACGACGATCGATTCGACGCAAGCGGTCCACCAACGTCTGTTGGCTGTCGATGCGATGGTTTCCCACCAACAAGATCAGATCATCAGGCAGCACCAACGCCCGCCCGGCCGAAGAATCCGTTTTGACCCGGTCCACAAAGGCGGGCGTGTTTTCCAGCACATCGGGAATCATGATCAGCCCCAAGCGGCGTAAGTTGTGCGAATCCTGCCGCGGCAACACGGGCGTCGCTTCGATCGGCGGCGGCAAGCGGCGACCGGCCACCATGTCCCCGATGGCTTGCCGCAGCACGGTCGCGGGAATCGCGTAATTGAGCCAAACGCCGGTGCGTGAATCGCGGAGCTCTTTGCCCAACATGCCGACCAACCGGCCCCGGGTATCCACCAGTGCCCCGCCGGCGGCGCCCGGATTGTTGGCGATCAAATCCAACAGCAACACTTCGCCGCGATAGGGAGTTTCAAACGTTCCCCGACGCGCATCCAGGGGACCGATCGAAGCGATCGATCCCTGCATCACCGACGCCGGTTCGTTCCCGGTGGCGATGTTAAACAGATTGCTAATCGCCATCACCGGATCGCCCCAACGACATTCCAGATCCGGTGAGATCTTAAAAAAGTCGGCCTCCGAAATATCGATTTTCAGCAGCGCCAGTTCCAGCGACGGTTCAAACTGCAAGACCTTGGCATCGAAACGCGAACCATCGTCCAGTTGCACAATCGGATCGACGTCCAAGACGTAGCTCCAAGCCGTCGCGATGTGGCCCTCCGGCGAGACCAGAAAACCACTTTGGTAAGCCTCCAGACCACGGATGCCGCCGGCACCGTAAATTTTGACAACCTTCGACTGAGCTTCGCGAGCCAAGTCTTGAAGACTGGGAACCGATTGAATCGCGCCCAAGTCCTGCGACCAAGCTTTCTCCGGTGCAAGACCAAGCATCAGCACCAGCACCAGCACGCTGTAAACAACAAATCGATTCCACAAATTCACAAATCGTGTGTTCATGAATCGTCTCCGTCACCTTCAACGTCTTTCTTTTCGTCAGCGTCTTTCTTCTCGTCAGCGTCTTTCTTTTCGTCACCGGGCGGCTTGGCGACCATTGACCAATTCTTGACCTCGATCCGCGTCGCCGTTTCGACACCAAACCGCAATTCCAGGCTTGTCGGCAGACCGTTTGACGCGCGTGGTCCGATCCACAGTTCCGCGGGGTCGCGATCGCGATCGCCAGTGACCTCGATGACTTCCAACAGCCCGGTATCGGGATGGTTGTAGAAGTGCACCAGCGTTTCGCCGTCGGTTGCTTCGACGACATCACGCAGCGGCGGGCGGCCGGCCAGCGGCGCGGTGCCCAGGGGTGCCAGGGGGGCGGTGCCCAAGGCAACCGTGCGGCCGAATTTTTCGGGCCCTTCCAAGA
This sequence comes from Planctomycetota bacterium, assembly GCA_039201055.1. Classification (GTDB taxonomy): domain Bacteria; phylum Planctomycetota; class Planctomycetia; order Pirellulales; family Pirellulaceae; genus Rubripirellula. The sequence goes on along the minus strand of JBCCRW010000050.1, from coordinate 9,530 downwards.
TCATCCGTCGCCATGCATGCAGCGCCGGTGCAAACGCTTCCAATTCGTGATTGCCCGACGAAACCGCGTCGTAGCGATCGGCGTTGCCGGCGATTTGAATCGCCTCGTCGCCGATCGACAACAAAGCTCGATCTTTGCCAATTTGAATCCACACCTTTCGGTTATCGCCGGTCATGCCTTCGATTTCCCACGGTCGTGGCTCGGCACCTTCTTGGGTGTCAAGCAATTTGGCGACGTTTTCATCACGCAGCGAATCGATGAAACGCTGTTGGGCCAATTGGTTGAAATGATAATTGGCGAAGCCTCGTCGGGCGGCGAAGGATTCGGCGATCGCCGGCGGCATCTTCGTACCGGCGGCCGCGCCGGCCGCTCGCGGTCGGGAACGCGGTTTTGGCTTTTCGGACCCTTCGGCATCCTCGGCGTCGGTGTCCTCCGCTTCCTTCGCTCCCTTCCCCTCTTCCTCCTCGTTCTCCGATTTTGGCGGGTCGGGAACCGGCGGCGGTGGCGGCATCGCACCGGCCATCTTTTCCAACAACTCGTCTTCGCTGTGGACCGATCGCAACCGCACGATCGTATCGATCGTCTGACCGCCTTCGCGAAATTGAATCGGCACCCGCCAACCAGCCGGCAGCGTCGCCAGAATGTTCAACAAATCGTTGGCGCTCGTCACTGGACGATCATTCAAACTCAAGATTTCGCTGTCGTAACGCAGCCCGCGGCGGTAGGCGTCGCTGTCCTCCAAAATGTTGGTCACCCGCACGCCACTTTCGACATCCGTGGTCACCGTCGCACCCAACGTGGCATGGTCGGCAATGCGGCCGACCTTTAGCGTCCCCAAAAAGTTCATCGCTTGATTGATGGAAATCGCATAGCCCACCCCGACGTTCACACGGCCTCGCTTTTCAAACGAACAGCGTCCGACGATGCCGATCACCCGGCCGCCGGCGTCATAAATGGGGCCGCCCGAATTGCCCGGGTTCACCGACGCGTCGGTTTGAATGCAGTCACCATATTCCAGCAGCGTCCCGGAAGGATATTGGTAACGATTGACGCCGCTGACCAAACCCCACGTCACCGTCGGTTGCAGATCCCCGGCCAGCAAAAATGGGTTGCCGATGACCATCGACCAATCGCCGGCGCGAACCTTTGAACTGTCGCCGATTTCAGCGGCCGGAAAATCATCCCTTCCCATCAAACGCACCAACGCCAAATCGCCGACCGGGTCGATGCCCACAATCACCGTGTCGTAAACGTTGCCGTCATCCAACGAACAACGCATGTAATTGCCCGCCGGCGAAGTGACGTGAAAATTGGTCAATGCAAATCCATCGGGCGAGATCACGACACCGCTGCCGCCCCCACCCCCACCGGGCACAAAGACGCTCGTCGCCGAGGGCTTGGCTTTGGCGACCGCCGCAATCCGCGCTTCCTCGGCGGCCAGCACGAGCGGTGATGGCTTTTCCAGGGGACGCAAAACCGCGGCTTCGCCAGCGGCATTTTCGTCATCGCCAGCCCGCGCGACCGAAATCATCATCGCGATGCTGCACAACAAAACGGCACTGCCGAACCATAAGATGCGCCCGAAAGCACCGAACGGGTAAACCGCCATCCGGATCAGGTCCACCGCCATTCGGATCAGGCACGACAAATCCCAAATCGGTAAACCCCTGATCGGTGCGAGCTGGCCGATCCGTGCCAAATGATCGGGTGCGGAAGGCCGGGGCGACATAGGCGACTGGAGCTATAATCGAACAGGGGAAACATCAAGTTACGGGGCCGAAAAAGCCTACAGTCGAAGGATGCCATATCCCTTCAGTGGAGACTTCCACCGAACCGCCGCGTTTGCCTATTGTAGCGATCGAATATCCCCAGGTCCGAATACGTTCAAGTCGGAACCCCATTCACACCACTTTTATAGGTCTCGTTCGATGCCGCAGCCGCTTGACCGTCGCACCGTTTTACGCGGGCTGGGCACCGCCTTGGCCCTGCCGCTGCTGGAATCGATGACACCCCGGGCGGTCGCATCGACGGCCGCTGCGTCCGCATCGACCGCGTCGGGAGCAGCCATGCCACCGCTGCGAATGGCGTTTTTGTATGTCCCCAATGGCATGCACATGCCCGATTGGACCCCGCAAAGTGCCGGCGGCGATCCCACCGGCACCGCCGCCAAGATCGAGCGTCTGGATCAGCTACCCAAGACGCTGGACGTCATCGCGCGACACCGATCGCGATTGAGTGTGCTGAGTGGTTTGACGCTCGATGGTGCTCGCGCCCACGGCGATGGCGGCGGCGACCACGCCCGCAGCGTTGCCGCGTTCTTGACCGGTGCCCATCCCAAGAAAACCAACGGGGCGGATATTCAAAACGGGGTCAGTGTCGATCAGGTCGCGGCGGCGGCGATCGGCGACCGGACTCCCTTTTCTTCCCTGGAACTGGGGCTCGAGGCGAGTGCCCAGGCGGGCAATTGCGACAGCGGTTATTCCTGTGCCTATGCCAGCAACATGTCATGGCGTGGACCGACCAACCCGGTCGCCAAAGAAATCGACCCCGGCGCCGTCTTTGATCGCCTGTTCGCCGGCCAAATTAAATCCGAAACCAAACGCGCTAAAAGCGTCCGTGAAAAGTATCGCAAAAGTATTCTGGATTTCGCACTGCAAGACGCCAAACGCTTGCACGCCAAATTGCCGACCGTCGATCGACGCAAGCTTGAAGAATACTTGTACAGCGTTCGCGAAATCGAAAAACGCTTGGGCAACACCGATCGCTTGGACATCAACGAATCGGGGGTACCGGATTATCCGCGGCCCAGCGGAGTGCCTCGTCAATTGGCCAAGCATGCCGAGTTGATGTTGGACGTGATGACATTGGCCATGCAAACCGACAACACGCGAATTTTGTCGTTCATGTTCGCCAACGCCGGCAGCAACCGTTCGTATCCTGAGATCGACGTCAACGAAGGCCATCACGAATCCAGTCACCACGGAAAAAGTCCGCATAAACAAGCCAACATCGCCGCCATCAATCGTTTTCATATCGAACGCTTGGGTTACTTCCTGGATCGGCTGGCCGCGATCCCCGAAGGCGACGGCACGCTGCTGGATCACAGCATGATTGTTTACGGCAGCGGAATCAGCGACGGTGACCGACACAACCACGACGACCTGCCCATTTTGATGGCCGGCGGCGGTGGACAACGCATGCCTCTGGGCCAACATTTGCGATATCGAAACGGCACACCGCTGTGCAATTTATATTTGTGGATGATGCAACAAATGGGCGTGCCGGCCGATCAATTCGGCGACAGCACCGGGGTGCTTTCGGTGTAAGCGAAGTGCTAAACTTCGCAAACCGCGTTATCGACCGAAACTCGCATTCCCCCCAGGGCCCGCGTGAATCGTCACAAGGATGTTTGCCAGCGCATTTTTTTGGGCTGGGATCGGCCGCTGCTGCTCGCCGCCGAACAACGCTGTCGGCAATTGTCCGCTGAATCGACGGACCATTTAAGCGGCCGTCACACCGATTTCAGTGCTGGCAATCTCGATCCGGCTTGGCTGGAAACCTGCCTGTTTGTCTTTCCAACGCGACGCGGCAACGAACGATTTCGCGAGCGTTTGTTGGCCGCCGGGGGCGACGACATCACCAACGACGTTTTGCAAACGGTTGTGCTGGGGGCACTGCCCGAAAGGCTGTATCAGGCCGAACGAAAGCTCGCCTCACCACGCGAACGGGCGCTGGTTTGGGGCCAGTGCCTGGCCGATGCCAGCGACGGCCAAAAGCGTTGGCTTTCGCCCCGCGGCCAGTGGCGTGACGATGATCCGGCGCACCTGGATGGCTTGGTCCGCTGGATCGAAAGCCTGAACGCCGAAGTTCACTCGGCGGCCGCGAATTTCTCTGACGTGGCAAACTTCGTCGACGATGCCGATACGCGCGCCCGTTGGCAGGTCCTGGTGGAACTTCACAAAACGTATCTGCAGCGTCTTGCCGACATGGGACTGGCCGACCTGCACCAACAACGCCAGGCGGCGATCGATGCGCGGCGTTGCCACAGCCGCCGTGAGGTCATCCTTGTTGGCTGTTCGGATTTGCCCAAGATCACCACCGCGCTGTTGGGACACATCGACGCGACCGTTGAAGCTTGGATTGCCGCCCCTGGCGAATACGCCGGCCGCTTCGACGCATTTGGCAATGTGCTTGCCGGAGCTTGGGACAACGTCACCGAATCGTTGCCGCCCGATTGCCTGCGGCGGGCCGAGGATGTCGCGGACCAGGCTTCACGCGCGGCCGAACAAATCAGCCGTTGGCAAACAAGCGATCCGCGCTTGTCGATCGCCTTTGGCGTCACCGACGAAAGCCAAGTCCCCGCCGCCGAATTCGCGTTGCTGGGTCGCCATTTGCACCCGCGTCGAAACCTGGGATACACCGTCGCCGAAACTGCCCCCGGTCGATTGCTGCGTTTGCTGGGCGACCATGTCAGCCGTCGAAGTTGGGAATCGCTGGCGGGCTTGGTCAGGCATCCGTGGGTGCTGCGATACTTCTTTGGCGACGATGCCCAGCAACAAGATGCCTGCTTGGCTGAACTGGATGCGCTGCGATCGGGCGCCTTTCCCGTTCAAATCGATGCCAAATTACCGCCGCGGACCACACGTGATTTCCCCATCGCCGCGAAGCTTCCCGCCGACATCGACGCCTGGCTGCGGCCGCTGGCCGCCAAGACCGCCAAGACGTCACGGCACTGCGAAGCGATCGGCAAGTGCCTGCGAGAACTTCCGCCTGCACCGGAGCAGCATTGGCGGAGCCACGCCGCGCTGGCACAAATCGATGGCTGGCTGCGTGAGCAGGCCGACGTGCACCCCCAATTGGACCCGCCCGAAGCCATCGAAGACGTGCTTCGCGGCGTCATCGAAGCTTGTGGACGTTTGCGTATCGGCGATCGCCAGCCGCCCAGCGGCGACACGACCGCCGAAGTCCCCATCCTTGGTTGGCTGGACTTGGCCCTGGACGACAGCGACGCCATCGTCGTGATGGGACTGAACCATCCCTTCGTTCCTGCGGCGGCGGCGAATGAACCACTGCTTCCCGCTTCGCTGCGAGCTCAATTCGGTATCAACGATTCGGAAAAACGCTTTGCCCGCGACGCCCATGCCCTGGCGTGCATGTGGCACGCTCGTTCGGCAATTCAGTTTTTTGTCGGCAAAACATCCGCCGACGGCAACCCGACGCCGCCGAGTCGGTTGCTGGCGACCGCGAACGCGGACATCGTCGCCCAGCGGATCCGCTCGCTGGTGGGCAAGAACGAACATGTCGCTGCACCCGAGCAACAAATCGGTGTCGCCGCGGGCGACACATTCGCTCACCGATGGATAACCACGCCAAGCACCGGAGCGATCACGGTTCCCGAATTGGACATTGCACGCGGTCAGGCAGTCGAGCAAATGTCTGTCACCGCGTTCAAAAACTACCTGACCTGTCCGTATCGGTTTTATTTGCGGCACGTTTTGCACATCAAACCGCTTGACGACCAAGCCGACGAATTGGCGGCCAACCAATTTGGTGATCTGATTCACAATGCCCTGGAAGATTTTGGAAAAGACGAATCGAGACGCCGGTTGACCGATTTGTCCGCGATCACGTCGGCACTCCAAGACGCGATCGACCAGCGTGCCCAATCCACCTACGGCAGGGGGGCCAGCGCGGCGGTGCAAATGCAAATCGCGCTGGCCAAACAACGCATCCTGGCCGTCGCCAAGGCCCAGGCCAAACGGATCGCCGACGGGTGGCAAATCGTCCAGGCCGAAGCCGCCGTCGACGAAGACGTTGCCTATGTGATGGTCGATGGAAAACGGATGGGATTGCGTGGTCGCTTTGATCGCATCGATTTCCACCCCGCCACGGGCCGCTACGCGATCCTGGATTACAAGACCCACGGCCACCCGCCCGAGAAAAAACACCTGGGCAAGGACGCCGATGGCAACGAAGTCTGGATCGACCTGCAACTGCCGCTGTACCGCCGGATGATCCCCTTTCTAAGCGGTGTCGACGCCGACCCATCGCTGGTGGAAGTCGGCTATTTCAACATTGGCGAAACCGACGCCGAAACCCGAATCAACTTGGCCGAATTCACCACCGACCAGTGGCGTCTGGCCGACCGGCAAATTGACCGGGTCATTCGTTCGATTTGGGCGGGCCATTTTGATCCCGTCGATCCGCCACCCAAATACGACGATTACGAAATGATCTTGCACACGTCGAATTAGGAAGTTCGCGATGTCATCCAGCAGTCCGAGTACAACACCGCGTCCGGCTTCATCCGGCCAGCTTGTTTCGCCACGCCAGCGGAACAATCCCGCCGCGACACTGGTCCGCGCGTCGGCGGGCACCGGCAAGACGTATCAATTGACCGGCCATCTGCTCCGCACGCTCTTCGGCGGCGCGGCCCCCGAAACCATCGTCGCGACGACTTTTACACGCAAGGCCGCCGGCGAGATCACCGACCGCGTGTTGAATGATTTGGCGCTTGCCGCCGATCCAGCCGATGCATCGGCGCTTGAAAAATTGCGACAGCAAATTGGTGATTCAAGCGTCGAGCGTGAATCGGCCGCCAACATGTTGCGGCGTCTGCTGGCGTCCATCCATCAATTTCGCATCGGCACACTGGATAGCCTGTTTGCGCAAATGGCCCGACGCTTGGCCTTCGAAACCGACTTGCCGGTGGGCTGGCGGGTCGTCGACGAGGTCGCGGCACAGCAGCGTCGCCGATCCGCCGTGCACCGCACGATCGAGCGTCTGGATGCGGCGGAGTTGACGACGTTGCTGGCGATGTTGTCCAAAGGCAACCGCAAACGCTCGATCGCTCGTGAATTGGACAGCGTGATTGCGGCAACCGACGCGGCGTCGCGTGGAGTGCCGCAAGATGCCTGGGAACAACTGCGTGTTCCATCCGGCCCCACCGGCGACGCGCTCGACGAATTGGCAGGTCGCTTGCGTGAAGCCGCCGCGAACACCAAGGCCAAACGTCACATCACCAAACTGAACCAATTGGCCCAGCTTTTGGAAACCGGGCAGCGTGACAGCGTGGCGGCCGATGGGCTGCATGCCAAAATCGCGGCGGCGCGACAATCCGGCGACCCGGTCAAGTATTACAGCGTTTTCAATCCGCCCATTGATGATTTACTCGACGCCCTTTACGCCCTGGCTCGCACCGAAAAGCTGGGTCTGCTGAAGGCCCAAAACGAAGCGACCGGCCGCGTGCTCGAAGTTTATCGCTCATGTCTGCGGGCCATCAGCGGCAACACCGGCGAAATTGATTTTTCTGATGTCGCGGACGCAATCGCGGACTGTGTCAATGTCGATCCCGAAACATCGCTCGACAAAGCCTTTGAATGCCCCGTTGATCACTTGTTGCTGGATGAATTCCAAGATACCGCGCCGATTCAGTGGCACGTCCTTTCGCCCATTGCCTCGCGTGTGGCACCGGCCGATCAAACCAAGCGAACTTTCTTTTGCGTCGGAGATGTCAAGCAGGCGATCTATGGCTGGCGTGGCGGCGTGGCGGAAATCTTTGACTCGGTCGCCCAGCAAATCGGCCCACTGACCGAAGAGAGTTTGGACCGGTCGTTTCGCAGCAGCCCCGTCATTATCGAAACGATCAACCGCATCTTTCCCAAGCTGGGCCGTCACCCGGCTGCCACCCTTAAGGACGCCACCCTTAAGGACGCCAGCAGCAAGGACGCCGGCAAAAAGGACGCCAGCAAAAAGGACTTGGGCACCCGTGAAGCGTTTGAGGCACTCGCCTTGGAATCGTTTGCGAAACGTTTTCCCACGCACGAAACCGCCCGCACGGATTTATCGGGATATTTCGAATTCATCACGTCCGACCACGTCGAAGGCGACGCGGACGCAAAACGGGGTGCGTGTTTCGATTTGGCGGCCGAAAAAGTCAGCTTGATGCATCGCGAGCACCCGACGCGCAGCATCGGCATCCTGACGCGTCGGAACGCCAGCGTGGCCGATTTGATCCATCGAATCGCGGCCACCGGTGCCGATGTCAGCCAGGAAGGCGGCAACCCATTGACCGATTCCCCGGCGGTGGACTTGATCCTTTCGGCGTTGTTGTCGGCGGAATTTCCCGGCGACAAACGTTGGGCATTTCACCTGGCCCAATCACCGTTGTCGCCGGCCGCGGGGTGGACGCCCCGTGTCATTCGGGAACGGGTCGCCGAGCAGGGTTTGATGCAAACGGTGATCGCGATGGGGGACGCGTTGTTGCCGGTCGGTGACCCGCGGGATCGGACGCGAATGCTGAAATTGGTCGAAATGGCATCGGCGGCAAATCGCTTCGATCGCATTGTCGATTTCGTCCGCGTGGTCCAAAACCAGCGAGTGGCCCATTCCCGTCCCGCGGCGATTCGAGTGATGACGATTCACCAATCCAAGGGTTTGGAATTTGACACCGTCGTGCTACCGGAAATCGACGGCGAATTGGTGCAAAGCAGCGGCGGCGGATTAATCGCCCAGGCCGACGGCCCCAGTGCCACACCGCGGGGCCTATGCCGATCGCTGGCCAAGGAACTTTGGCATTTTCTGCCCAACGACTGGCAGCAGGCTTTCGGCATGGACGCGGCGGGAAAAATGACCGAAGCGATCTGTTTGATGTATGTGGCGATGACCCGTTCCAAGCGCGCCCTGCACTTGATCGCCAGCCCTGACAAAAACATGGTCAAAAAGAAAAGCGTCGCTTCGCTGGTCTACAACGCCCTCGACTGCGACGCCGATCCCACGACCCCGCTGGCCACATTGGACCAATCCGGCGACGCGGCTTGGACCTAGCACCCGGTTGACCCCTGCACCCGGTTGACCTTGCCAAGCATGAAATCATGATGCTCTGTTCGCTCGTTCATCATGACCACCGCTTCGCCTGCCAACCTTCGCCCGTGTCTTCGCTCGATATCTCGTTTTCGGTTCCGTTTGTCCATCGCGTTCGATTTACGCGCGATTTGGCGGGGCGCGATTTCGGGGTGTTACGTTCGGTTTTGCAATCCGATCATGGCGACGCTCGCGTGCTGCTGGTCGCCGATGCCGACGTGCAAACCAAAGCACCCGCCGCGGAATCGATCGCCCGCCAATTGGATGCTTGCCCGGGCATTGAAGTGCTGCACCGCATCGGGGATCGACGCCATCACGGTGCAACCGAGCCAAATGGCAGCGTGGCCCAATCGGATGACACCGATACCCACCTGCACAACACCGATGCCCACCTGCATGACAAGGGCTCCAGCCTGGGCGGTGAGGACGCGCCGGCGGCCCATTGGGGATGCGTCATGCCGGGCGGCGAAACGGTCAAGAATTCCGAGGAAGCACTACGAGATGTGCTGGACCAGATTGATCGTCACGGCCTGGATCGTCGCAGTTATGTCATGGTCATCGGTGGTGGCGCCGTCCTGGACGCGGCCGGATTTTCGGCGGCACTGGCGCATCGCGGCATCCGGCTGGTGCGACTACCCACGACCACACTGGCCCAAGCCGATTCGGGT
>JBCCRW010000049.1:0-19777 GCA_039201055.1 Planctomycetota bacterium | reverse complement strand
GCGGACATTTTTAAACAGTCGATCTTTGCCTAGCTTGCCTAATTCCGACTCAGTGCGCCAGGCCACCCCAACCCTCTCCCCCATCAATTTGTTCCTCGTTCCTCGGATCAAATTGACGGGGGAGAGGGGGCTAAATCGAAACACGCGCAGCCTGCTGCCCTCTCACGCCCGACCCGATGCCCCCAGCAATTTGATTCGCGTTCTTTGGGTCAAACTGACAGGGGACAAGAGGCTAAATCAAAGCACGCGCAGCCTCTTGCCCCCTCTCCCCCCATGTTTTGTTTGCTGAGGAACGAAGCGAACAAAACGTGGGGGAGAAGGTTGGGGTGAGGGGGCATCCACCTTTGGCATGTTGAACCTTGGTTCGATCTTTCGATCGCGTCGGCCGGATCGTTTCTTCCGTGCTCGAAGAATTTGCCCAGCCAAGCTTTCAGAATCGTCACGGCTGGCCCGGAAACGTTCGTCAGTTTCGAAGCGACGGCAGGAGCGACGTTTCAGCGCGGAACACGGCGTCCAGCATGCAGTTCCTGTCGTCGCTTCGCGACTCGAGATTCGTTGTGACGCAGTTCCCCGGACTTGCGTCCGGGGCTGCAAGCTATCGTCGCTTCGCGATGGACGTGCGATAAAGCGTTTTAGAAGTCGCCCTGAGTCTCCGCGGTGAATCAAGACGCCTCGAAGAAGCGCGGTGCTTGTTCCTTATGCCACGTCGGGCCGTTGACGGCCCATGTGGACAAACGCCTTGTCGGTCGCGAGGCGGCCGCGACGCGTTCGCACCAACAACTCGCTGCGTAACAAAAACGGCTCGACTTCGTCCTCCAGCGTGTCGCCGCTGACGTTCATCGTATGGGCGATCGACTCCAGACCCGTCGGTCCGCCGCCGCAGACGCGAATCAAGGTGTCCAAATAGCCTCGGTCCTGTTTGTCCAGACCCAGTTTGTCGATGCCAATCATGTCGAGCGCCGCCATCGCGATGTCCGCCGTGATGTGGCCATCGTGTTTGCTTTGGGCATAGTCGCGAACCCATAGCAAACGGTTGTTGGCCAATCGCGGCGTGCTTCGCGAGCGACTGGCAACCACAGCCGCGCCGGCATCGTCGGTGGTGACGTGCAATTTTCGAGCGTTGCCGATCACGATTTGCTTGAGTTCGTCAATTTTGTACCAACCCAAGTGTTCGCGAATTTGAAATCGATCGCGTAGTGGTGCCGACAACATGCCCGCCCGCGTTGTCGCACCGATCAACGTGAAGGGACGAAGTTCATAATTCAACGTCCGCGCATTGACGCCCTCGCCCAATACAATGTCGATGCGATAATCTTCCATCGCCGTATACAGAAACTCTTCGACCGCTTTGGGCACCCGGTGAATTTCGTCGATGAACAGCACGCTGTGTTCGGACAAATTGGTCAGATACGGCAACAAATCCTTGGGTGCCCTTAAACCCGCCCCATTGGCCATTTGAACGACGGTATTCATTTCGTTGGGAATCACGGTGGCGAATGTCGTTTTTCCCAACCCCGGCGGTCCATCAAACAGGATATGGCCGAGCGGTTCACCGCGTTTTTGGGCGGCCGCAATGGCGATCTCCAAGCGCGCGATGACGTCCTTTTGCCCGACCATGTCCCGCATTCGCTTGGGCCGCAGCGAAGAATCGTCGTCCGGTGGCATCGCCGCCCCGGCGGGCGTGTCCGGCGGCGTGTCGTTCCCGTCGTCGCCGACTCCGGAATTCCGAAGCATGGATTTGTCGCCGCCACTTTGTTGGTAAACTGCTTCGCGTGCCATTTGTTCAGTTATCGGGCCTCTGGCCGCCCGGATCAAGTCCGAACCCGACTAATAAACGAGCCCGCTACATTGACCGCCAAGCTGTCAACTGCGCTGGAAAACCCAGAGTCGTCATCGGGAAACCCAAAATCCGCATCCACGACAGCAGCATCCACGACAGCGGGATCCTCGATGGCCCACTGGCGCGGGTTCACCGCGATGGCCGCCGATCCGCCGCTGGTCATCGAGTCCGCCCAGGGTTGTTTTTTGCACACCCAGGACGGTCGCCGGCTGTTTGACGGCGTTTCGAATTTATGGTGCAACGTTCACGGCCACAGCCATCCCGAGATCATCGCGGCGATCCAGGACCAAGTGCGGCGGGTATCCCACATCACCACGCTGGGTATGACCGCCGACGTGACCGAAGCCTTGGCGACGCGATTGGCCGACATCACGCCGGGTGATTTGGGTCACGTTTTCTTTTCCAGTGATGGTTCTTCGGCGGTCGAAGCGGCGCTGAAGATGGCGTTTCAATACTGGAATCAAAAACAAAACCCGCGGCCGGAAAAAACTCGCTTTTTAACCTTGGGCAAGGCCTACCACGGCGACACGACCGGAAGCGTTTCGCTGGGTGGCATCGATCTGTTTCATCGTTTGTTCGCACCGCTGCTGTTTTCCTGTTTGCGGGTGCCGCCGCCGTGTACGTATCGATTGCCCGAGGGCGTTGATGTCGGCGATGCGTTGCAGCATTACGGTGACGCGATCCACGACTTGATCCGCCGACACCATCACGAATTGGCCGGCGTGGTGATGGAACCGCTGGTCCAGGGAGCCGCCGGGATGGTCACCCATCCGCCCGGGTTGTTGGCACGCGTTCGCCAATGGTGCGATGAATACGATGTGCTGTTGATCGCGGACGAAGTCGCCACGGGGTTTTGCAAAACCGGTCGCTTATTTGCCTGCCAGCACGAAGCGGTCACGCCCGATATTTTGTGCCTGGGCAAGGGACTAAGCGGCGGCACGCTGCCACTGGCGGCGACCCTTGCGGGACCCAAGGTGTTTTCCGCATTTCTTGGCAAAGCCAGCGAAAATCGGCAATTCTTTCATGGCCACACCTTTGGCGGAAATCCCACCGCCGCCGCCGCCGCGCTGGCTTCGCTGGACCTAATCGAGCGCCAGGACACCTCGCGGGTCGCGTTTGAAAAGGCCCAGTTGCTGCGGCGGCAACTCGCGTCGCTTGAATCGCATCCTTATGTCGGTGACATTCGTGGCCGCGGCCTGATGATCGGAATCGAAATCGTATTCAACCGCGAAAAAAAACAATCGTTTGCACCTGAGCACCGCATCGGATATAAGATTTGCCAGGCCGCCATCGCTCGCGGTTTTTGGCTCCGCCCCCTGGGCGACGTTATCGTTGTCATGCCGGCGCCCGTGGCCGACCCCGACGACTTGACCCGGTTGGCCATCGCGATTGGCGAATCGATCGAGGAAGTGACGCGTCACCCGAACATGTACGCGTCATCCGAACACGCACGCGGAGCCACCATGGCCGGCGGTGCATCGTGAATGACGATCCGAAAGCTCGCGAAACACGGGCCGCCGAAACACGGGCCGCCGAACCGCAGGCCGCCGACACGCAGGCCCCCGAAACACAGGCCGCCGACACGCAGCCTTGCGATTTGGGCGTCGACGCGATCGCGAAGTACGAACCGTATTTGCGAATGCTGACGCGCGTCCATGCACGGCCGGCGTACCGGGCCAAAGTGGACGCCTCGGACATCGTCCAACAAGCGATGACCCAGGCGGTTGCCGGCATCGATGGCTTTCGGGGCACGACAGAGGCCGAGTTTCGGGGGTGGCTGCGAAAGATTTTGTCGCACCATTTGTTCCACCTTGATCGTGATTTGCATCGCGACAAACGTGACATTCGCCGCGAACAATCGATGGAAGAAAAGCTCGCCCAATCGTCGCTACGATTGGGCGGCATCTTGGCGGGCGACGGGCCGACGCCCAGCCAAGTCGCGGCCCTGGGCGAAAATGTGGTCCGGGTCGCCGAAGCGATCGAGCACCTGCCCGGTCCGCAGAGTGATGCGATTCGTCTGCATTACCTGGAGGGCCTGAAGTTGGCGGAGGTGGCCGAGCGGATGGAACGTTCCAAAGGCGCCGTGGCGGGACTGCTGCATCGTGGAATGAAGACGCTGCGAGAACAATTGCAGGGGGCTTCGTGAATCGAACCCCAGCGATCCAGGACGCAGCGATCCAGGACGCAGCGATCCAGGACGCAGCGATCCAGGACGCAGCGTCGTCGGCCGGACGTTCCCGACTGCGACCGACAAAGTTGCTCGGATTCGTCGTCCTGGTGGCGGTCTTGGGATTGGCCGCGTGGTGCCTGCGGATGATGCCACCGACCGACCAATCGATGCTGCCCAAATGTGGGCTGCACGAAATGACGGGCATCCATTGTCCCGGTTGCGGCGCGACGCGGGCAACGCACTTGCTGCTTAACGGACGATTGCTGGATGCGCTTCGATGCAATGCGCTATTGATCGCCGGCATGCCCGCCTTCGGGCTGCTCTGGTGCGGTGTGTATCGCTACCGACGCGATTCCAAATGGGCGCGACATCTGCCCTGGATTTTGGGCGTCGTGGTGCTCGCGTTTTTTGTCGTTCGCAACGTTCCCACGCCCGCGACAAGCCCCTTTGCACCTCCGACAATGGAACCTCGATCCGCCGCCATCAAATAGGGAAGCGGCGTTATGATTTATCCAAACGCATCGCCGCCGAAAAGGGTGCCACGTGATCAAGCAGCCATTGGATCCGCGAATCCTCCAATTCGTTGACCCGCGCCGACCACGTCGAAGCGGCATGAAAGCCCAACCCGCCCGCCATCGCCGCGTCGATGGTTTCCACCGTCACATTGTGGTCGGCCTTTAAACAATCCGCTTCCAAACGCATCGACCACATCATGCGATCGCGGACCCGATCAACATTCGCGGAAATGGGTTTGCGAGAATACTGATCAATGAATCGGAGAACCTCGTCGGCAAGCGATCGCGACCGCCGCCACCGAGCACCATCGCGTCTGTAGTCAAAAAAGCCTTTGCCAACCGAACGACCCAAACGCCCCGACTTAATCATCCGGCCCAGGATCGGTGCGGGATCGATGCGTTTGGGAAACGCCTGCCAGAACACTCGGCCCGCGTCGAACATCGTGCGGCAACCGATGAAATCGATCAACTCCAAGGGAGACAACGGCATGCCATAATCCAAGGCCGCCCGCCGCAACGTTTCGGCATCAACGCCCTCGCACAGCATCAACAGGCATTCGTTTAGGTAGGGCGAAAGCATGCGATTGACGACAAATCCGGGGCTGTCGGGGACCTCGATCCCGCGACAACCCAGACGACCGGCAAGCCAGGTGATCGCGTCGACGATGTCCGGCTGGGTCCCCGGGTGAACGGGAATCTCGACGGCCAAACGTTCCACCACCGGCATAAAGAAGTGCATCCCGGCAAGGCGGTGCGCGTACGGTGCGCCCGACGCAAGATCCGTGATTCGCAGCGTCGATGTGTTGCTTGCCAAAACCACCGAATCACCCAGTTGTCGCCACGCCGATTGCAGACACGAGCGTTTGGCCGGCAAATTTTCAGCGATCGATTCGATCACAATGTCGTCGGCCGTCACGTCCGGCGATGTCGTTGGCCCAGATCCGGTCGACTCGGATCCGGTCGACTCGGCCGGGACCAATCCAACGGCGTGGCATCGCGCCCAATCAATCGAAGTGATCGCGGATGCATTCACATCATCATTAAGCTGGCCGACCGCCGCTGCCAACGCTGCGTCGCTTTGATCGACCAATCGCACGGCAATCCCCGCCCGCAGGTGCGCGCGGGCAATCTCTGTACCCACAACGCCGCAACCGATAATCCAAATTCGTGGTGCGTTCAAAAACGTGACTTAGCAAAAAACAGGGTTGGATTCAAAAACACCAGCGGATTCATAAACAGGCGCGGGAAAGCGGGTTGCCAGTCGCCAGACCGATCCGCCAGCGTACCCGAAAGTCGCCCAACGAATCACGGTCGCTTGCACAATTGCACGCGATACGGCACCGTGTGAGTCTTTATCCGGCAGTCCATTACACTTCAAGCCATTCTTGATCGGGCCCATGTGCATGTTCCTTTGCAACCACCAACGCTTGTTGTTCGTCTGCACCGCGACGCTTGGAATCGTCGCTTTGGGCTGCGATTCTTCGCGAACATCAAAATCATCTGCGTTGCCCAAACCCATCGTGCTACAGGCCATAGAAGCAGACGATCAGGAAGCGAACGACCAGGAAGCCGATCAGGAAGCCAAACTTGATGTTTCCAAAGCGGAAGCGGAGGTATTTGGAAATGATCTGGCCAAGGCCATTCGTGAAAACGACATCGCCGCCTTCAAAACTCTGATGGACTTCGACAAGATCCTCAATCGATCACTTGAAGGTTTCGAGATCACCAAAAAGTCTCGTGAAGATTTCCTTCGTGGCGCCAAACCGGCCCCGGGCAACTTTGCCGGACTGTTGCACAAACAATCGCTCGAAGGAGGTTCCTACGATTTGGTGAAACCGATTCGGCGCGGCAAGCACCGACACGTGATGATGCGTTTGCTGCACCCGACCGGTGGCTACAACTACCACGACATTCGCTTGGTGAAAGTCGATGGCGTTGTCCGCGGGGACCAACTGTTCTTCGCCAGCACCGGTGAAGCGTTTTCCGACACGTTGCGCGGCTTGGTCGCCGCTTCGATTCGCAGTTCCGACTCGATCATTGGCCGCATGAGTGGCGAATCGGAACGAGCACTGGCCCGACTCGAACGGCAGAACGCGGTCCAGAAAGCCATCAACGCGGGCGATACCGCGACAGCACTGGAGAAAATTGAGGCGCTTCCCGAAGCCGAAAAAAGAACCAAGCTGATGTTGCTGGCACGCCTGCAAGCCACTCCCTTAGAAAATGAAGCCGCGTACTTGGCCGCCGTTGACGACTTGATGAGCGCATTCCCAGGCGACGCGGTCAGCGGTTTGGTCGCGATGGACGCGGGCATCCTGCGCAACGATGACGCGTTGGTGGTGCGGTCCTTTGAGAACATTCGGTCGTGGACCGGCGGCGATCCGTTGCTCAATTTAATGGTGGCGGCGGTTCGCGCCGAAAACGGGCTGCATGATGAAGCGCTTGCCATGATCGAAAACGTCGATGTCGAAAAAATCGGCTTGCCCGACGCGCACCAATATCGCATGAGCGTCGCGATCAGTCGCGAAAACTACGACGAAGTCCTGACGCAGCTGCGGATGCTTCGCAACCGCTTTGGGTATCAGTTTGGCGACCTGACCGCCGAGCCGGAGTTTTCGGGCTTCGTCAAGTCGCCGCAGTACCAAACATGGATTGGCCAGTAGAACCTAGACGTCCGCGATGCGGTACCAAGTGATCGCAATGTGGTATTGGCCGACACGCCAGGTTGGCTTGTGGCGACGCCGCACCCAGCGCGATGCCCGCAACGAACCAGTAAATCGCTTGAGTCGGCACGAGGTTGAAGGCGGCTTCGACGCTCGCGATCAGCAGATAAGTGCCCAGCGCGATGCGGGCGGTCACCGCCATCGAATCCGGCCGCCCCGCGGCCACCGGGACCGCCCAAATCGCTGCGATCATCAAGGTGCCGATTCCACCAAACGCGAGAAAGCTGGACGCATAAAGACTTTCGTTGCACCAGCCAATTTTTCGGTTTGAAAAACCCTGCATGGTGTCCTCCAGCGAAGCGACGCGTCCACCCAAACTGGCGTCCAAAATGAATTGCAATGGGTCCCGCCCCATCCAAACAATCGCCGCGAGCGCGCCGCAGGTCAGCAGCCCGATAAAGATCAACGAGCGAGAAATCCGCGCCATATCACGACGAAGAATCGACGTTGTCATCTCCAATACCGCCAACCCAATCCACGCCGTTCTGGATAACGTTAACAAACACGTGATCCGAAACATCCAGTTCAGTCGCCCCGGCGTCGCCCACCGTGACGTCCGCGTGTGATTCGCTGCCGCGATCGCAAGCGGCCCCCAAAGCAATAGATTGACGCCCAGGATGTTTCCATTGTTATAGGTTGAAAACATCTTGATCACCGACCCACGTAAGTTGTGCCGATCGGCGACCAAGTGGATGTCATTTCCGGTCGTGGTCAGAAACGGGATTCCCCACACGACTCCGAAAATGTTGTAGACGAAAAACGAGACCATCCCAAAGCCGAATACGATTGCCAGACAAACCCCGCACCATTTCGCAAACCCTTCTAAGGTCAACCAGCGAAGCACGGCAAAACCCGCCAAAAGTCCGAGGATCGGCATCACCAGGGTGCTGACCAAAATCGAGACAAGCGATCCGATCGACTGGAAACCATAAACCTTGAACGCCGCAGCCTCGACGACCGCGAGTCCCGTCAAGCCGATCCCAATCAATGCAAACATCGCGGGCACTCGCATGTTCGATTGCGTTGCCAAGTAGGCGACCTGTGCCGCGGCCACAATCGCGAGAATCAGATACCCAAGTGTGACGGGTGTGTCGCCGAGATAGAATCCGGCCTTGGGGAACGCAAGGAGGCTTAGCAGGCAACAGGCCGCCAGCGAGCGACAGGCCGCCAGTGAGCGTTGGGGGTCAAAGTGCACCGAACTCAGGCCGCCGCTTGACTTGTTTGGATCATTGGGCCATCGGCGACCGCGACCAGATCCTCGGCCAGCATGGGAAGATGGCGGATGATCGAACGCTTTAGCGTCGTTGAAAGACGGTCGCTTTCACCAAACTCGCAGTGTTCGATGGAACGCGTTTTCCATCCCGCCCGATTCAAAACACGACACAAGGTGTAGGGCGTGAACCAGTACAGGTGATCCGAATTGACCTTTTCACGTGATCGCAGCGTGCCCAACCAATTCGCCCGACGAAACGCATTGGGGACCGTTACCAGTACCGATCCGACACGTCCCTCGGTCAATTCCAGAAAGCGGCTCAAAAACTGTACCGGATTCTCGATGTGCTCCAGAACCTCACCAAAGACAGCGTAATCCCAATATTCGTTTCGAAAACTTTCACTGCCGTCGCCGCTGATCAAATCCGCATAAACGATATTTTCGAAACCGTATTCGGACCGCACCAGGTCAATCCCGCTCTGGTCAATATCAAGCCCCAAACAGGTATCCGACGCCTTCGTCAAAATCTGATGCAGCCAAGTCCCGGCGGCGATTTTTTCGGCGATCAGCGGGACATGGTCCAAACAACCAATGTGCAAGATTCGTTTCCCCACGATCCGTTCGCGAATCACCGCTTCACGGCTGCGAATGGTGCCGTGCTGGGTGATGGGAACGACCAGTAGATTTTCGAATTGCTCGCCATTGGCGTAACGCGACAGCTGATCGGTGATGGGCGTGGAGGGCATTGAAGTCCCTTGAAACTTTGGATTGTACGGGCAGGAATGGACTGTACTGGCAGAAATCGAACGTACGTGTAGAAATTTCTACTGATTGAAATGCTGGCATCGGCGTCGGGTGGCTCATTCGCCCAATATCATCGTCCGCCAATACCCCAAATCGACCATTCGATCACCGCACCCGCCACGAAAAGATCGCCCACTGGCAACCGTCATAATCCAATACTCCGTTTCCCAGACCCCAATAATGTGTGAGTTCAACCAAGTCGGACCAAGTTTCATTTGTTGAATTTGCCGAAACCCAACGCAGCCCCCGGGAGAGCTGACGGTTCTCGCTTCGCGTCGCTTCATTCCGCAGATTCACTGGACTTGAGCACTTGCAACGATTCGACGCTGAACCGAACGCGGTCTTACCACGTCCACCCCATCGCGTGCTACATATTCTTGGGGAGCTTAATCCCGGTGGAATTGAAACCTGGTTGATGAGCATGTCGCGCTCGATTGATCGCAACCAAATTCAATTCGATTTTGCAATTGAATCGGCTTCCAAAGGTCTTTTTGAAGACGAGGCGAGATCGCTGGGGGCAATAATTCATCGGCTGGGAAAACGTAATCGGCCGGGTTTCCGCCAGCGTTTGAAACGCTGCCTGCGACACCGGGGTGGTTACCGGATTGTGCACAGCCACCACAATCACTACAGCGGATACTTGATGCGATTGGCGCGATCGTGTGGTGTGCCCGTTCGCATCACACATAGCCATACGGATTCTTCGCGACGCGACCGCCGCGGCAGTTGGGGGCGTCGGATGCTTGTGGCGCAATCCCACCGGTGGATCCAGCATTTTGCGACGGTCGGTCTGGCCGCCAGCGAGCCGGCGGCCGACTCGCTGTTCGGCCCGCATTGGCGTCGCGACGGCCGGTTTCGCATCATGCATTGTTCCATCGACTTCGAACCCTTTTGCCGCGTCGGCAATCCGGGCGTTCGACAACGGCTTGGAATTCCAAAAGACGCCTGGGTGATTGGACAAGTTGGCCGTTTGGCAGACGTCAAAAATCATCGATTCACGCTGGAGAACTTTGCAACAATTCACCAACGTGTCCCCAACGCATGCTTGTTGATTGTGGGTGATGGCCAACAGCGCGAATCTTTGATTTCACTTGCACAAGCATTGGAGTGTTCGGACAGAACATTCTTTATTGGAAATCGGAGCGACGTTCCGGATCTTCTACTGAACGCGATGGACGCCTATGTCATGCCCTCGCACGCCGAAGGTCTACCCCTTGCACTGCTTGAAGCACAAGCGGCCGGCTTGCCCTGTATCGTGTCCGACGTGATCGCTCGCGAGGCAGCCGTCCTGCCCGATCAGGTGCAATTTCGATCGATCCAGGAATCCTGGGTCGATGCATTGCTGGCTTTGCGCGCGCAACCCCGTCGACGCTACGCCGTCACGACGATGATGCAAACCGACTTTTCACTTCCGATCGGGACCCAAGCACTGCAGCAGATTTATCAAGATTCGCTAGCCATTGCGTGGAACGCAGAAAGTCGCTCGGCGGTCCCGACCGAAACCCAAACCAACAACCAGCCGACCAGGATCAATCCGCCCATTGTGAATCGTCCCTTCCCAAAGGTTCCCGCGATGCCTTCGTGGGTCTCGTCGGTGAAGCGATGATTCCGAGTTCCGCCGAGTCGCTCGGGCCGCCACCTCATTCCGTCTCAAACGCTTCGGCTGACCGACTCGGCGGGTTGTCGCGGCTGCTGAGCCGTTGCCAGCAACACTTGGCCGCGTTCGGCTTGTTGGGGTTCGCGTTCGCGAGTCAACTCGGGTTTCAGCTGATCTATTTCTTTATCCTGACCCGCATGCTGGGGCCGCATGTCTTCGGTCAATACGCATCGGTGCTGGCGACGATCAATCTTGTCTCACCTGTGGTGGGTCTTGGATTCGCCGAACTGTCCGTGCTCCGGGTCAGTCAAAATCGCGAACATGCGGGCATTTGGGCCGCCAACACATTGGCCGTGCATTTTGTGCTCGGCCTGGTCTTCGCCGCGGCATTTGGATCGCTTGCTTGGTGGCTTGCCTTTGACGGATGGCTTGCCCCGAGTCTGGTCTTCGGCATTAGTTTCTTGGAATTGGTGCTGCTTCGCGCGTGCCTTGCTTTGGGCCGTGTTCATCAAGGCCGTGGCGAAATGGGGCAAACATCGCTGATCTATTCGGGCGTCGCGGCGCTCAAGGCGGCGATTGCTCTGGGGATCTTCATTTGCGGGCTGCGGTCGTTGTCTGCTTTGGTCGTCGTTTCGGTGATGTGTTTTGTCCCCGTGACGGCCTGGCTTGCCCACCGTCTTTGCAAGAACGCAACCCCGTCGGCGAGGCCGTCACTGCGTCTGCTTTGGCGCAACGCGCGTAGCGGCCTCGGGTTCGCCGGTGGTACCGCCGGTCGTGCCGCTTACGCCGAAGTGGATAAGTTGTTTTTGGCGGTCTGGACCGCCAGCCAAACTGTCGGAACCTATGTCGCCGGGCACAAAATCTTGACCATCGCGGTCATGCCGGTTTGGGCCGTTCTCGAAGCGACCTTTCCAAGGCAGGTTCAACTTGCCGGGGATGACCCCAAGTCCTGTCGAAAATTCACACGCAATCTTTTGTGGATCAATCTTGCCATCGCGTTTCCGATCGCAGTTTTGATCTATCAAACCGCCCCGCTGCTGGTTTGGATACTGGGGCAAGACTATGCGAATTCGGCATCCGTACTTCAGTGGGGATGTCTGCTGCCGGTGCTGCAAGCGTTCCAGTTCACCTTGGGCGGATACTTGGCGGCAACTGGCCGACAAGAGACGCGGGCAGTCTTACAGGTCGTCGGTCTCGTCGTCCTGATCGCCGGACTTGCGGCGACCATTCCACAGTATTCGTGGCGGGGCGTCATCGTCGTTTCAATCGCCTGCGAAGGGCTGACTGGATTGCTTTTCGCCATGGGCGCCTGGATGACACGGCCAAAACTATCCGCCTCGGATCAGACTTCTATAAGGGAAACCGAAGCATGAAGGTTTTGCAAATCATTGCCGATGGTTCACCCGGCGGAGGGACCACCGCCGTCCTGGAACTCTCCCGCCATTTGATGAACGCAGGTTTGGAAGTTGGAATTTTGTCACAACGCCAATCCCACGCGCTACAAATGGCCAAGGCGATGGGCTTGAAAGTGATTGACGGGGCGGACTTTTTTCGTAGCCGTTGGGATCCCGGCATCGTCCGTAGAATTCGCGAAGCGGTTTCAAACTACCGACCCGATGTGACCCATGTTCACGGCTCGCGAGCCGGCTTGGCGTGGATTCGCGCGACCGGCCAATTACAAAAACGCGGTCGCGGTGCAAGTGAACGCGGCGTTTATACCGTTCACGGTTACCAATTTTGGAAAAAGCCGACGCCGATTCGTCAAATTGCCCAAGCGGTCGAGCGAAGGATCAGCCGGTTCGCATTTCGGACGATCCATGTCAGTTCAAGTGACCGAAAGTTTGCCCTTTCATGCGGACTTTTGGATTCCGCCGATCGCGGTGTGGTCATTCGCAACGGGATCGATTTGGAGACCCTGCAGCAAACCTTTGGCCAGCGCGATCCAAATCGGCGAAAACATGAAACGTTGGATCGGGGGTGCCCGGTCGATCGCCGCAATGTCGGTGTTCTGGGGCGGATCACGCGTCCAAAAAATCCGCATTTGATTCTGGATCTTGCAAGCGATTTGAAGGAAGAAGGCTTCTGCTTTCACTTTATTGGTGGCGGCGACATGGAGAACGAGATTCGCGATCGGGCGAGCCGTGAGTCCATTTGCAATGTTCGATTTCATGGATCTTTGTCGCGGCAGGCTGCGCTTGCGAAACTGGCCGAACAAGGGGCTTTCATTTTGCCTAGCCTTTGGGAGGGTTTGCCACTCGCGCCCGTCGAAGCGATGGCAATGGGCATCCCGGTCGTCTTGAGCAAGGTCAATGGCTGCCCCGAGATTGTGGATCACGGCAAGAATGGTTTGCTGGTCGCCTCGGGTGACCGTGAGGGCTTTGCCGCTGCGCTCCGGAGGCTTCACGCGGATCCACGGGCAACCGAGCGAATGATCGCCAACGCCCGTGGGAAAGTTCGCGAAGAGTTTTTGGTCACACGCGTACTTCGCGATCACCTTGAGATCTACAAAAGCTGCCGAAAAAGCCCGTAGTGACGATTTATTCACTGCACCGAAACCGGGACCTCGGAACCGGACATCAGGCTGGTTCCGTCCAGACGATGGCAACCCAGAAGAGCACTGTCCCCATTCATACCGGTCCCCATTCATACCGTCCGGATGATTGTCTGCCCCCATCCACACGTTCACGCGATAGTGATGCGGCGTCCTCGTCGTGAAGACACTTATCGAGGGAACCAAGGAATCCAGCCGTTTGCGGTCAGCAAAATCGCGTGCGCGGCGAGGATCGTGACGCCCGGTACCATCATCATCTTCCCTGCCCTGGGGAGGCGTCTGGTGTACAGGAGGGCCACAAAAAGACAGGTCACAAATGCGACGCTTGCAACCGTGGCCGCAATCGACACAAACGATATGCGGCCGAGCAAAGCGGCTTCGCTTGTCGTCCCAAAGATTCCGTAAGCGACCATCAAATACCAATACGCCAATAATCCGATGGATGACAAAACCAGTGCCATCCCCGGAAGGCTTGGCCGGTCAAACTTGTGTCGTTTCATTCGGCACCGGCACCAGCGGGTCAAAACAATCGCGGGCCCGATTAGGCCAACAACAAAAGCGACCAACGGTCCACCGAGCAACGCGAACATCTGAACCCCGACCCACCAGCTTGAAGACTGCCGAAAGGATTCGCCATCGACAAACCAAACGGATTCGTCTTCTTCACCGAGACGATCCAAACCGTGAAGCGCTGCCGTTGGTATTGGAATCGATTCATGTCGGTAGCCATTTTCCGCGTTGACGCGAACGTACTGAGTCGCGTCCGCAAACGGCAAAAAGGGCGTCACCTTTAGACCGTCACCGGACGGCTGGACCCATCGAGCTTCCAATAGCCCGAACAACCAGCGACGTGATGCCATCTTGTGCGTCGCCCCCACAAACAAGCCGCCTTGGAAGTCGACTTGAGTCGCCATTTCCGTCGCGCTCGGCGCGGCAACGTCTTCCTCATCGCCAACCATTCGATTCTCGCCAACCATCCAATTCACAATGGAACGACGCATCGCGGCGGTCGACGCGTTGTCGTCGGAATTGACCATCAACGCGAACGCGGTCCGCGTCGGCAAGTGATAGCCGAGTGACGAACTGAACGTTTCCGTCTTTCCGAAATGCCCATGCAGCACATGACCGTTCACGATGAAGGGAAAACTCCCCAGCCCAAAGCAGCCTTCGCCGACTCCGTGTTCCGCCGCGATCGAGTTTTCTCCTCGTCTCATCCGCTTGACCCGTTCAGCAGCCAAGAACGATTCCCCATTGGGTAGTTGTCCGTCGTTGGCGAGCATCCTTGCGAGTGACAACAAATCCGAGGGTGTCGTCAGGATCGCGCCGGCGGGGCGGATCGGCATCAACCACTGCGAAGCCAGACGTTGTGAATTTTCTTGGAAGCTGCGTGGACGCGGGTAGCCTTGGGCACCAAAGTCAGAGCTGTCCATGCACAATGGGGTCGATAGCTCGCGTTTCGCGATTGAATCAAAGTCGTCTCCGTAAACCTGTTCCAAAATCGCCGCCGCAATGACGGGCCCGTCATTGGCATAGGAAAAGTGTTTTCCAGGTTCCCATTGAACGTCGAATGGGCTGTGATCTCGAACGTAATCAATGGGGGCAACGCCGATCTGATTCGTTGCAAAATCGGCAAACGACGATCCCGGTAATCCGGCGGTGTGTTCGAGCAACATTGAGATCGTGATTCGGTTTTTCCAAGGCGAATCGAACGTGCCCGGTAGATGCATCTCGACCGAATCGTCTAGCATCAAGAGATCGGCCTGAAGCGCTCGCAAGACCAAGGTCGCGGTGACAAGTTTGCTGATCGAGCCACCGGCGAAGCGCGAATTTCCAGTGACGGAGCCAAACCGAATCGAGTCCGGATTTGCAGTCCGTTGCATCGCCATGGTGCCGTAGGTGAGTGTGTGTGATTTGTCGTCCTTCCAAATCGCGATGGAACAACCCTGCAAACGACTTGCACGAAAGATCTCGCCTAATTCTCGATCAAGATCCTTGGTCGCCGCGGACTTCGATGCATCGTTGGCCTGGCACGTCCGGACTTGTTCACCGAAGCCGATCGAAAAGAAAAGAAGTAGGCCGGCGACACGAATCCCCTGGTTGCGGTGACGTAGCCAGCCGACCAATGCGACCAGCAACATCGAAGCACCGACCGTTGGCAACGCGATTCCCAGACCCAGGACAAGCAGCGAGAACCAGCGTGGCTTAATCACATCAACGCGATTGGGAAAACCGGTTGTTCCGGCCTTGCGTCGCACTCGCCACATCGCAAACCCCAGGATGGGCAACGCCGCAATCGCGATTGACGCGACCAGCCAGAGGATCTTCGTGACGGTGCCACCGAAGCTTCCGACATGCAGCGGGTAACACCACTGGGTATAGACAGCCATGGGTGGCAGTTCGGAGAGATTCTGGTCACCGATGACCGCTCCGGTGACCCGATCCAGGTGCACAATCCGACTGACCGATGGCCCAGTAGCATGCCCCGACTCGATCGTGATCGGGTCCATCGGTTGCTGAGCAAATGCGATGGACATCCGTGCTTCGGGCATTTGCAATTGCCGGGCACGTTCGAGAACTTTGTCGACACCAAGACTGGATGCTGATGCCGAGCTTTTCGACTGCGGTGGTGAGACCACCACATCGAACTGTCCGCTGACAAGTCCGATGGCCCCAAACGCGCCGCCCCACAGCAACGAGAACAACAAGCCGGAGAAGGCAATGGACAACAGTACCAACGAAACGCCGGCGCCGCCGATCGAATGCAGGTCGCGGAGCCGGACGTAGGCTTTGCCCTTGAACCGTGGAAGCAGTACGCCACGGATCTTTTTCCAAGATCTTGGCCACCAAAGCACCAGACCGAGCATGGTGATCGCGATGGTCCATCCGGTGGTCAGTTCCGTAATGACCCGTCCGAAGGTGCCCGCCATCAATCGTCGATGAATTGCGAGCGTGATCGTAAACAAGTCACGCTCGGGCAATTCGCCCAGCACCCGTTGATTGAGCGGATCGATATAAAACCGACGAATCTTGAAAGAACCCTCCTTTGGCCTGACAAGCAACGCGGGTGCACGCCCGCTGAACGATTCGATCTCCAAACCGTACGGCGTCCAGGATGGGCCGAGTTCATGCTGCACCCTGTCACAGAGATCTTCAAGTTGCAGCGACTGATATTCAAAGTCGGCGGTCGCCACATCCTTGTACCACCACAACTCGATTTCCGGCTTGAAAACATAGATTCCACCGGTCACGGCAAGAATCAAAAGCACGGGGCCGGCAATCAGCCCAGCCCAAAAATGCCAAGCCCAAAACAACCGTTTCAGTTTTGCGTCGAACATTCCGTTTGACACTCTGACCTCAGGAACCGGGCAACCTCTTCGGCCGGCATCGATCCCTTCGCCGAATTGGAAAGATTCACTAGCGCGATCACGGTTCTTTTCAATTCCGGATGATGCCAAAGGGCGGCATTAAAACCTGGCACGTCGCCATTGTGGCCCATCCACCCGTCCCGATGGGCCAAATGAAAACCGTATTGTTGCTTCGGCGATTCCGTCACGATCCAGTCGTGCAAGGCTTTCCGAGTCGACGGCTGAAAATCGCAGCCCGTCGTCACCAGCTTTGCCGCCTTGGCAAGATCGTCCAGCGTTGCGACCACACTGCCCGCAGGCCCCGTCCAGCCACTACCGGCAAACGTCACATCCATGAATCGATCGCCATATCCCAGCCAGCGTCCTGGCTTGCCGTGGCGGTAGCCGCGTGGTGACTTTTGGTCCGCGGGTCTGCGACCACCCAGCGTCTTATCAACATCCAGCGTCGCGTCACCAAGCATCGGTGTCCCGTCACCAAGCAGCGGTCCCGGGCGTACGGAAGTGGCCGACAGCGACCATCGTCGAAAGATCGTCTCGTCCAACACGTCGGAATACTCGCGACCGGTCACCTTTTCGATCACCGCCGCCATCAAGATCGTGTTGACGTTGCTGTAGACGTGCTTGCCGCCCGGTTCACCGCGGAAGTCTGTCTTGCACGATGCCTCAAGCAACTCCTCGGTCGACCACACCTTCATTGGCGAATCGATAATCTGTCGCTGAAACCAGTTTTGCCAAATCAAATCAGCGACGCCGGACGTGTGATTGCCCAACATCCGCAAGGTGATTTGATCGGATTGCGGATAGTCGGGCAAATACTCCGATAGCCGGTCATCGAGCGAAACGCGGCCCGAATCCACGAGTTGAAGCATCGCGTGGCCAACGAACACTTTGCTTACGCTCGCGATCCGAAAACGATCGGTACGCCGAATGGGATCCGTCGCCTTCGCGTCGCGAAAGCCCGCAACGAAGACGCGAATTTCGCGGCCCGAATCGTCGAAGATGCCCGCGACGACGGCAGGAGCACCGGTCTTTTTGCGAATTTGCTCCAAGCTTTCGGCGACCGCATCCCACCGACCTGAATCCGACTCTTTCGCATGCGGCGGATGACCGGTGGTCATCATTTGGGAAAAGAGGACCAGCAAGATCGCGAATAAAACGTTGCCCGTTTTCATGCCACACTCGTTCTCCGGCGATGACGCCGCGCGACCCATCCGACGCTGACAATCGCGGCCAATGCAAAACACGAAGGTTCGGGCACCACCACGTTTGCCGTACCGCTCCGATTCATCACCATGTTGACATCGCTAAAGACGGATGGAAAGTCTTGCTGATCATTCACCGAAAAAAGGTACTCCTTTCCGATACCCGTGAATGTCCCGGTGAAGGTCGCGTTCAGCGTTTGATTCTGCGAACTGGTCGCGAGGACCGACAAATCGCCGTTGATGTCCAGCGATTCAAAAATTCCATCCTGGAATGTTAAACCACTGCCGGTGACGTTGAACAAAGAAAGATTGTAATAAAGCGACGCATTGCCGACGCCCGAACCGTCGTTGTACGGGGTGTACAAAGGCGAAAACGGAGAAATCATTCCCGCCGGCCCGCCACGGCTTCCATCGTATGCGTAAGTGTCAAAGTCGAAAACCAAATCGTCCACACCGATCGTTTCGGTGCCCGTTCCCGTCAACAAGTCCGCATCAAACCGAATCTGTCCCGCGCTAAGCGTGCCGGCATCCGATTGGGTAATCGTTTGGTTATTGATCGTAAACGAAGAGCCGCTGAATCCGGTCGAGAAGTTGGCGAAGGCCGAATAATCGGAAGTCGCATCCAGCGGCGATGCAATGATGGCGGTGTAGTTCCCGTTTGCCATCTGGTAGTTGGCATAATCGGGTAGCCCATTGGCGTCCCCCTCGATGCCCGCCTGCGTCGTGGAATTTTTGAAATTGGAAACGGCCAAATAGCCGGTCGCTGGACCACCAAGATCAATGACAACGTCGGCAAGTGACGCCGTCGATGATGTCACCGCAAGCATCGCCGAGACGAAGAAGTACCGTAACAACATGATGGCTGCCTCGGGTGCAAAAAGGTGTCACTGGCCAGAAATTCGGGGTCGGTCAAACCGAGGAAACGGCGGCCTTGCCGATGCGGCGCGAACGGCGTCGCCTCCACGCTATCCCGGCACCGGCAAGGCCGATCAGGGCGAAGCTGCTGGGTTCGGGAATTGCGGAGACGGCGTTGACGGTTCCCGTGAAGTCCGCGACAAGGCGACTGGTAGGGGCAGTGCCAAAAAGCGTGTTGACATCGATCGCCGTATCATCGATCTGAAAGCTCAACTGGTTCCCGATGATTTCGAAGGTACCGCTGTGAACCCCCGGCGCGCGGCCCGCGTGATCCAAACTGATCGAGGCGGTCGTCGCCAAATCGATCGACGTCAGAACGCCGTTGGTCAGTGTGACGGTGTCACCCGCATCCAAGCCGCCGAAATCGACCGAAGAATTGGCTCCGAAGACCCACAAATCGAATCCTTGTGCATCATTCAGGTCCGTCGTCGTCGATCCCTGGGCCCAAAACAAATCCGGGTTGAACGCGGTGATCGTCGCGATCTCGGTTCCCACACCGATCAACCCCGTGTCATCGTAAGTCAGCGTGCCAATTCCAAAGTCGATTTCATTGGGAAAGAAGTCACTTGTTCCGAACTGTTGAGAAAGGTTCGCGACGTTATAAAACCCATCGCCATCGCCGGCACTACCGTCGCCAAAATTAATCTGTGATTGAACACCGGTGATGTCATATTCGGCAATAAAACTGTTGCCATTCATGGTGCTGGACAAGTTCACCACGACGTCCGCGCGGGCGGTCGATGCGAGAGACATCGACACAAAGATTGCCGAAATGGTTGCCCAGGTTAAAACATGTTTTTTAAGCATAAGAGGTTACTCCAAAGATGTGAAAGTTCAGGAAACGGGAGTTCATGGTTCGGGTTTGATTCAAATTCATGGCATGGT
>JBCCRW010000048.1:0-19779 GCA_039201055.1 Planctomycetota bacterium | reverse complement strand
GCGGAAGCCAGCGGCCGCATGATGTCGCCGCAGGAAACAGCCGTGTGCCGAACGAAACCGTCGCAGGTTCAAACCCAACACCATCCACCAGACCCAACGGAGGCGGCCCTAAACCAACCCAGGGCAACGCCCTGGGGAATCATCCCACAGACAAACAAAAAGCCCCAACGGGGCGACGCCAACTTCCAGAAACGGTCTTCGTTGTTTGGTCGAAAACACGATGTGTAGGTAGACCCTGGATAATGATTGAGGCATGGTCGCGTGTCGTTTCACGGATCTCCACAGACGTTTTGGGTAAAGACAAGGACGCAAGTCCGGGGCTACAACCTGTCATCGCTTCGCGATTGACGTGCGACAAATCGACCTCTAGGTAGCGCTGGCTCTCGAAGGCGAGGAAAAGAGAAACGCCTCGGAGAGGCGTGCTACTGAGGCGAGGAAAGGGATTCGCCTCGGAGAGGCGAGCTACTTTTTTTCCCGAAAGCGAAACTAATAACCTTCCACGGCGTCGGCTTTCACTTGCACCGGAGGGAGGCCCAACTGCTGTCGGGCGGCGGACAAAATTTCAGCCGTCGAACTGGCTCCGCAACGCGTCACGCCCAACGATCTGTAATCGACAAGCGTTTCCAAAGTTTTCACGCCTCCGGCGGCTTTGACCTGAACCGCACCGCCGACGGACCCCAGCATCAATTGCAAATCTTCGCGGGTCGCGCCACCGGTGCCGAAACCGGTCGAAGTTTTGACCCAATCGGCATTCAACTTGGTGCAAATTTCACACAACCGCGTTTTGTGTGCATCCTGCAAGTAGCAGTTTTCGAAAATCACTTTCACTTTTTGACCCGCCGCATGCGTGATTTCAACAATAGCCGCGATGTCGTCTTCAACATGCTGCCAATCATCGCTGAGCACGGCGGAAATGTTGGCCACCATATCCAGTTCCTCGCAACCGGAATCCAGCATTTGTTTCGCTTCGGCGCACTTGGTCGCCGTACTGGTGACCCCCAGTGGAAAGCCAATCACGGTGGATGTCTTCACGCCGGTCGGGCCCAACAGCTTTGCCGTCATGTCCACGTAACAGGGCATCACACAGACGCTGGCAACATCAAATGCGATGGCCATTTCCAGTCCCCGCCGCACGGCATCCCGGGTGAGTGTGGGATGCAGCAACGCGTGGTCGATCATCTTGGCCAGGTCAGTGTAGGAATCGTCGTTGGGCACGTGACTTCGCTTGCGAGAAAAATGGAAAGGGGATCCGTTGCCGGTGGGTGGCCGTTGACGCGAGCCGCTTGAGCGTCATCGTAGCATCCGCCTGGCAACGGCTATGATGGGGCGAAAACTTTTATTGCCGCCTGTGTTTTCATCCCCTTTGATCGACACGAGTCCCGATATGTGCAGCGTTCATGGTTTCCCGCGAAGATTACACCTGTTCGTGCTAATGTCGATGTGGCTTGGCATGGTCGGTAACGGGTCGACGCTCGCCCAAACGCCCCAGCCGGAACCGGAATCGCGCGCGATCGGCACGCTCGATCGACCCTTCGGGCCCGCGAAGCAAACGCGTAGTTTCGCGGTGGGACGAAATGGTATGGCCGCCACCAGCCATCCGCTGGCGACGATGGCCGCCATCGATGTGTTGCGATCCGGCGGCAATGCGGTCGACGCGGCAATCGCCGCCAACGCGGTGCTGTGCGTGGCCGAACCGATGTCGTGCGGGTTGGGTGGCGATTTGTTCGCGATCGTTCATCACCAAGCCGATGGCAAACGCTACGGATTGAATGCCAGTGGACGGAGTCCGGCCAGTTTGACGCTCAAGACGTTTCAACAACAAAATTTGAAAACGATTCCGCTGACGGGAGTGCTACCGTGGAGTGTTCCGGGGTGCGTCAGCGGATGGCAATCGCTCCATGAAAAATTTGGCTCCCGAGACATCAAGGAACTGTTGGCGCCGGCCATCGACGCGGCCGAAAACGGCTTTGTAGTCACACCCATCATCGCGGGCTATTGGAAGTCCGCCGAACCGACGTTGCGGGAATTCGAAGACGCCAGCAAAGTTTTTTTGGTCGATGGCGAGCGGAGTCCCGAGGCCGGCGAGGTGTTTCGCAACCCGCCGCTCGCGCGGACGCTGAAACGACTCGCCGATGTCGGCCTGGATGATTTTTACCGCGGCCGAATCGCTCGGCGCCTGGCGAAGTACTCCGGTGCAAAAGAAGGATTTTTAAGCGAAGGGGATTTAGCGGAGCATCGCGCCGAGTGGGTGGAACCTGTCAGCACGGATTATCGCGGCTACCGCGTTTGGGAATTGCCACCCAACGGCCAGGGCATTGCGGCGCTGCAGATGTTGAACGTGCTGTCGGGATATGACCTGTCAAAATTCACTCACGGCGACCCGAATTATTTGCACCGCTTGGTCGAGGCCAAGAAGCTCGCGTTTGCCGATCGCGCAACCTACTACGCCGACCCGGCTCTTGTGGACGTGCCCGTGGATGAATTGATCAGTAAAGAGTACGCCGATAAGCAACGCGCACGCATCGATCCGCGACGAGCGGCAACCGATGTTCCCGCCGGTGATCCGCAATTGCAGCACGGCGATACGATTTATTTGACCGTGGTGGACAAGGACCGCAACGTTTGTTCGCTGATCCAAAGCACGTACTACGGTTTTGGCAGCAAGATGGTGCCGCCGGAGTTGGGCTTTGCGATTCAAAACCGCGGTGCATTATTTGTTTTGGATGAAACGCACGCGAATCGCTTTCAGCCTCGCAAGCGACCTTTTCACACCATCATTCCGGCGCTCGTCACCCAAGACAATCGACCGGTTTTGACCTTTGGTGTGATGGGTGGCGACATGCAACCCCAGGGTCACGTTCAAGTGTTGGTCAATTGGATTGATTTTGGGATGAACATCCAAATGGCCGGGGACGCTGCTCGCGTTCGGCATCTTGGCAGTGCGTCGCCCGGCGGCGAAGCGGCGGACGCGAAGGGCGGCGAGGTGGTCGCCGAATCGGGAATCTCACAAGAAGCCGTCGCGGCCCTGCGAGCGATGGGGCATCAGGTCAAACGCGGCAAAACCGGCATGGGTGGATATCAAGCGATCGAGATTGATTGGGAGAACGGGACGCTGCGGGGCGCCACCGAAAGCCGCAAGGATGGGATCGCGATCGGGTATTAAGGTCTCAACGAAATAGCAAAGGTCGACGTTCATCAATCCACGTCATTAACCGTTCGCTGACAGCGTGGCGCTGCTTCGGGTTTCGTCGCCTCCGAGAGGCAGGGCTACTCTGCCCAGCGCTGCTTTGAGTTTCCCACCGTGGGATTCGCCTCGGAGAGGCGAGCTACTCTGCCCTGCCCTACTCGACGCTTTCGAAATCTTCGAAGTCGTCCAGGTCATCGTCTAGGTCTTCTTTGTCGCCGGTGTCGCTGGAGAGACCAAATTCGGCACTGATTTCATCCTCGATTTCGATTTCATAATCGTCGCCGAGTTCTTCTTCGAAATCATCATCGAAGTCGTCATCGAAATCATCTTCGTCGATGTCATCGAATTCATCGATGTCGTCTTCTTCGTCCAGACCGTCGCGAAATCCGCCCTCGTCTTCATCGTCTTGGATTTCACCGACGTCGTCGTCATCGGTGTCGTCGTTTTCGTCATCCATCACGGGCGACATGGGTAGCGCCAAATCGCCCACCGGCATTGTGTTTGCTGGCATGTCAGTCACCGAGCTGGCAGGCGGTGTCAGCAAGGCGAGCTGGGTCAGGGCAACCGGGGCCAATGTTTCCCCGGAATCGGGATCGACGGTGGAAGGCGGAATCGGCATCGACACGAGGGACATAGACGAAAAATACGGGAGAAATCTGAAGGGTCGCGTGCGGATTGGGTGGCCCTGGCAAGCCAGGGGGCCTTCACAAGGATCGCTAAGTTTTGCTGCCCGATGGGTTTTGTCAACGCATGACCACTCGGCAAGCCGATCTGCAAGAAATCGACGGAGATTTACGCGGTCGCGTCCGCACGCTGGATTTGGTACTGGAAGATCATGAAACTACAACGCAGAAACGCTCTCGGCCTCGTTTTCGCCTCCGCGGGCCTGGCCATGACCGGTTGCGCGGGCCGCCAATACGGCCATCTACTGGCCTCCGATGACAAGGACATGGTCGGCAGCCACGCCGCCGGTGCGGCCACCTGGAATCCGCTCGTCGAATCCTCCGTCGCCAAACTGCTCTCGCGATGCCCGCCGGTCGGCACCGTGGCGTCGTTTCAACATGGCGACGCAGCGATGCACGGTGACCCGACGATGACGGTCGGCATGACGGCCGACCCGGCATTCAGCGACGCCGCCTATGCGGGCACGGGAATGCCCGGCAGCGGCACGACGGTGTGTTTTGTCGGGATCGAAAACAAAAGTGCCGAAGAATTGGGCGACTTCAAGGACCAGCTTTACGAAACCATCGATTCGAAAATCAATTCACAAAGCGGCTATCGCGGCGTCAGCCGGCGGATGGTCGACGCCGCACTGCGGGAAACTCGATTGCGTCCCGATTCGCTATTCCTGCCCAACAATCGGCAACTCTTTTCGTCGGTGCTGGGTCGCCAAGGCACGCCGGTCGATTATTTGTTGTTTGCCAACATCACCAGCGGCACGACGGATCGAAACAAATCTAGCCAGCGGGACTACGTGCTGACGCTGGAAATGGTCAACGTCCACAGCGGCGATTTTTTGAAAGAATCCGCCAAGATCCGAAAGGGCTACAGTTCCACTCGAGCCGGCAAGTGGTGGAATTATGGCCTGTTTGATCAGGCCGACGGATAAGTTTTGGTGATTCCGCACGCCGGTTGCTGGAATTTGCTGGGCATCCTGTTGGCGATCGTGCCACTGGGCTGCGCGGCATCGCGAAACGCTCGCGTCGATCCGCATCTCGCCTATGCGGCGGGTGATTACGCCACCGCCGCGGAAATTTTTGCCGCCCAAAACCGCGGCTTCGAAAAGGATGCCTCGCGTTTGAACTTGGCCATGGTCCGCTTGGCTGCCGGTGAAGTCGACGCGGCCACTCGCGACCTGCGCGAATTGCGCGAGCACTTCGATACGATCGCGTCGCAACCACCGCTGGCGTCGCCCGCCGCACTGACCACCGACGACCGCTCGATCGCGTTTCGGTTGCGCGATGACGAAAAAGTCGTGCTGCGATCGCTCCTGACGCTGGCGTCACTTGCCGGCGATGGCATCGATGCGGAAAGCTATTCGCTTCAAGCGGTGACGCAGCAACAGCGGGCGGCGCGCGACCATGTATCGCCGGGCGATGCTGATAGTACGTCGCCCGGCGATGCCGACGTCACGGCGCCCGGCGATCCCGCCAATCAGGTTGCCCTGGCGCCCTACCTGCGCGGGTTGCTTCGCGAAGCGACGCACCATGATTACGACGACGCCCAGCGCGCCTACCGTTTGGTTTCGCGGATCGAGCCACGATTCGAACCCATCCAGAATGATTTGGCACGTGTCCAGTCGGCGGTCCACAGCCCACCGGGCCACGGCGTGTTGGTCGTCATCTCGATGACGGGCCAGTCGCCGCGATTTCGCGAAGTCGAAGCGGAAACGACAACGGCGTCGCTGGCGATCGCGTCGAGTGTTTGGTCGGCCGTGATCCATGACCAAGATTCTGATGACGACGATCGTTTGCCCACGGTGCTGCCCAATATCGCGTCGGTAAAAATCCCCGAGCCGTTTTTTCCGCCGAATGAAATTCAATCGGTCGGCGTGCGAATCGGCATCGATCGAATCGCCTACACCCATCCGGTGACGGACATCGGCGAATTGTTGATTCGGCGGTACGAACGTGAAAAGCCGCAAATGATCGCCCGTGCCGTGCTTCGCCGCGCCGCCAAGGAGGCTGCCGTTGCCGCCGGCGCCAAGGCGATAAATCTGGAAGGTTCGGCGGCCAGTATGTTTCAATTTGCCGCGGCATCGGCCTGGTCGGCTGCCGAAAAAGCTGACACGCGAAGTTGGTCGCTGCTACCGCGTGAATTTCAAGTTTTGCGGATGGCATTGCCCGTCGGAAACCACGATGTGCGGATGGCGGCTGTCAACGCATCGGCGGTGGAATTAGGGCCGGCGGTCTTGGACCGCGTCGCCATTGAAGACGGCCGCGACACGTATCGCATTGTGGTGGCCGCCCGCGACAGGGTCGAAATCGTGCGTCCGCGGACGGTTCCGCGATAGACGCCGGCATCACAACACGGCATCGGATTTGGAATATCCTATCCGCCCACGCCTCTCGCTCCGGGACGCGTGCCTGTCCCCGCCGGAAATCCCGAGATGCCGGAAAGCCGCCGCCTTCGATTCTTCTTTAGTTTTCTGATCATCGGACACCTGTTGGCCGTGGTCACCGCGCCACTGGTGGTTCAATCACGCGGCTCGATCGGCGCCGCGCCCATCGTCACGACATTGATGTCGCCGGTGCAGCGGTATGGCGAATTTGTCTACGTCGATCGGGGCTATGCTTTTTTCGCACCCGACCCGGGACCCAATCATTTGATCCAGGCCGCGATCGGACCTGCCGAGCGACGCATCGAAAAACGCATCCCGGACTTGAGCACGATGTGGCCGCGATTGAAGTATCACCGGCACCTGATGTTGGCGGACTACTTCAACCAGTCGTACGAATTTCCATTGCCACCAAACCTTGCAAGCGAAGATGCCGAAGCGGCACGGCAATGGCAGATGCGACGAAGCCGCTATGAAGAACTGCGTAAATCGATCGCCGATCATCTATCCGCCCGGCACGGCGGCGACCCGGTGTTGCTGGCCCGAATTCGCCACAATTTGCCGCAGTTCATCGCGTTCCAAAATCAACCGATCCCGTTGACCGACCCGCGTTTGTACGAGGTCCTGCCGGATCGACTGCCAAGTTTGAACATTCCGCCGGATCAAACCCTGCCGGCCGCTCGCGTTACGACGCCGGCCGAGTCCGTGCCACCACCCAGTGCTGACAGAGAACCCAGTACTGACAAACAAACCAGAGCTTTGTTCCAATTCGATTTAAGGGTACCCGCAGGTAGCTGGACTTCGCCAGAAGCCGGAAATCCTGAACGCTTCCGTGTTCTGGCGAACAACGGCTACCCCAATTTTCAATTGGAACAAAACGCTAGTGCTGAGGGGGATGGGCAAGCCGCCGGTGATGGGGACGCGACGTGATCGATCGGCTGCGTCAAATTCTGACCGAATACTTCACGCGGGCGATCGCCGGTTGGGACCAATTTTGGTTCACGCCGCAATGGCCCCACCTGCTCGCGATTCTGCGCATCGGATGCGGACTGATGCTGCTGTATTCGCATCTGATCTGGGCCGCCGATTTGTCGGGCTTCATGGGCCCCGATGCGTGGATCGGTCCCGAACTTTCCGGCCGGCTGCACGACGGCACCTTTGGCTACAACGACGCGGGTTTCAGCTACTTGTGGTGGGTCGAATCCTCGTCCCTGCTTTGGCTGCATCACACGCTGGTGATTCTGGTCACACTCGCCATGACGGTCGGTTTCGCGACTCGGATCACCGTGCCGCTGGCGTGGTTCTTTCAAATCATGATTATTCACCGCATGACGGGCATGCTGTTTGGCCTGGACCAAATCGTCACCTACATGACGATGTATCTGGCATTGGCACCCTGCGGCAGCATTTTCTCGGTCGACGCCTGGCTGCGCGGGCGGCTGGCCGAACGCCGCGGCGACTCCGGTGCAATCGCGTGGTTGCTTCCGGGCACCCAGCCGAGTGTCGCGGCGGGCGTGGCGACACGTTTATTGCAAATTCATCTGTGCGTGATTTATCTGTTCGGCGGCTTAGCCAAGGCTCGCGGCGAAACGTGGTGGGACGGAACGGCGGTCTACTACGCATTGGTCAGCTATGAATACCAATCGTTTGACCTGACCTGGATCGTCAATTGGCCGCGATTATTTTCCTTTCTTAGCCTGCTGACTCTGTTTTGGGAAATCTTCTACGTCGCCTTGGTTTGGCCCCGAGTCACTCGGCCCATCGTGCTTGGCATGGCGATGATGGTCCACGGCGGGATCGCGTTGTTCCTGGGAATGATGACCTTTGGCAGCATGATGATGTTGGCCAATTTGATCTTTGTGCCACCGCCCTTGATCGCCCGGCTGTTGGGTTCGGGCGACGCGGTCGTCGGCAGCACACCGGAGTCACGCGAATCGGATCTGGAAACCAAGATCGCCGATTACGAACGCCGCAAAGCCCGGCTGCGATCCAAAGAGGCGTTGTATCGCGAGCGTGTTGATCGCCTGAAACGCCGCGAACAGAAAATCAAGGACCTGGTCGATCGCAAGAAAAAACTGGACAACGAAAGCGACGACCAGCTGGGCAATGAAAGCGATTTGGACTTGGGTTGACCCTAGGCAGCCCGCTTCGGGCCAACGTTCGCTCGGCTTTGCGGAACGCTTTCCGGGCGAACAAAGACGCCGTCGGCCTGCAGCAGCACGCCGGTTTCGGGATCGTTAAAACAGGGTTTGAGCGATGACAATTCGAAACCCCGATCATTCAATGACCGGATCGTTTCCTGCCAGAGCTCTTGGCCCTCATACAAACTGACCAGTGACAATTCCAATTCCAGCCCACACAAACGATCAAAGCACCCGCTGGCACCGGCAAGCGTTTGCTGTTCATGTCCCTGCACGTCAATCTTCATAAAGATCCGATCATTTGGATCGGCGATCTGGTCCAGCATTTGATCCAAGCGGCGAACGTCGACATCCACGGTACCGGTGTACGCGGAATCGGGTGCCGATTCGACATGCCGATCCAGCATCGGGTGCAACGAGCTGCTTTGTGAATTGCCCGCGATGTTCAGCGTCGCCCGAGCGTTCTGGTCACCCAGCGCGACGTTGATGGCGGACCAATTCGGATCCTCCTGGCAGCGCCGCGACAGGTCGGCAAAGGCATCCGGCAACGGCTCAAAGGAAACGACTCGGCCGGCAAAACCTTTGCGTAACAGTCGCTTGGCGTATTGGCCGCGATTGGCTCCGACATCCAAGACCAAATCAATCTTGTATTGCCGCAGCAGTTTCACCTGGGCATCGATTTTCCCTCGGCTTTCACGATGCCTCAGGTACAGTTGCCGGAGGGGTCGCTTCCATGCGGCTTTCAAATGCTTCATCAATCGTGCCGAGTTACCGTTTGCGAGCGGATTGCCGGTGGTGGGTTCATTCCGGACCCGTGCCAGTGAGGTTCCATTCCAGACTGGCGACGAACCATCGTTGGTACCAAGGAACGTGCAAGGGCGTCAAGTTCACACCCACGGCACAGGCTTGATTCTGCTTGACAGCAACCGCCGTTTCACAGTAGTCGCGAGGATTATCCGTCCGCCCGTATGTTCGATCTTAAACGCCATTTGATGCCACGAGTCGCCCTTGTCGATTGGAATTGGTTGGGGCACGTTGCGTTGTTCACCCGCAGCATCGCGAAAGTCTTTGCGGCTGCCGGTTGGCAAGTTGAGCACTTTTGCCGGCACGGCGACTTGGCGAGCCAATCGTTCGCCGAAGCACAATTGCCAGTTCAATGCCACGATTTGAAGTCCTACGGACCCGCTGGCCATCGCCGCTGGCCTTTGCAGCGCCGATCCACATTGGCGGCGCGGGCCCGCTGGAATGCCCTGGCCACTGCTTTCACGCAGCAACACGCCGAATCGTTCGACTTTGTGTTCTTCCCTTGGATCGACGAATGGCTCGACCGCGGCCTCTCGCCGGCAGTCCTGCCCGTCACCATGCCGCCGCGATTCGGCGCCCTGCTGTTAAACGCGGGCCATTTTTCAAGCCCCAGTCCGAACCTTCGCCGCCATCGCCGTCAAAGCGGGAAATTTCGTCTGCTCGCCAGCCCCAAATTGTCGCTGCTGAGCACACTGGATGAACTGGCCATCGATGCACTCGGCAAACGGTTTTCACATGCCACCGTCGCGGCGATGCCGGACTTTATCGAGGCGGAAGCCCGATTCGCCGAGCCTTCCGAAGCGATGCGGCAAGCCCAACACGGCGGCCGACCGATCTTGTTGAGTGTCGGTTTGATGCAACGCCGCAAAGGACACCTCAAGTTGCTCGAATTGGCAAAGCAGAATCGACTCGGTGCTTGGCAAGTCGTGCTTTCCGGCCGCATCGTTTGGGATCACTTCGCACCATCCGAACAAGATTTGCTGCGGACCGCGATCAACGGTCAACTACCGGGCGTCATGATCCAAGATGGACACCTTCCCACCGAATCGCATTTGAATGCGGAAATCCAAGCCGCCGACGCGATCTTTTTGGGCTACGAACGCTGGAAGCAGAGCAGCAACATCATGACCCGGGCGGCGCAATGCTCGCGTCCGGTGATCAGTTGCCCCGAGGGCTTGCTGGCGCATCGGACAAAAACGCATCGTCTGGGCTGGGTCTTGGAAAACGAAAGCCCCGACGCGATTGAAAAAATGCTGAAGGAACTGACCGCCGATCGGCTCGATCACCAATCGGCGAACAACGATTACGCGGGATTCACCCAGCTTCACGACATCAGCCGTTTGTCGGAAACCTTCGCAAGCGTGTTGACCCAACCCGCATTGGCCAAAGCGGCTTAGGATCGCGAGAAAAGAAGTCGGTAGTGGACGAGGCGACGAGTCCCTGAGACGGCGAAGCACTAGCCGCCGGTTCCCGCCATCGATTAAATCGACTTTCCGCTTTCGCCATCCCAGCCGACGAATCCCTATTAGATAAGCTCATCGCCTCGGAGAGGCGAGCTGCTTACGAGACGCGATGCTTAGGCAGCCGCACTTCGGGAACGGGCGATCAACCGTTCATAGAGACTCTGATACTGCCGGGCGATCTTGGCCGGGTCATGTCGGTCCAAGGCGAGTTGTCGTCCGGCCCAGCCACATGCGGTTCGAAATTCCGGATGAGCGTGCATCCGCTGAAGTGCCATGGCGATTCGGTGGGGCGATCGTTTCGGCACCAATAAGCCCGTTTTTCCATCCTGAACCGTCTCGGGAATTCCACCCACTTCCGTTCCGATGACGGCGGTTTGGCAGGCCAAGGCCTCCAGTAGCGTCTGCCCAAACGCTTCTTCGAGCGACGCAATCACAAAGGCGTCCATTGCTGAATATGCTTGCGATTGCTGTTCGCCGGGCGATTGATAGCCCAGGTGTTTCCAAGCAATGTCCAGTGACTGACGGATTTCCGGATCCGGCTGACGACCGAAGCTAAGCAGCGTGCTGCGTCGACGCAAGGATTCGGGTAACAATCCGATGGCTTCGACGAGATCCCCAAAACCCTTCCGACGGTTTTCCAGGGCCGCCGAGGCAAAACCAATCACGAAGGTATCCGCATCGATGCCTAACGAAGACTTCGAGACTCGCTTTTCAATCGCAACATAGTCCTCAATGGGCAGTGGCAAATAAACCGTCTCGGCGACCGTTCCTGGCGGGAGCACTCCGGTGGTCATTGCAAGACGGGTGTTCCAAGCACTGTTTCCGGCAACCGCAAGCGTCACCTTTTCCAAAGCCGCGGCTTTTATTTCACGAAGCCGATATTCGATGGGCAACAAAGCCGTTGCCGCATCCAAATCACCCTGATAATGAAAGCCACCAAAGTATGGGTTTTGGTCGTGCATCGTCCACACAACGGGAACGTCCAGCGACGAAAACACGTCTTTGAAATCAAAGAATCCGCCGACCCAATGCAAATGCAAAACGTCGATATCGCAAAACACCCGCGACAGGTCGTGGCGGCTGATTTCAAACGGTGGCGAAAACACCTCACACGCGGCGTTGGCTCGCCTGGCGTATTTGATTTTGCTGGGCCAGTGATCCGGCTTGTTTAAAGCCTTCGAAGGAAGAAGCTTTTCGGCAAAGCGTTGCAGACGCGGTTTCCGAATTCGGGGGATCACATAAGCATCGCGAATCGACTCATCAGGTTTTTCAACGCTATGGATGCGTGAATGAATTCCGGCATCCAACAACCCTTGATGGATCCGGACCATCGCCAACGCGCCGCCGCCGCACCAAGCCGAAACATGGGCAACTCGAATGCGATTCATCACGCGGCCCGCCGAGTCGCGAACACCCAAGACTGCGGTTCGACGCGGCCCTCCGTCACGATGGCCTCCTGTTCCTCGCGACTGCATTGATCACGTAGTGCGCTGGGAAGAAGCTTGCACTTGTCAGCAAAACCGGCATCCGTGTGAATCAGTTCGATGTGATGGGTGTGACGCAAGCGAGCGGTCATTCGCTGCGTCGTGCCCGGCACCAGATGGTCATGCGTTTCGATCAACCAATCGGCCCTTGCCGCCTGCTGTTCCGTGACCCCTTCAATGACGTCATTTTCGAAACCCTCGCAGTCAACAACAACCAACGTTTTGTCCCTCAGATTCTCCTGAAACTGCCCAGCGTCAAAGCCACCAAACAGTCGCAGTCGCTGGGACGCGATTCCGTTGACTTCGGCATTCCCCCGGCATTGCCGTTCCGCCTCGGCTTCAAGATCAAAGCCAATCAGTTCCGCGTTTTCGAACCAGCGTCCGAGTCCCAACAAATAAAATCCTTCGGCGTAGCCAACATCAATGACGGCCTGATAATCGCGATCAGCAATTTCACGCAGGCAAGGTTGCAATTCAGATTCGTAAGTCCCGGCCAACTTGGGCCAAATCATGCTGCCCACCGACGCGGTTTCAGCGTATCGAAGCCCTTTGAAGGGACCGGAGACAACTTGTTGGCCGGCCAAAAAGGAGACGCATTTTCGACGCGCGGATTTCCTAACGACTGACTCGCGAATTTCCCGACAAGCCGCCGCACCGGGAAATCGTTGTGACAACTTGTACAACCGATAACTGCGCAGCCCGACACGAGCTAAACGCGTCATCAAAGACTTCATCGAGCTCTGCATTCGCGGGACTTCAGCGGCTTTTCCAGCGGGATATACTGCCGTCGCAATGGCCTTCGCCACCGGACAAACGTTTCGAAACGCCGGATGCAAGGTGAAACGAGTGGTGTAGGGGTCGATTACCTGTGGTCAGATCAGCACATTGAGTAACGGACCGATCCGCGGGACAGTAACAAAAAGCGCAAATTGGGATCAAGCGGAATCGCGGCTCCGAACATCGGTCTACCCCGGTCACCTATAGGTGAGCCAAGCTCTCGCCCTGGGGGAAACGTTCGGTGCCGCCAATACAGCAAACAAGTAACAAAGTCCTGAAATGAGCGCGGCCCGGAATCGTCCGAATCAAGTCGACGATCACATTGCCTCGGTATCGCTCAACGACGATCACGTCTAAGTCGTTCATTCGCCCTGACCCTCGTTGCAGTTCTTCCAAGTGCCAGTCCATCTCGGTACGCTCGACAGAGGCAAGCTTACGTTCCTTGAGCCGCTTGATGGCTCTCATTCGCACGCGTCCAGCGTCCTTGTGTAGCAGCGTGATGCGTTGACTCGAGGCGTGATGCTATGTCGGCAAGACGACTTGCCGGGCACCGGTGATCGGTCGTCCCTTGGCGATTCAGTCGCGAATCGTCCAACGCAATTCGAACAGATGGAGGTTCCGATATTCTCGCAAAAACCACGGGGCCAAGCCTGGCTGAGCGTAAGTCCAACGGCAAACCGCCACAAGCTCAACATCGATCGAAGTCCAATGGGCGGCCTATTTGAGCACTGATACATCGATGATTGTGGCGACGATTCTAAAGATCCTTTCGGGCCGCTGGTGAATCGAAAACACTTTCACGATGTCAAAGAGATCTGGGGCCCTGGCGAGCAACCGGTTCGCAATGTGTGGTCCAGTATTGGTTGCTGGCACCTGTGTGGCTGGCTGTATGCGATGGTGGAGTTGGAGTGTCGGGACGAGTCGCAGGAGCCGTTAGTCGACCGACGGAACCGGCCATGACAGTGCTTTTCTTTTGCAAGGAAAGTAGCACCATTCATCGTAGCGTTGTTTTTCTACAGTTATTTCATTCGAGTATCCAACAATACTTTCGTGCACGAAACAACTTGTTGAATCTCTCGAGCCTCTAAATCGTACAAAATGACAACCGTGGGGCAGGTTCGAATGGCTAGCTGTCTTTCAAC
The DNA here is from genome assembly GCA_039201055.1 of Planctomycetota bacterium. GTDB lineage: Bacteria > Planctomycetota > Planctomycetia > Pirellulales > Pirellulaceae > Rubripirellula. Next base: position 5,723 of record JBCCRW010000048.1, on the reverse strand, counting down.
GCACCATCCTTGGTGAACCGCCCACGGTATTCCGCGTGCGTCACACAAGTCGAGGATTGTGTCAAGAGATGCTTTCCCGATTGTCTCCCCGCCGATGAAGCTTACTGGCCCGTCGGTCCCCTGAAAGGGATACCAATAGAACGCACAAAGCTTTCCGTTTGAGTAGTGGATTTGCATCGACCCTCGTTTTTCGATCAGGTAGCCATCGGATCGGAGAATAGTGTCTGGTTCTCCGATTATTTCTTCCACTTTTCTCTCATCCATGCCCAGTTTTATCGGCCCGATATCTCCTTGCGAGAGAAAGATTTCGAATGGTATTTCGCTTTTCACTGGCCAAGTCCCGACTTCTGAAGCGTCGTCAAGATAAGGGCATGGGGGTCGTTTTCTACCAACTTTCGATGGTTCGGGTTGGACGGGCGGTCTTTTGGCCTGCTTGGGTCGGCCGATCGGACGGGTCGTCGACCACAGCCCGGTTCGTTCACAGGTCTCCTCCAGCCACTGGGCGTCGCCGTACGGCGTTCCTCGCTTGACCGACGCATTTTGGAGTGCCCGACGAACGGAAGGGTTGACCGGGGCCGAGCGAAAGATCAACCATTTCAAATAGACGCTTTCGAGGCCTCCGCGTCCAATCCATTGTTCTGTTGCCTATATCAGTACGCACCAACCGTCACAGTTCCGTCGGGATTTGGGGTAAACGCAGTAAGGACCGTCTGTGAATCTTCGAGCCACGCGGGATATGGCCCAACGGCTACCGTTTTGCCATAGCAGTATTCGTCACGTAATTCATCGCTCAGTTCACTAATAGATTCGCCAGCGTAGTCATGAAACCACGAGGCAGCTCCAATTCTGATTCGATCGATGGTTACGATCAGCCATTCGTCGCCGTCGCGGATCGAAGCGCAAGCGTGCGGTATGAAATCGTCGTCGACACGTCCACGGATTGGCAGCTGTAGTTCTGCAAGAACGGTCACGGATGCGGATGGCGGAAGTTCGTTAGTGCGTTTAATGAATGCATCATTCGAGGTGAAGAACTCAAACGAACGTGAGCCTGCGCCACCGGCGAAGCGAATCACGGCGAGGACTTCACCGTTGTCGTTGATCCAACGCGCTACAGCCGATCGAAAAGCGGCGTCACTGGTCGATTTGTGCTGCGTTGTTTCGGACATCAAACTGTGTCATAGGTTTGGCAATATAAGTTCCCCCAGGGCGGTGCCCTGGGCTGAGATGGGGCCGGCCCGTTGGGCCTATGGGGCGGGTGCGTTGGGGCTTTGCCTTTATTTCCCAGGGCGGTGCCCCGGGCTGGAATAGGGCTACTGATTGGTGGCGTTGTTTTGCGTCGCCAGATGGTCCGCCAGCCACTGGGCGGCTCGGCGTTTGGTCAAGCGGAGATCATCGCCAAGATCAGTGATCAGCGTCACGTCGGAATTTACCTTCCCCATCTTCGACAAGTAATCTTCAAGCTGTGTGAATTCCGGCGATTCCGGCTTTTGAAAGACCGTCAGTGGCACCCGCAATTGTTCCGCGTGCGTGATGGGCGAGGCGCGAATCAGGAACGGCTCGACCAAGGGCGATACTTCATGCCACTGCTGGCCGGCGGCATCGTTCAGATGGATCTTTGGCGCGATCACCACCGCGCCGTCGATGCGAGGATCGTGGACCGCCATCGACAACGCGATGCTGCCCGAATGCCCCTCGCCAAAAAAGTACATGCGTTCTTCGTCGACAGGAAAATGCTCGGTCAAATAGGTGACCGCGTTTTGCCCATTGATCAAGCCTCCCAACGACCGAATGTGCGCCATCGATCCGGCAACCAACTCGGATCGCTTATTGAAAAACGGAACGTAGCCGTCGCTTTGGTAGGACACCGCAATCCAGCCGTGGCGGACAAATTCTCGGGCCGAGGGAATCGGGTAGCCGTTGGAATTGCTGCCCGTGATCGGTGCATCCGAGGGAAAGGCGATGAAGACGCACGGCAGCTTGGCCGGAAGTTCCGTCTTGTCGGGCCCCTCGGTGGGAACCAGGATCGACAACTCATCGGCCCAACCGGGCGTCGGTGGGTCGATGCCAAGATTGATGCTGTAGCGATCAGCCTGCCCGGCGCGGCGAGGTTTTGCGGGGGCCGGAAATCCACTGCGCGGCGCGGGCATCTCGAACATCGCGGTCGGGTTGGACGTGATGCCGTCCAACTCCACGCCCGCCGACACGACCCGAAAGATCGCGAACAACATGAAGCACGAAAGCACAATGCCGATCGGTGTCACCGCCAACAAATGTTGGGCGTAGATGGGCAGCGGCGGCGACTGCGTGGTTTTCAATTTGCCAAAGCGTTTGCGAAAATCCGGATGCACCCCGCTGAGCCAAACGAATTGGTTCTTGGAGTCGATGCGATGGGCCCACAACGGCCGCGTGAAAGGGGACGCCAGCCCGGCAAGCGACATCAGCAGGAATCCCGACAGCGGCAGCAACCACGGCGATGCACCGGAGTCTTCCCGCGTTTCATCGATCCGTTGGCCGTCGGCACCAATGCCCATTTGCGACAGGCCGGAGGGAAGTTCCTGGGCGTCGAACATGTTCGAAAAAGCCATCCAAATCCCGGCAAACAACATCAAGGTGCCGATGCCCGCGAGCGTGTAGCAGGCGTAACGGGCGGTCTCGAAAATTCGGTGCCAGCGTTTGGAGACCCAAAACCGCACCGTTTCCTCGTCGTAGCCCTCGCGACCGACGACGGCGTTGACGATCCAAACGCCGACCAGGCCGCCGAACAGACCAAAGCAGAACGACAAGCTGACGATGATGACGCGAAGATAAAACGGATAAATTCGATAGCTTTCGCGGTATTCGACATCGCCGTCGGCATCGGAAACGACGCAGCGACGCGGCATCGGCGTGCTGCCCTGGGTGACTGTGTAGTTCGCGTCTTGCCAGGGGCCCAGTTCGCCGGTGACGCGCGAAAGCGTTTCGCCGACATTCAAGTGGTCGCCCTGTATCCGGCGATCGATCGGCTGTGCCGGGGAAGCCACGCTGGACACCGGACCCGCACCGGTCACCGGACCCGCACCCGGCAAAGACGCGAAACTGGCCGCGACCGGCGACGGTGTCTCGGCGGCAAAATCGGGAAGCCCGTTGAACCCATCCGGCAGCCCGTCGAAGTTTTCCGGCAGTCCATTAAAAGCGTCCGTCGTATCAAAGCCGGGTAGCGCTTGGGCGATCGGTGGTTCCGTCGCGGCGTTATCCTCGGGCAAAATGTCAGTAACAACCATCGCCTCACTGGCGTCGTCAATCAGCACTTCACCGACGAAGATCTCCTCGCTCGGGGGCTGGTGGACCGCCATCGGCGTTGCCAGCGGGACCTGGACGACCGCCTTGCACCTGCGACATCGGAATTGGGTGCCGGCACGTTTCAGGGGTGCGCGATAGCTTTTGCCGCATTCACAGGTGAATTCCAAACGCCGCTCGTTACCGCCGGCAGTTGCCGGTCCACTGCCCTGGTCCATCGCCCGCCTCTACTGGAACACCGCACGTCTGTATCGTGACGTGTGAGGGTCCTGCGCCGGCCCGCGTACCGCAATGGTTGCCGCTTGAAGAACGTGCGAAGTTTTGGCGTAGAACAACGCCGGCGTTGACGGGCAATGCTGGGGTTTACGGCGTTTACTTCGACGAATCGGCGTCGCGCCCGTAGCCGAGTTGGCGGATCACGTTGAGCAGTTCGTCGCAGGTCAAATAGCGACGATGGTTTTCCATTTTGTAGCGATCGATCGCCAAGGCGAGCTCCCGCCCGTCGTCAGACAAATCCGGATAGGTGCTGCCGAACTGCCGCCGTTCGCCACGCTTTGCGACTTGGGGATTTTGGCGACGGTCGACAAAGGTGCCACCCGAGGTGGGAGCATTCGTGGAAGTCGCGATCGAGAAAGTGGACGCGTTGGAATCGGTGTTGGCGGCGGGATTCACGTTGACGATCAGCTCCGAAAAGAAAAGGTTTCCCGCATCGTGGCGCGAGAATGGTCAGTCAAGCGTACGTTGCCCGCACGGACGCGGCGGCTTGGAAACCCATAAGACACGACGCGCGGTCGGCGGTTCGCTGACGGACGCGCGGGATATTCCGTTTGGAATGCCAGTTTCCGGCTCGTACTCGCACTCGTGCTCCTACTCGTGCTCCTACTCCTACTCGTACTCCTACTCGTGCTCGTGGTGCGTTTTTATTCGCCTCGGATACGCAGGGCTACTTTGTTGTTCTCTTCGCCTCGGAGAGGCGAGCTACTTTGCCATGCTCTTCGTCGGGCTGAGTTGACCATACCGGGACACCCAACAACTTGGACAAGTTTGCCACGCGGGGGTGTTGGGGCGCCAATCGGCGAGCCATTTCAAGGGACTCGGTGGCTTCGGATGTTTGGCCGCGTCGGTGGAACAACGCGGCCAATTCCAGCAGCGGTTCGGCTTGCTCGGGCGACTTGTGACTGGCGCGAAGAAAACAAACCCGGGCGTCTTCGTGGCGTCCCAGATCCCGCATCACCAATCCACGCAGCAGATCACAGCGAGACGGTGACGCTTCCAACCCATATTGGTCGGTGATTCGGTCCAGCGTCGCCAGTGCGCGTTGGTAGCGGCCGCGATCGAGATACAATTCGGCGGCCGCCAACTGCACCTCCGGTGAATCCGGCTGTAGCGCGAGTGCACGGTGGTATGCGGCCAACGCGTCGTCGACTTGGCCGATGCGACGGAGACAATCGCCGTGTAGCGCCCAACCCTCGGCCGATCCTCGTTCGGCACGCAGCGCCTCTTGGGCCCGCGCGGCGGCTTCATCGACGCGTCCCAAATCCAAATACATCCGACCGATGCGACGCACGAATGCCGGGTCGCCGGCACTCAAACGCACCGCTTGTTCCATGTGCCGGATCGCGTCGTCGGTTTGCCCCCGATTCCAGAAAGCCTCGGCCATGCCCCAGTGAGCACGGTCATCGGTACGCGACACCTTCAACGCGTCGCTGAATAGCGTTTCCGCGGTTTCCCATTGCCCATCATGGATCGCCTGAAAACCCTGGCCGGACAAACGCCGACCGGTAATCGCTTGCCGACTTTCGCCGAAACGCCGAATGGCGCGACAACCGGCTTGCAAAACCACGCAGGTCGACAAACACACCGTCATCGCGATGATGAAGCGTCTTGAAGCGATGCGGGGTTGGGTGTCGACGGTCACAGCGAAGGGCTAGCAAATCCGATCCCGCAAACGCAATCGAATTTTCAAAAAGCCTTGCCAAGCGTTTTCATCGCGGAGTTCATTCCCGTGCCAAAGACCGCCGAATTTTGCGACATCCAAGTGCTGTATCCGGACAACTGGTTGCCCGGGCCGCGCCAACCCGAAGACGGCGAGGGGTTCGATTGGGAATTACCCAGTGGCGGCTTTGTTTCCATCGATCATCACGACGATGCATGGTCCGCTGATGAATGGATCGAGACGACCAATAAATTGTTGGCCGAGGAATATGGCGAACTGGAAACCGAAGAACTGCCGGCGGAAACGCTGCCCGAGGGAACCGTTCGGGCGGTCGAACAGCGGTTTTACTATTTGGACCTGCTGATCCTTTCGCGGCAGTGGTGGATCCGCCGCGGCACCAAACAGTGGGCCGTTCACGTGCAGGCCGAGTCGCGTCGGTTTGACGAAAACCAAATGGTCTTCGAGGCCATCCTGAAGCAGATCCCGTAAACCGGATCTTCTAAACCAAATC
>JBCCRW010000047.1:0-19835 GCA_039201055.1 Planctomycetota bacterium | reverse complement strand
TCGGCGGCGCGATGGTAGTGGCGAAGCCACGGCAGATTGAAGCCTGGGACGTTAGTCCCAGGACCGAAGCCAATTTCGATCCGAAGTGGCGAAGCCACGGCAGGAGTTCGCGGCGTGGACCGACCTGTCGTGCCTTCGGCACTGTGCGTTTTCAAGGTTGCGTTCGACCTGGGACTGACGTCCCAGGCTACGCCCTGTCGTCGCTCCGCGACTGGGATGCAATTGTCGGTTCGGCGGCGCGATGGTAGTGGCGAAGCCACGGCAGATTGAAGCCTGGGACGTTAGTCCCAGGACCGAAGCCAATTTCGATCCGAAGTGGCGAAGCCACGACAGGAGCTCGTGCCGCGGACCGACCTGTCGTGCCTTCGGCACATGGCATCGTGGCGGTCCGCTGTGGGAATTCGACACATTCGACTTGGAGAACGTTTTTTCCGGCGTTTTCCAGGCTTTTCGAATTCTCCAACGGCCCGCAGGCAGTCCCCGATGCCATTTCAATCCCGTTCACTTCGACGCCCGAAACGATCGCCCCAGCCGCGTCGAAAGCAGCAACGCCGACTGCTAAGCGAGTCGCTTGAAAACCGGCAATTGCTGGCCGCGACGCCGCTGGACGCGGCCGCTCGCGATGAACTTCGGGCTGGACTGGCGGCACTCCAGGATCATGCCGATCGCGTCGATTCGCTGCCGCCGCTGCAAAGCGAATTAGCGGGGCTGGGCCAAACCTTCCAATCCGGTCTGGACGTCTCCGATGTTCTCGGCCAGCGGCTGGTGATCCCGCTGGGTGATTTTTTGCAGGACGCCGTCTCCACCGATCAAATTCGCGATTTTTTGGCGACCAGCGAAGACATTTCGGGCACCGCGGGACTGCTACGATTCACCGCCACCGAAGTTGGCTTGAATGAACCCGTCGATTCCGCCGGCGAATTTTCGTTCGACACGACGTTGTACGCTACCCAGAGGGTTGTTTACGACATCGATTTGGGTCAGCCCGGCGACGAACTCGGTTTGCGTCTTGACGACGGTGTCACAGGCGAGGCCGAATTTTCCTTTGCGTACCAAGTGCGATTCGGTCTGGATGGCGACGGCGAATTTTTCAGCGAGATCGATTCGCTGCGGCTTTCGATTTCCGACGGGCCCGCCATCCTCGCCGGCGCCAATCCTCCGAACGTTGCCGACCTCGATGAAGCGATTGGATTTTCGATCCTGCTGGACGATTCGGTCAGCGTGCCGGTGCGCCTGCCCGCCCAAACCAGCGGCAACCTGACGCCGCTGGTCCAGCGTTTGAACAACGCAATCGCTCAACCCCTTGCGGACGCCGGTGTGCCCGGCGGGGTCCGCTTTGATGTCTTCGAGGGCTCATTGCGATTGCGTGCGGTTGCACCGGAGATCCAATCGTTGCAAATCTTTGATGCCAACAACCTGTCGCAGCTTGGCTTTACGGACTCGCAACGCGACGGCCAGACCTTCGCGCCCGGAATGACCTACGGGATGGTTGGCCTGACGCCCGAAGACGGCGGTTTGACAATTCACGCTTCGGTGCAAACGCACACCGAACCCGGTCCCGACCAACGGCTGTCCATTGATGAACTGATTTCTGATGACGGACCGGCATCGATCACGACGCAAAGTGTTGGCGGTGCCGCCCTGGCAATCGATGTTGTCGCCCAAGCCAGCGATATTCCCGGCACTGTGACGTCACGAATCTCCGGTGAAGTTTCCAATCCTTTCCACGGCAACCCATGGTCGCTGACCACGGAAAACTTTGAAACGATTGACGCGATTCAAAATCAATCCGTCGTGGCGCTCGAGCAAGGCCTGCAGTCGCTTGGCGAATTCGTGTCTCGACTGGAACTTGAACCCGAGTGGCGGACGCCACTGCCGGCGCTCGCGACCTCGCTGGCCGATGTCATCGATAGCCAAGCGACCGTCCAAACCAAAATTCTTTCGCCGTTGGAATCCCTGTTCGCCGCCGATCCGCTATCAAATTGGCGGGACGTGCAAAATCGACTTGCCGATGTCGTTGGAATCGACGTCGAATCGGCGACCGAAAGTCCCGAGGCCCTTGAACTGTCGTTGCTCGTTCGCGATGCCGCCACGACCGATGCGCGATTGGCCGTGGGTGACGATCTGACGGATGCCGGTTTGACCGTCGCGGCGGAGCAACTTCCGACGGTTCCACTGACCGTCGACACGGTGTTGCCAATCACGATTGTGCTGCGACGTGACGCGCAAGCCGATCCGCTGGACGCGGTCTCGCTGGCGTTCGGGCAACTGGGGCACACGGCCATGGTCGACACGTCGAGCCTTGAATTCCAGGCCAAATTTGGCTTTGCCGAGGTCGCAGCGACCGGTGGAGCCGTCACGATCAGCGCGGGACTGGCGACAACCGTCAATGGTGATTTGGTCAGCGGCACCAATCGATCGCCGGCTTTGACGGCGGCGGAATTGTCCGAAGCGACGCTTGGTGATTTGACCGGCACAAGCACGTCGGGCAGCTTCGCAGCCGGTTTCGATTTGGACGCGGCGATCGGCGGCCAAAGCGTTTCGGGCCGCATTGGATTGGACGGCGATCCGGTGCCGGGTGAATCCGCTCCGATGCAAGCGATCGCTATCGATGACTTGCTGCCGCTGACACGCGTATCGGCCGCCGAACTGGCCGGCGGCTTGGCTCAAATGGGCCAGTGGTTTGCCGACTTCGCAACCGAACGTTTGAACCAATCCTTCCCGCTGGCCGACGCCACACAAATCTTGGACGTGATTGATTTCGCGTCCGCCTTTGAAGCCGCCCTTGTTGATCCACTCAAGGACGACCAAGGCCAACTGCAATTCGATTCCCTGCAGTCCTTTGAAACGCTCTTGGAACGTGTTTCGGGTGCAAGCTTCGATGGGACATTGGGTTCCGAGGAACTGACGTTCACCATCGATCTGAGCCAGTTGGATTTGCCCACCATCGTCGCCGCTTTGGATCTCGATTTGGAAGTCGGCAATTTTGCCGGTCTGGATGCCGAAGCCTCGATCAGCCTGTTGCCGAGCATCCTCGGTACGTTCCGTTTGGGATTGGATCTGCGGAACGACGCGGAGCTTGAGTTTTCCGATCGCTTGTTTGTCGAAGAAATCGGCGGTCAGCCGATCGCGACCGGACAGGTTCAAATCATCAACGACCATTTTGACGCCACCGGCAACTTGGGCTTCACCGAGGTCACGATTGATGGAGCTGGGTTCGAACCCAGCGTGTTTACGGCATCGGTGTCGCTGCCGCAATCGCGAATGACACTTTCAGATTTATTGCGGGGCCTGACGTCGGCAAGCACATCGGGAGTCGATGCCGTCGAAGCGACACTAGAGGGTTTGATTCAATTTCGCTTGCCGACGCTGGCCAGCGTCATGGGTGACGATGGCCAGTCGGATGATTATTCCGCCGATCTGGTCGCCACGTTGTCGGATTTTGGTGGTGACTTGGTGGCGAGCGTCGATGGGACCATCGACGCGGTCCTGGAACAAATCAGCCGTTTGGACGCCGACGACATTCTGAACGGCGTTCTCGATGGTCTGTCTGAATTGTTCGATTTCGAAGACTTATCCGTGCCGTTTTTGGACGTTCAGTTGCCCGACGCGGCGGGTTTGAAAGCTCTATTGGATCGGGTTGAAACCGCCGTGGATTCGATCGGCAGTTCAACCTTGGACGTGATTCGATCGGCATTCAACCGGATGGCGGAATCCAGTGAAGGGGAAACAACCCGTTACGACTTTCCCGATCTTTCGATTTCGCTGACGGGCCTGTTTGGCTTTTATCACGATGCATCCGATCTGTTGTCGGGGCTTGGGGATGGGGACACGTTTTCGCTGCAATCCCTGGAAAGTCTTTTCGTCGAACATTTCAGCTTCGATATCGAACTTCCCGATGCATCGGATACGCGAGTATCGAAGGAGGCGTTTTCGAATTTTGTTCGTGAAGTTTTGGACATCGCCGATGTTCTGCAATTGACCGGTGCGGGCAGCTTGCAAGCCTTGGAACAGGTCTTGGAAAATGCGATCGGGCTGGGCAGCGATGGTGTCACCATTGCGTTGACCACCGGTGCCGGTGGGGCGACGGAGGTGCGGCTTGATTTGCTATTGGACCAAACCCTCGAGGCGACTTATCCGCTGCAGGTCGACCTGAGCGATTTGGGTGTGGGTGGCGTGGGCGATCTGCTGGACGTGGGTGGGTCGGCCAGCGTCTCGCTAACCGCGGGCGCCCTGGCGCGGCTTTCACTGGGGCTGGAGATTCCCTCGGGCGATGGCGAATCGATTCGGCCGTTCCTGTACACCAACGCCGGCGGCACGCAGCTGAGTTTGACCGCGGGCGCGGTTGCCGACGACATCGACTTCGAAGCCTCGCTGGGACCGCTAGGCGTCGAGATTGTCGATGGGATGGCCGCTATCAATCGCACCGGAGCCGTTGGGGACACCGATCCGGCGATGTTCACAATCTCGTTGGTCGACCTGAATGGCGACGGCCGCTACGAATTTTCGGAAAACTTGGACTTCACCGTCGACGCGCTCGGCGGTGCATTTGCTTCGCTGCCGATTGAATTTCCCGTCGGCGGCCCATTTGTGGTCGATTTGTCAATCGACGCCAACGATTTGGCCAGCGGCGATTTAACGGATTCCAACTTTGATGAACTGGGTCCGTATTTGCAGGATCGCATCAATGATCTGGGCAACATTGGCGACAATCTGCTGGCCCTGGTTGGTGGCTGGGAGGGTGCGTTCGATCTGCTGATCGACGTGATGCGTGGTGACGTGTTGGGTGTGCCGCTGCCATTGATTGGCGATGCCTTGTCCGATGAAGCGGATTTTCTGCAGGACATCAAGGATTCGGTTTTGGACAACATCGAAGATGTCGCACAGCAGGGTGTTTCGCTGGTGCAAACGGGCATCTTCGACGCACTCGGACCGGGAGGTTTGAATTGGTTGCTTGATGCGACCGGCGATTCGTTGGTCACCGTCGACGATGTGATCGCAAACGTTGATTCGACCGGCAACCGCGTCGACTTTGATCTGAAACTTGGCAAGCCGCGTCAAACGCTTGAACTACCGGTGGAATTTGATTTGGGTTTACCGGGTTTGAATTTTGATTTGGACGCACCGGTCGATCTGGACTTTGGTTTCGAATTCGATTTGGGGTTTGGTGTTGGCATCGATGAAGGTTTCTATCTGGACGTTGCCGACACGGGGATCTTGATCGACTTCGAAGCTTCGGTGGAAGAACTCGCCGCCTCGGGCGAACTTGCATTCTTGGACGTCGATGCAACCAGCGGCATCGATCCGGACACGGGGATGCCCGAAACACGATTTGGTGGACGCTTCGAAGTCGATTTGGTCGATCCCGGGGCGGACGGGATGCTGACGCTTAGCGAGATGCTTTCGGCTTCGGCCAGCGACTTGATCGACACGACGTTTTCGGCCGACGCGGACATCCAATTGCAGGTCGTCGCTTCGATTCAAGGCAGTGATTATCTGCCGCGTTTGCGTACCGATTTGGTGGTCGATTGGGACTTTGTTGCCGGTCAAGATGTCAATCAACCTTCGGTAAACTTTGAAAACGTGCAAATTAATTTGGGCGATTTCTTTTCGGGTTTTGCCGGCGACGTGCTGGGTGCGGTCCAAGATGTTCTGGAACCCGTGCAGCCCATGATCGACGTGCTGACGCAGCGGATCCCGGTGATCAGTGACTTGGCCGGATCGACCACGACGCTGGTCGATTTGGCCCGGACATTCGGCCGAGCCGACGTCGCGGATTTTTTGGCGTCGATTATCGAGGTCAACGATTTGATCACCGGCTTGCCGACGGACTTGGGCCCGGATAGTTGGGTCGACCTGGGGCAATTTTCTGTCAATGCCGATGCGCTGGGCGGCTATACGGGGCCGGGTTGGTCGGCTTCGCAAATGCAATCGGAACTTCGCTTGACCGACGTTGTCGAAGCCAGCGATCCGCTGGGGCAAGCGGCCAGTCAATCGGGGCCGCGCGGGGCCCAGTGGACGAACAACCTGGCCGGTGCCAAGGGTTCGCTCAGCTTCCCGCTGTTACAGAATCCCGCGACGGCGTTTGGTTTGCTGCTGGGCAAGGATGTCGATCTGTTTCTATACGATGCACCGGCGCTGGGCATCGACTTTGCCTACCGGCAGTCGTTTCCGACACCGATCCCCGGATTGTTCGCGGAACTGGGCGGGCGGATCGCGGCGGTGGCCGATTTTGCGTTCGGTTTTGATACCAGCGGCATCCGGCAATTCAACCAGACCGGGAATTTTGTGGATGTCTTCAACGGCTTCTTTGTCAGCGACCGGGCGGGCGCCGATGGCACGGGCGCCGACGTTCCCGAAGCGTATCTGCGCGGCAGTTTGACGGCGGGCGGAAATGTCGACGTTTTGATTGCAGCGGCCGGCGTCCGTGGTGGGATCTTTGCCGATGTCGATTTCAATTTGAACGATCCCGATCGCGACGGCCGAGTCCGCGCCGGTGAAATCGCGCGAAACGCGGCCCTTGGCCCGATTCATATCTTTGACGTCGACGGCAAGGTGGATGCTGGGGTCAGTGGCTTCTACCGGTTCCTGTTTTTCGAAGATGAATTCGAAATCGCTCGTGTCAATTTGTTGGATTTTGAAATCGCAAGACCGATTTCCGGTGGCCCTTCACCAACCGACATTTTGACCTCGCGGGCCGGCGATGTGCTGACGCTCAACTTCACCCAGCAAGACGACAACTATCGGATTTTGCCGGGATCGCGGCCCGATTCAATCGTTGTCCAGGGTCGCGGGATGATCACGCAGGACATCGTCGGCGTGGAATCCATCGCGGGCAATATGCTGGGCGGAAACGATACCTTCACGGTTTCGCGGGATGTGTTGCTGCCCATCGAAATCGATGGCGGTGCGGGCAACGATCAAATGACCGCCGGTTCGGGGCCCGTGCGATTCTTTGGCGGTGCGGGCGATGATTCGTTGACCGGCGGCGACGACGACGACTTCCTGGATGGCGGTGCCGGCGACGACGATTTGTTTGGCAGCAAGGGCGCCGATGAATTGCTCGGTGGCGACGGCGAAGACTATCTGGAAGGCAACGACGACAACGACCGTTTGATTGGCGGATCAGGCGACGACCGTTTGATCGGCGGGTCGGGCAACGACGAAATCGATGGCAACGCGGGCGACGATCATATGGACGGCGATCGCGGCGCGGATTTGATTCGTGGCGGCGATGGACACGATCGCATTGATGGTGGACTTGGCGACGACCGGATTTTCGGGGGTGCCGGCGACGACATTCTGTTCGGCGACGAAGGTGCCGATGTCATCGACGGCGACGCCGGTGATGACGAGATTCACGGTGGCCAGCGCAACGATGTCCTGCGCGGTGGCGATGGAAACGACCAAGTGGATGGCGATTCGGGAAACGATTCGATCCACGGAAACGACGGCGATGACCAATTGCTTGGCGGTGTGGGCGCCGATTCGATTCACGGCGGCAACGGCGACGATCAAATCTTTGCCGATTCCGATCCAGTCGGTGACGAGAACGCCTTTGCACACACGCTGACCGGCGGCGCGGGCGATGACACAATCGTCGGATCTCGCGGCAAGGACACGATTGATGCGGGCGACGGCAACGATACGGTGACCGCGCTTGCCGGGGACGACGTTGTTGTCGGTGGCCTGGGCGATGACAACCTTTTCGGGGGCGCGGGTCGCGATTTGACCTGGGGCGGTTTGGCCGGCCTGTCGGCCGGTCAATTCGATGCTGCAAACATCGATTTGTTTGAAATGCCGCCGGAGTTTGCCGAATCCACAACGCGAATGGCACAGTCGCTCGATGCGTTGAACGACCTGAACGGTACGTCTTGGTCGCTGGACGCCGGCGTTGCTTTGTCACCGATTACGCCCAAGGCCGTCGCCGGCCGCAGCTTGGGCGGAACGCTTGATGATGGCGAGGACGAAATCCGCGGTGGCGATGGCGATGATTGGCTGTTCGGCGGCGGCCAAGTTGATGTCCTGTTTGGCGGATCAGGAAACGATTACTTAGACGGCGGTGCCGGCAACGAAACGACTTTGTTTGGTGACGAAGGCGACGATGTCATCCGCGGCGGCGATGGTGATGATGTGATTCGCGGTGGGGCGGGCATCGACCAAATTTACGGTGACGCCGGACGCGATGTGTTGTATGGCGATGCGGGCGACGTATCGGGTTCGACCGTGGGGCAACGTTTGCACGGCGGCGACGGCATCGACACCTTGTATGCCTATGCGGCCGGTGACGCGACGGACGTGAACGCATTCGGCGAAGGACTGTTCGGCGGCGGTGGCGGCGATTTCCTGTACGGCAATCTTCGTGGCGATTTGATCTTTGGCGACGATGGATCGGACTTGATGGTTGGTGATTGGGCCGCCGGCGCCGACTATCGACGCAACGACCAAGCCGACACCACCGGCGGAAACGACGCGATGTCCGGAAGTGCGGGCCAAGACCAGGCGTATGGCGGCGGTGGCAATGATGTGCTGCTTGGTGGCGCGGACGGCGATTGGTTGGAGGGACAGGACGGCAACGATCGCTCGATCGGTGGCGCCGGCATCGACTTTTTGATTGCCGATGTTCGCGCCGGCTATGCCGATAGCGGCGGCGACCAATTCGACGGCCACGGCGATCCATTCGTTGACGACGATTTCGCGACCGACGTGTTGTGGATCGGCGGAACGACCGACGACGACGTGATCTCGATTGCGGGCGGTCCTGACGGGCAATTGCACCTGAGCTACAACGGTGTCGATTTGCAGCTCGCGTGGACCCGTGAGGACGAATTTCTGGTCGAACAGATTCGCGTCGACGGAATGACCGGCGACGATGTGATTTCCATTGATCCGAATTTAGACCTTTCGGCATTGTCGCAGCGGAGTCGCGACTTTGTCACGATTTTGGAAGGCGGCCCCGGCGATGATGAACTTCGCGGTTCCAGTGCCCGCGACCGGATCGATGGCGGTCGGGGCAGCGACCTGATTTGGGGCAACGCGGGTGACGACCGACTTTGGGGTGACCAGGGCGAAAACGACGGGTCGGCTTCGGACCACGATGTGATCTATGCGGGCGGCGGCAGCGACGATGTGCTTGGCGGCCAGGGCACCAACGCGCTGTATGCGTGGTCCAGCGATCCGGCGGCGACGGCCGACAAACCCTTTGGCGTGTTTGTCGACGTCGACGGCGAACGGCAGCTCGAGGATACCGGCTTGAACCGCATCATCGGCGGGCCGCTGGACGATTTGCTGTTTGGCGGCACGGGCTTGGATTTGCTGTTCGGTGGCGATGGCGAGAACACGCTCTTTACCCGTACCGGCGAAACCTTCGAATCGCTCGACGGCGGCAGTGGTGACGATGCGTGGAAGCAGTACGCCCGTTCAACCGGCCAAGTGTGGTACGTCGGCGGATCGAACGTCGACGATCAGATCAACGTCGATTTTGTCACCGAGCCCGGCATTTTGCAGGGGCATCATTTGATCACCCGCTTGACCAAAACCACGTCGGACACCGGAGAAGAATTCTTCACCTTTGACGCCCAGGTGCGTTTGGATTTTGCCGCCACCGACGACGACGGCAATTTGGTTTGGGACACTAATCGCGCGTTCGCCGACGGAGACCTGTTGGCCAGTGATGATCCTTTCGAACGCGCCGAAGCATTGAACAACCGCCGGAGCGATGGTGCTTTCTTGAATCAGGTACTTCCACCGGAGGACGATTTCCGGGCGATCATCATTGATGCTCTTGCCGGCGACGACGAAATTCTCGTTGGTCCCACGGTGCAAAAAACCGTGTGGGTCGATGCGGGCGACGGCGACGACGTGGTGCGATTCGCTTCCGGCCGGCCAATCTTGATCGACCAAACCGACGCTCTGAATGCACGCAATGACAGCGCCGAGAACGCCTTCGCATTGCCGGGCCCACCGGTGCTGATTGGCGATTCCGTCGATCCGGCCGATATCGTTTTGGAAGACGATGCGCGATTCTTTTTAATCGTCGACGACTTGTCCGAGCGGGTCGAAATTGTGCTTCGAGCGGCAGACACCGACGGGACGGCTCCCGGGTCGGTCGCCAACACATCGCTGGACGATTTGGTCGAAGATTTGAACTTTGCAATCGAAAATTCCGCCGCCAATCGGCGTGTCGTCGCGCGACGAATCGGCGATGCGATATCGCTCTCGGGCACTCGGATCTCGGAAATTTCGCGATTGCGAATCGATGCCCAGCCGCAGGATGCCGCGGTGACGCATTTAAATTTGCCCGCCGCGGCGACTTCGGAATCGACTCCGGATTTACGACGCGGTGTTCGTTACACCGGTTTGACGATCGACAACCCGGCGGACGTCGACTTTTACCGTTTTCGGACACCCGAATCGGCCATCGTTGCGGTCGAAGCAAGGAGTCTCGCGGTCTCCGATGGCGTCGTCGCGTCGCTGGTCGCCGAGGAAACGGTGGATGGTTTCACGCAGTACGTAGTGGAAGTGAGCACGAATTCGATTCCGACGGTCTACGAATTGGCGATTTCGATCGACGGTGAAATCCCGGCGTTGGTCGTGGATCTAAGCGACGAATTTGACTTTGCCCGTCGCGACGTGATCTTTGGCGGCGCCGGCAACGACGTGCTGCAGGGTGGACCAGGCGAGGACTTCATTTTCGGTGGAAGCGGCAACGATGTGTTGACCGGCGGCGACGACACCGGGGCCAGCGATTTGTTGTTTGGCAACGACGGCGAAGATTTGTTCCAAACCGTGCCCTCGAAGTTGCCCGTGTTGCTCGGCACCACGACGACCTTCATTCCGACGCAAAGCGACCGTTTTGCCGGGGGCGACGGCAACGATCAGGTCGTGTACCTGGGTACCAACGAAGACGATTTGGTCTCGATGCGATCCAACCGTTTGTTGGATCGCTACGAGGTTAGCGACTTGGCGTATGACACCGCCAATGGCTCTTTTACGCCCATTCGCCGCTACCATTATTTCACGTCGGTTTCCATCGAAGCGATGGTCGTGGACCTGTTGGCCGGTGATGATGATTTTCGCGGTGACGAAAACTTTCGGTTTCCGGCGGACGAGGAAACATGGGGTTTTGCTCAAGGCGATTGGCAGGTCTCCAGCGGAAGTCTGTTGCCGCTAACGGTCATCGGTGGCGACGGCGATGACCGTCTATTCGGAACCCCGATCAACGACACGCTGATTGGAGGTGACGGCGACGATTTCATCAGCGGCGGATTCGGCAACGATGTCATTGATGGTGGCAATGGCGATGACTTCTTGGTCGGCGACACGTCAGTCGGGGCGGGCTTGCCCCTTCGCGACGTTCAAATCAATGGAAGTCCCGCGTTGGAATTGCCACCGTTGCTGGCGGGAACGGTAATCGATGGACTTGCGTTAGATGAATTTGGTGGTTCGCAATATCTGCTGCGTCCGATCAACGAGTTTGGCTTTGGTGGTCAATTCAATCCGCGCGATGTGGAACAGCGACTGCGTCTTTTCACGACCATTGATGGGCAACGTGTTGATCTTGAAGATTGGGAATTGTTTGTCAGCCCAGTCTTCAACATCGGAACAAATGAAGACCCCGAATGGGTCGTTGCATCGGAGTTCGATACGGACACGGGTGAGGCATTTGTAATCAGAGCGTTTCCAATTAGCGGCAGTTTTGAAGGAAGCTTTGGAATTGAATTAACTTCGGCGTCGCTACCAAGCGTTGACGTCTCGGTCGATCGACTTGTCGAAAATCGGCATGGCTTTCAGCGTCGAACGATCGATTTAGGGCAGGGCGCCATTGGCCGCGGCATCGTGTTGCCGGCGGGTGATTTTGATGGCGATGGTTTCGAGGACTTTATCCTTTCGGCCAGCGACCTGCGCGGCGAGTTCTACGCGTATCTGTATTACGGCGGCTCGGACTTGCTTGATCCCGAAGCGAGCTTCCAGGCCAGCCGACCGATGACGCGAATCGCGATCCCCGGAGATCTGATTGATGTCAGCGCCGCGGATCAGTTGCTGCAAAATCAATCAACTATTCGTCCGGCCGGTGATTGGAATCGGGACGGCATTGGCGACTTGCTTGTCAGCACGGAGACCGATGGGCTTGGGCAATTGACCCTGGTCTACGGATCGGCCGGTCGGGAAGCGGATGTTTCGACGCTGCCGGGTGCATTTACCGAGGGCCGAGTCGTTGAATTGGTCACAACGCTTTTGGACAGCGGTCGTTATGCCGAAGATCCATCTTTTTTCTATGCCGACGGGATCGGTGACATTCGCGGAAATCAGCGTGATACGTTTGCATCGGTGGATGGACAGTACCTTCACATCGTCAGCGATAACGCGATCGATTCGTTCGAAGTAGATGCACGCCGGGTCGCGGGCCTGGGTGACATCAATGGCGACGGCTTCGTCGATTTTGCGGCGATCAATTCGGACGAACTGCACCTTGGGTTTGGCAACGCCAGCGGCGTGATCACCGAGCCGATGACAATTCCGGCTCCGTTCCCGGGTGCCTTTCGGCAGGCCGAAATCATCGACGCCTGGGATGAATCGCTTGACGCGGAATCATCCCAGCAGATTGCCGATTTTGTAATCAGCGGCCAGACCGAAACCACTGCGAATAATCTCGCATTGGGAAGTGGGCTAAGTTTCCTGGTGCGTGTGACACAAGAGCCCGGTGGGGCTCCGGTTGTGACGTTTACCGAGGTTTCCGTTCCGTACCTGCAACCGATCGGCGACTTCAGCGGCGACGGAAAAATGGACTTCGCCGCCACCGTCAATGAAACGGTCGAACTGAGCGATCCGAATCTTGCGGGTTCCGAGTTTGTGGCTCCGAGGACCCACGTCTGGTTCAGCGAAAACATTGCGGACCTGGGCGGCCGATTGCAAGTCGATCCGGGATTCGCACATTTGGTGCTGCATACTTCTGATGCACCCATCAACGACTTTCCGACGCAGCGATCGCGCATCGTGACCACACCGGATTTCGGTTTCGTCGGCGACCTTGATGGCGATGGCCAGAGCGACTTGGCGATCTTCTCGCGTGACCGCGCACGGCTGTCGGTGGTCTTCGGTGGTCCACTCCAAGATTTGGCTGATGGTGGCTCAAGCGGCGATTTGTTGCCATTGGAAATTGCCAACCATCCGTTGCTGGATACGACTTGGACACCGATGCTTGGCTTTGATGGAATCAACGCCCAGGCCGGTGTCGAACCATTCCCAAGCGACGACACCGGTCCGAAGATGACTTCACTGGCCGACGCGATTCGCATCACCGGCGGCAATCAGTCATTCTCGATCGATGGCGCGCGAGCGGTCGGTGACATCAACGCTGACGGGCACATGGATTTCGTGGCGACGACAGCGTTAAATGAGTTTGTCGCAAATAGCGAAGCGGAGTTCTTGGTCTTCGGTCCATTTTCGGAAACAGGCGTCGTTTCAATCGATCAGCTTTCGAATATCGCTTTCTATGGCGACCAGGCTTCAATCACCAATGTTTTGGATTTCCGCCCCGGTCGACCGGCCAAGGATTACGGCGACGTCGACAGCGACGGGATTGACGACTTGGTGCTCGTTCAAAGTTTTTGCGATGGCGAAGATGTCTGCCGAATTCAGCGGCGTGTCTTCGCCGGCGGCGACGACCTGCCAGCAAGATTAGCGAGTGACGTTGATGACGTCTCCAACCAGTTCACATTCCGTACCACCGGTCAATCATTCTGGAAAAGCGAGCTGTCGTTCATCGACTGGGATGGCGGCGGGACGGATTGGCTATTGGTTTCCGGAAACTTCGCGGACGCCGACCAAGGACGAATCGCCGCGATCAGCTACACACCCGGTGGCGACACCGCGGTCAATCTGACTTTGGATTTCGACAGCGTTTCGCTGGTGCCGCCGGCCGGCATGTCCGTCAACCGCGATGCGAGTTTCTTGGCTTCGTCGATTGGGGACATTGATGGTGACGGAAAAGAAGATTTGGCCATCGCGGCGACCGACCTTTATCGCGGCAGCACGTTTGATGACGTCGCTGGCCAAGTCTTCGTTGTCCTGGGACGGTCCGTGGACTTCGGAACGGTCACCGAAATCGAATTGACGGATCTGGCAAGCCCGACACTGATCATCCTGGGCGGCGTCGATTCGGTCGCGGCACTCGGCGACAACAACCATGATGGGTACGACGAATTTGCGATCGGACGCGCGGTCGAAGGCGGCGGCGACCTCCGCGGCAGCGTGTTGATTTATCAGGGTGGCCTGACCTGGCGACAAGCGACGCCTTCGATCGTTCAGCCGTGGGTGACCGTTTCCCAAGGTGATCTTGCGGAGCCACTGCTGCTCAAGCACCTCGGTTCGCTTTCCTACGCGACCGGTGACCTAAACGCCGATGGCCGAACCGATCTGGTGGTGGGCCTGCCAACCGTGGTTGCCTCGATCTTTGGGGGCAGTTCGTTTGAGTTCGACGAAGTTGGAAAAGCCTATCTGTTTGACGACTACCTGTCGGGTACGGATTTGCCGTCAGCCAACGTGTTGTCGCTGGGCGAAGCGGATCGAGTCTTCACCGGAACCCGGACCAGAGATCGTTTGGGGTCAATGGAATCCAGCCGCCTGCACGACTTCAATGCGGACGGAATCGATGATCTCTGGATTGGGGCTTCCGGGGCTCCGGGGACGGCGCGCGAGATAGCGGATCCCGGCCGTGTGTACTTCTTGCTCGGTCAAATCGACGCTTTCGAAGTGCCGGAATCGTTTGAGATCTTGGCAAATCGCGGCAGCCGTCTCGTCGATCCACAAACCGGTCGCACCAGCACATTCACCGGAGACGACTTTGTTTTGGACATCGACCAGCAAGAGGCTTGGTTCCGCTTCACGACGTCCGGTGACGGCGACGGAACCTTGATTGCATCCGACTTCATTCGTGTCGAAGGTTTGGACGGTTCAAGCACGTTGACGCTCGACCTTTTGGATCAAAAGGGGCAATTGTTGGCAGCCCGTCGAACCCGCGTCGATCTTCGTAACGCCAAGGCGGGGACCTATTACCTCCGCGTGGCACGCAATTCCGATGTGGCTGGTGCGGAGCTACCGTTTTTAATCGAGGTCGACGCGCCGACATTGGGTCATTCGCATGCACCGGAGGATCGTGACCGGTTGCTTGGCGGTGACGGCACCGACGTGATTCAGGGTGGCCCCGGCAGCGACATCTTGCGGGGACAAGCCGGTCAAGACCGTTTGATCGTCGAGTCCAGCTTTGAAGCACACGAATTCAGGGTGTTTCCCGGAAGTCAAGAATCCGATTCCCTAACCATCCGCTCGGAAGTCTCGTTGGTGACGTTGCGCGATCCCGTCGTCGATATCCCGGCTGAGGTTTCGACGCCAATCCGCTTGGCAATCGCCGACGCGTTGGGCCATCCCGTAACCTTCGATACCAACGGCGATTTAATATTGCATCGACCTTGGCTGGCAAGCGAACTCGCTCAGGTGGAATATCTGGATTTGTCCGGAATGACGCTACCGGATACCAACGGATTCGAGTTGCTGCCGAGTCTGCGGCATTTGAATTTAAGCAACACGAGGCTGAACCGCGTCGGCCCGAATCTACCGCCCAATCTTCGCATGCTGGACCTCAGTGAAAACCCGATTTCGTCCATCGACTCAGTCTTGCTTGCCGGCCTTCCCAAGCTGGAGGTCCTTTTGCTGAACGACACCCAGGTGACCGATTTGGGACCGCTGGTGGGCGTGTCCATCGTTGATGATGCAGTAAGAAACGGGCTGGCGTCGCGCTCGGGTGTTTGGACCCATCAGGATTCGGCGACAATCGATTCAGCGACAAACGGGGCATTCGCGGGCGGCTATCACGTTTCCAAGACAGGCGGCCGAAGTTTTTACTTCTTGAATGTCGTGCCCGGTGAAGAAGTCGAAATTTTTGTCACGTGGCCCGAAGGATTGATTCGCGAACAAACGGAGGTTCGCTACCAGATCTTCCAAACCGAGTCCGATGCGACGGTGCTCGTGGATCAATCGTTTGCACCGGATGGTCGTGGAACCGGCGGCGAATCTTTCGGCCGCACCTGGCAATCACTGGGCACCTATGTCCCAACAGCATCACAGGTCATCGTCACGATCCAGGGGCCCGATGGACAAACGGTGCTCGCCGATGCCGTTTACACACGCAAGACCGAAACGCCGACGTGGCCCCTGAAACAACTCTCGATCAACGGCGTGGCTCTGGATGCCAACTCACGAGATTTCTTTGTTCGCGATTTGCAGATCGCCAATCCGGAATTGACGGTTGAGCTGACCGAAAACGAATCGGCACCCCAGATCGTGCCAATTGCCGACCAAACGACCCGTACCGGCTCGCTCTCTTTCGATGATGATGTCGCGACCTTGCCGCCGACGGTGCTCGACGAAGCGACCTCGTTCCTGGTCGAGTTTTGGTTTCAAGGCATCGAACAGGTTGGAATTTTCGACACGATCCTTTCCGCCGGTGGAGCCACCGCAGCACTACAGGACGAATTCCTGATCGCCATCGACGATGCTCAGACCCTCAGAATTCAAAATCACAATTCGATCGGCGAAACGTTTAGCAGCCCCGAATTGGACCTGTTCGACGGCGACTGGCATCACATCGCCGTTGCACGGGACACCACTGGGTCTTCGGGATCGATGCGTGTTTACGTTGACGGCGTTTTGCTGGGCGTTCAATTCCTGAATGACGCTCGTCCCCTCTCGGTTGAACATATCGCTCTGGGTCAAGACATGGACACGCCCGGCGGTGATTATCGCAGCGATGAAAGCATTCGCGGTCGGCTGGACGAAGTCGTTTTTTGGAATCGCTATTGGGACAACACCCAGGACAACATCGATCAGCAGATACTTTCGAAAATTGCCGGCCGCCAGCGGGGACCTCGCCCCATTGAACCGGAGATGAACGCGATGTTTTCATTCGAGGAATTAGCCGGTGACGAACTGACCGATTCGACGGGCAATCACGCGCCCGGGATGCTCGGCGATTTGGACGGCAGCGGGGACGACGTTCGTCCCGCGCCCACGCGGGTTGGCAGCCAATCGATCGATCTGTCGCTCGAAGGTGGACAATTTCTTGGCGGTCAATGGCTGGATGCCGACGGCAACCCGGTGACGTTTACCGCGATTTCGGACAATCCAAACCTAACGCCGGAGATCATCGGAAACCGTTTGCTGCTCAATGGCAATTCGTCACAGATCGCAACTGCGGAAATCACCGTCATCGCAAGCGATGGCGTGGGACGCGAAAGCCGCACCGTCTTCAATTGGAACAACGACGTTCCAATGCTGCGAACACGATCGGGTCAGGTATCCATCACCCCATTTTTGTCGGGCAACGTCGTTCGCGACGCCGATGGCAATCCCATCGCCGGCGCGTCGCTGGTGCTAAGAAACATCTTGGGCGAGATCATCGCGTGCTCCGTGACCGATTTCGATGGCCGATATGCGGCCAGCGACCTCGACGACATCGTGCATTCCGTCGAGGTGCACGCCCCAGGTGACACAAGTACCGATCCCGAATCCTGGATCGTCGCCGATGGTTTTGACTTTCGCTACGACTTTGAAAGCGGCACGCTGCCGGATTTGGATGAAAATGGGATCGACGACTTAAACCCGATCGGTGACATCACCATTGGGAATGGCGTCATGACGATCAGGCCAAACGGCGTGCTCGGTGCAAATGTCGACACTCAAACCATCTGGCCTCAACTCGCCCCGACGCGCGCAACCGGATGGACGGTCGACCTGCGATTGAAGATCATCGAGACAGGCTCGGCAGAGGGCGGCCGGGGCTCGATCGCATTCGCGGCATCGCCAGAGGGCAGTGTCGAAAACGCATTGCTGTTCATCGGACGCAACGATGTTCGATGGGGTTCTGGAGCCGCCTTTCGGAGCATCTTGAATACGGATCCCGACACCGGCGATCCGATCCCGGTGGACAACACCGATGGTTTCCATGATTTCCGCGTCATCCAAATTCCCGGAACGGCTACCTATTGGGTTTGGCGGGACGGCGTCCTGTTGAACGACGGACAGCCACTGAGCAATGGATTGAGCTTTCAATCCAAAGCTCGATTTATTCTGGGTGCCCGCGAGTTCAGCAATGTTGTGGGTGTCACCGAAATCGAATCCTTGCGGATCAATCGGGGCTTGCCTTTTGGCGAAGCGGGAACCGTCGTCGATCGTGACGTGACCGTGATCCGCAACCTGGATGTCGGCGCCAATCGAATCATTGAATTGGGAACGACGCAATCGCTCGCCAGCGTCAGCGATCGGAATCTAACGGGTCAGCAATGGATCATTTCGGACGACTCCGGTGAAATCGCTCGCGTTAACGGAACCACCGCGAACTTCACACCCGACGCCGCCGGCACCTACGTCGTTCAGTCGATCGCCGAAGACGCCGACACGGGCGATTCCTATGCGGATTCGTTCCGCTTGCGGGTCGTCGAACCGGCGATGGTCCCCATCATCGCGACGGTTCCACCGATGGATGGGTACCGCGAAGGCACCGCCGTCAACTTCACCGCCGATCTGTCGCGATTCCAGAACCCGCAAGATTGGACGACGCTGGAATGGTTGGCAATTAACGAATTCGGCCAAGTGGTTGCCAGTGAGATCGTTGATACGGGCGATTTAGATTGGTCGTTTACGCCGGACGACGAAGGCGAATACGAGGTTCGGTTGTCGTCCACGGACGGCACCGAAACCATCGCCGCAACTCCGGTGCAAATCCAGGTCATTAATGTTGCCCCGAGTGTTTCCGCCGATCTGCGAACGGTGGACTTGGAAACATCCTCGTTCGAAATCATGGGCTCGATTTTTGATCCCGGTGAGGACGTTGCGCTGGTTGACGTCGATTTTGGCGACGGCACGCGTCGACCGGTTCCCATGCGTTCGGACAAAACGTTTTCGCTCGGCCACCGATACCAAAACGAGGGCACCTACGAAATCGTCCTTGTGGTTAACGACCGCGATGGCGACGAAATTCAGCAAACGCTCCGCGTGGATGTCGATCCATTCGCACCCACTGAAATTCTCCTTTCGCAAGACATCGACGAAAACTTGCCGACCGCCAGCGGACCGGCATTCGCCGCCAATCTGCAGGTCGTCGACGCATCCCGCGATGATTTTCATACCTTCGAATTGCTGGACGGATTCGGCGATGACGACTTGTTTGCAATCGAAGGGGATCGTCTGTTGGTCGGCCAGGGCGTCGAAGTGGATTTTGAAACACGATCGGAGTACGCGATTCGTGTTCGTGTTACCGATCGAGTTGGTAATGAACTGGAACAGGACATCACGATTCAGGTCCGCAACCTACCCGAAATCGCAAGCACCACGATTGGCGACGGTAGCCCGCAGCGTTCACGAATCCGCGGCGTCGAAGTCGCGTTCGATCAAGTCGTCGACGTGGAAATGGACGCCATCGAAGTGATCGATGCAAACGGCGATGTCGTGGCAGCCACTTTGGAAATGGACGACGCATCGGGAAACACCATTGCTCGTTTGACATTCACCGGCCCGCGGATCGCCGATGGCGACTACCGCTTGGTGGTCAAAGGAGACCGAATCAGTGCCGTGGGTGCTCCACTGGGCGACGACGTCCACGCTGATTTCTTCCAAAAGTACGGCGACACCGACGGAAATGGCTCGGTCGATTTACTGGACTTTGCGGACTTCCGGTCCAGTTTTGGAACTCGCGAAGGCGATCCTGGATTCTCGGATTCCCTTGACTTCAATGAAGACCAGGCCATCGACCTGATTGACTTCGCGGCGTTCCGCAACAC
>JBCCRW010000046.1:0-19889 GCA_039201055.1 Planctomycetota bacterium | reverse complement strand
CGTTGGCCGCGGGGACCACCTTGGCGGTTTTGAATCCACTGCTGGATGGCGAACCCAGCGGGCCCTTTGGTTGGTCGCTCAAGTTTCCCATCGACGCGTCCATCGATGCGGCTGACTGGTCGAAGTACCTGATGGATGCCGGTGTGGCGTGGCTTAAGTATCCGTGTTGGATTGCACCGGACGACACCGAAGCGCTGGATCGTTTGTCCGACGTCCTGTTTCGAACCCAGGACGATGGAATCATCACGATTGGATCATTGCACGATCCACCCGAATCCAAACTGGGTGGCCCGCTGCTGGGTGTCGATCCTGTTGGCAACGCCCAACAATCATCGGTGGCCTATTTTCGCAATGCCAACCAATGGCGGCCATTGCTGGAACCCATCATGACTCGATTGACGCTAAAAATTCGGCATTGGCAAATTGGCGACGATGATGATTTCAGTTTTCTCGGGCAAGCCAATTTGAAACAACACATCGCGATGATTTCGCGTGGATTACAAGGTTTCGGCCAACCGCTGCGGGTCACGATCGCGTGGCCGTGGCTGGAACCCACGCTGCCCATCGCCGAAACGTCCTGGCAAGCCATCGCGCGGCGGGGCCAGCCACCGCTGACGGCCGATGAACTGGATCTTGCACTCGAGGACTCACGCTTGTCCCAGGGCGTCAATTCGTCCGTGGAAACGTGGCTCAGCCTGCAGCCGATTTCCGGGACGCAATACGATCGCGACACGCGAATCACCGATTTGGTCCGACGGATGATTACCGTCCGCTCGCACCGCGTCACCGCCGCAATGATCTCCGACGCCGATCAACCCAATTCGGCCATGATGGATCGCGATGGCCATCCCGGCGAATTGTTCTTGCCCTTCCGCACGGCAAGCCGGTTGCTGGGCGGGATGCGCTCGATCGGTTCGCTGTCCCTGCCCAGCGGAATCAGCAATCGTGTCTTGGCCGATGAAAAGCAAGCGGTCTGGGTCGTGTGGTCCGAAAGCGCGACCGAAGAGGAACTGTATCTGGGAGAAGACGTGCGGGCCTTTGACGTCTGGGGCCGCCAGCAACGCCTGGATATCGTCAGCCGTGACGGCCAACGACGCCATCGCGTGCCCGTTGGACGCACGCCGCTGTTCGTCACCGGCGTTGACCCGATGATCATGCGGTTTCGCATGTCCGTCCGGCTGACCGACGCGCGGATGGATTCGCTGATGGGAAAACGTCAACCGCTGGGTGTCACCTGGGAAAATCCCGATCGTTCCGCATGGCTGGGCAACGTGCGGCTGACACCGCCGGCGGGCTGGCAGGTCGATGCGCCGGATATCGAATTTGAATCGACGCCCGGTCGAAGCTACCGAACCGCCTGGCCCATCGTGCTGACCAATACCGCACACATCGGCGAATACTTGATTCCGATGCGTTTCGATTTGGATACCGTGCCGCCGCGATCCTTCACCGTGCACCGAAACATTCGCGTCGGACCCACCGGGCTGACCATCAACGCGTCGACCCGGCTGACCGCCAACGGCCAACTTCGCGTGATCATTGAAATGACCAACCTGGCGGACGAAAAACAATCCTACGACTGCCTGCTGTTCCCGCCGCCGGGTCGACGTTATCAAACACGCTTTTTAAGCATCCCGGCGGGCGAAACGGTACGCCGCGAATTTGCCTGGGACGCCGGCGCGGACTTAATCGGAAAACGAATGCTGTTGCGCGCCAATGAACAAAACGGTGGACGAGTCGTGAATTTCCCCATCGAGACGGTTCGCTAGACCATGCCTTCCCCCGCGGATCCGATCCGCAACATCCTGCTTACCAACGACGACGGCATCGACGCCCCCGGATTGCTGGCGCTCGAAAAATTTGTGCACATCACGTTTGGGGAATCGGCGCGGGTGGTCGTCGTCGCGCCGGACCGAGGCCGAAGCGAATGCGGCCATGGCGTCGAAAACGCCCAACCGCTAACGGTGCGGGAACACGGTCCGAACCGATTTTCCGTTTCCGGAACTCCGGTCAATTGCGTTCGATTGGGTTTGAACGAATTCCTGCCCAATGCCGATTGGGTATTCTCGGGAATCAACCAGGGCGCAAATCTGGGGGTGGACGTGTTGGTCAGCGGCACGGTTGCGGCGGCGCGCGAGGCCGCACTGCAGGGTGTGCGATCGATCGCACTGTCGCACTACCGTCACCCAGCCGTACCCAAATCCTGGGACCACGTTCCCCGATGGCTCGGCCCAGCCTTTCAATGGGTCTTGACGCAAGCCGAACGCACGCGGCCATCGCGGCCGACGCCCGTTTGGAACATCAACCTGCCGGCTTTGGACCCCGAAATGGAATCGGTCCCGTGGATCCAATGCCCCATCGACCCGACGCCGATCCCACTGGAAACGCACCGCAATGGTGAAGAAATGACCTGGACCATGGATTTTCACGGTCGGCCCAGGATGCCAGCCGGCGATGTGGACCGCTGTTTCAGCGGCCACATCACGGTGTCACAAATTCACCCGCACCTGTCTTAGTCTGAGACGTGAAGGTGGCGGCGTTCTCATTTTGAAATTGCCGCGAAACGTCCAAATCAGTCGCTTGCTTTGCTAGCAATTGCGATGTTTGGTGCGTGGGGATTCAATTCGGTTGGCAGGGAATTGCCCGAGGCGGTTTCCTGCCTCTCCAGCTCACCGCGAACGATTCGCACGTCACGCGGGGCCTGGATACCGATGGCGACCCGGTTGCCGGAAATTCGATTGACCGTCAAGACGATGTCATCGCCGATCAACAATTCCTCGCCTTCCTTTCGACTTAAAACCAACATGGTGACTTCCCTGAGTTTGTGATTCTGAAAACGATCGACTCAACCACTAAAATCGTGCCAAATCATCGGATTCCGATGAAAAACTTTCAAGTTCGTCTCGATTGACGCCGAACTCGGCTCCAATCCTGACCGCCTTGAACGCTTTTTTTGTTGGCCGGGTGGACGGTATGGGGTGGTCAACCCGCCGCGACCCAGACCGTTTCTGGCACGCTTGTGTTATCCACTTTTGCCGTGACAACTCTGGTCCGACGAACCAGCAGACGCATGGCGGCCGGCACCGCGATCAGTGCCATCACGGTCGCGCCGGCGACGCCGCCGGCAATACAGACGGCCATCGGCGGCCAGAAGTTCCCGCCATCCAAGATCAGCGGCGCAAAACCGGCCATCGTGGTGAACGTTGTCGCCAAAACATGGCGAGTCGAACGCACGACCGAATGGACCATCATCTCGAATTCATCGATTTCGTTTTCGCCGCTTGCCGATTCGTCCATTTCAAATTCGCTCGACACAACATCCGACGTCGGCGCGGCACTTGATCGGTCGCCAACTTGCTGATCGTGCCGGGCGTGCCGTTTGTCCTCGTCGATTGCCGCCATGACCACGATGGAATCGTTGATGGCCACGCCGATCAATCCCATCGACCCGATGATCGCCATGAAGCCAAACGGGTATCCCGACACGACCAACGCGGCCATCGACAACCCAATCGACATCACCGCCACGCCACCGATGATCGCCGCCTGCCGAAACGAACCCAGCGACAAAACCAGTGCCGCCACCATCAGCGTTGCCAACACGCCGACGGTCGAAAACAAATTGCCCACCGCGTCGTCGCGTTTGGAAGCCACACCGCCGTATCGAATTTCGTATCCCGGTGGCATGACCAGCGGGTCATCGGCCAACGATGCTTCAATCTTCGTTTGCACCACGCTGGGAAGCACTCCGGCTTTGACATACGCCGCGACTTCGTTCATTCGCCGACGATCCAAACGCACGATCGCCCCGTCGCGTGGCTCCAGACGAAATTCGCTAATCGCCGACAACGGGGTCCCGCCGGCGGCGAAACTGCCGGGCCCGAAAGCATCGGCGGCACGATCCGCATTGCCTGAACGATTCGCATCGGGCATCACCTCCATCGCCGCGATACGATCAAAATCACCACGCGTTTGATCGCCGACGCGAAGCACCACCGGCACCGTTTCGTTGTCCTCCAAAACACTGCCGACAATTTGCCCTTCCAATGCCAACCGAAAGTGCTCGGCGACATCACCGGGGCTGATACCGACCATCCGGGCCGCCGAATCATCGACGTCCATCATCAGCATCGGTAACACTTCGGTCAAATCGCTGCGGCTGTAGACGACTTCGTCCATCGCCATCAATCGACTGCGGATATCGTTGCCCAATTCGCGTAATGTTTCCAGATCGGGACCAAACAAGCGAACCTCAATCGGTGCTTCGAATGGAGGTCCCTGTTCCAACTGGCGGACCAAGACCCGCGCCGACGTTTCCCGATCGCGAAGCCGGTTCTGCAATTCCACGATCGTCCGCTCGGGGTCCCGAACCTCGGGCAACGTGACGAGTGCCTGGGCGAAGTTCTTGGAACCGCGTCGATTGGCAATCACGTTGTAATAGAACTGCGGCGCGCTTTCGCCAAAGAACCAATCGACTCGAGTCGCACCGTATTCACGAATGATGGGATCCATGGATTCGGCGCTGCGCATCGTTTCGGCCAACGACTGAATCGCGGGACCTTCGACGGTGATGTGGAATTGGTTGCGACCGGACGGCGGAAAAAACTGCTCGCTCAGCGTCGCGGCGCCGACAAATCCCAGCACCGGTACCAAAGACGCCAGCGCGATTGCGCGCAGCGGACGCGCCAGCAGCCATCGCACCAGCCGCTGATAGACCCGCGTCATGCCGGGCATCTGGATGCCCACGCGAAGCACCGCGGCGATCCACCGGGAAATCCGTCGCGTTCGAGAAATCCGTCGCGTTTGGGAAATCCGTTGCGTTTGGGAATCGTGTGTTTGCACCGGAGCTTGTGATGCATCGTCATCCTCGACTTTCATCCAGCGTGCCGACAGTGCGGGGATCACCGTCATCGCCAAAAAGAAGCTCGACGCGATCGCCAAAATCACGCTCAACGCGATCGCGCCGACAAATTCACCCGCTGGTCCCGGCATCAACGCGATCGGCGCGAACGCGAGTGCCGTGGTGACCGTGGAACCGGCCAACGGAATCGCCAAATGCGAAACCGCTCGCGCGGCCGCGGAAATCGGCGGATATCCCAACCGTCTTTTCGCGGCCACCTCGTCGACAATCACGATGGCATTGTCGATCAACAAACCGAGCGAAATGATCAAGCCGGTAATCGACATTTGATGAATCGGAATGCCCAGGATCCGCAAGCCAAACAGCACCATCAAGCAGGACAGCGGCAATGCCAAGGTCACCAGCACGGCGGCCCGAAAACCCATCATCAAAAAGATCACCGCCGCCACCGCCGCGGCACCCAGCAGCAGGTTTTTTGCCAAGGACGCGAGCCGTCGATCCACGTACTCGCTTTGTCGCAGCACGCTTTCGACTTCGACGCCCGCCGGTAGCGTTTGCCGAGTCCGCTGGAGCAGATCGTCGGCGGCGACCGTCCACGCGTCGATGCGAAAACTGGGCCGAACCATCACCCCCAGCACCACCGCGGGCCGCCCATCCACGCTGGCGGCGACCTCGGGCGGATCGGGAACCGAATACCGAAACGACGCAAGTTCATCCAAACGCACAAAACCGCCGTCGCGATCCTGGACCATTAAATCGGCCAACCCATCGATGCCGCGAAATTGGTTGCCGACCTCCAGCGACATCTGCAAATCGTCGCGTCGCACCTGACCCGCACTGGCCTTGGCATCGCGAGCGGCCACCCGCTGCGCGATCTGGGCCGGCGTGACTCCCATCGATGCCGCCCGAATCGCATCCAGTTCAATTTCGATTTGCTGTCCCGGGTCGCCAAAACGATCGACCTTGTCGGTGCCGCTCAAATTTTGCAAATCATCCTGCAGTTGCACCGCCAAGCGACGTAGCAGCGGGATCGGTGCCGGCGATGTCGGGTCGGTCCACGTCAAACCGACAATCATCGCGTAAGCACGAACTTCCAATTCTTCAAATTCCGGCCGTGTCGCCTCCGGCGGTAAACGTGGCAAACCGTCTTCAATCCGCGATCGGACCCGCGACCACACCGAATCGGTATCCATCACCTCATCCCGCAACTCGATCGAAATCGTGCTGATCCCGGTGCGGCTAACCGAACGCAGTTCCTTGATTTCCTCGACATCGCGAAGTTCATCTTCAATGACCTCGCTGACCAACGTTTCCACGCGACCGGCTTCGGCGCCAGGCAAGCGTGTGTTGATGAGCGCCACGCGGCGACGCAGCACCGGGTCCTCCATCCGTGGCAAAATCGCAAAACTGCTCAGCCCCGCCACCAGTGCCAACAAAACGATCAGCGTGATCAAACGACGATCGGATAAAATCCTTGCGGCACCGGAAGTTTCATTCGCACCGGAAGTTTCCATTCGGCGCCCTGGTTCGCCCGGCGTCTTTGCGCCCGCCGCGGCGTTGATTGAGTTCGCTGCGTTCATCGGTTGGGTTGGTTTCATCGATCGACCTGGGGGTCCGAAGCGTTCATCTCCATCGCGTTGTTCACCACACCTTGCACCCGAGCATTGGGTGCGACGCGGTGGACACCGGTGTCGATCACCCATTCGCCGCGATCGATGCTGCCACCGACCTGGCACTGGGATCCCGCGGTCTGCAACACCCGCACGTTGCGGCGAACGACGGTGCCGGTTGGTTTGAGCTCGGTGCCGGTTGGTTTGAGCTCGGTGCCGGTTGGTTTGAGCTCGGTACGCGTTTGTTTGAGCTCGGTACGCGTTTGTTTCAGGTCATCGGGCTGGACGACGTAGACCGACCACAAACCCCTGCCACCGCGAACCAGCGCGGTAGTGGGCAACCAAAATCCGTCCGGCGGATCGTTGGCTTGCCCTTCCCATTGCAGCGTCACCAATTCGCCGATGTTGGGTCCCGCGGTTGGCGAGTCGGCCATGGATGGAAATTCAACATCGACCGCGCGGGTCCGAGTCGCCGCATCGATGGCCGGATGGACTCGAACCACACGGCACGCGGTGGTGGCTTGGTTCCAGCGGACGTTGACCGCGTCGCCGACCGAAATCGCCCGCGCGACCTCCGGCGGCAGCCCAAAACGGGCCTCCAGCGGCGGCGCGGCCTGCAATTGCAACACCGCCGTGCCCGGCGCGATGTAGGCTCCGGGGTCCAACAGCCGGCCGCGAACGACACCCTCAAAAGGTGCGTGAATCCGGCTGTCGCGTTGATCCACCCGGTTGGATTCCAGCGCCGCCTTGGCACCGGCCAATCGCGCCGCCGCCGCCGCCACGTCCTCGCGGCGAGTGCCCTCGCGAAGTTCCGAAAGCGTTTCTTCGGCCTGGGCGCTGGCCGCCTTGGCCGCCGCCGCGGCCAGACGAGTGTCATCGAGGGTTTGTTGATCACCGGCGCCGCGACGCATCAAATCCTGCTGTCGCTTGGCCCGTAGATCCGCCGACCGCTCCAGGGACACCAGTTGGTCCCACTGGGCCTGGGCCGCGGCGACGGTTTGTTTTCGCGGACCCGCGACCGCGCGATCGTACTCGGCCGCCGCCGCCTCCACCGCCGCGATCAATTCTTTCTCGCGGGCTCGCAAATCCGCGATCTCCAATTCCGCAAGCACATCGCCCTGGGAAACCCGATCCCCCTCGCGAACGTGAACGATCGCCAGCACGCCGCCGCGACGAAGCGACAATGGGCTGTCCAGTCGCGGACGCACGATGCCGCGAAACGGCCGGACCCGCCGCGGCCCGGGCACGCTGCCAGCCCGTACGACCGACACCCGCAGCGCCGACGCCGCACTGGGCGCCGCACCGGACGCAACCACGTCATCGCTCGCCGGCGACGCTTGCGCGTTTGTATCACCGGCGGGGCCATTATCACCGGCGGGGCCACCGCTGGAAACGGCCACCAAGATCGGCACGGCCAGCGCAAACAAGAAGCTGCACCCGATCACTACATCACGTCGCATCAGTTCGGCTCCGCGGAAGAAAAGGAAGGATTCGCACCCGAATCCAGGGAATGCGAATCGTCGGCCTCCGATGCAACGATTTGACCGGCCTTGGCAACCAGTTTTCGCCGGACCCGACGCACCAGACGGCGATACGCATCGGCGTCATATCGCGGCCGCCAATCCAAGCCGTCCAGCATCGCGTTGCAATTGCGACGAATGGTCTCGCGGCTATCGCGAATCCCCAATTCGGCCAGCGATGGGCTGCTCAATTCGATCATCATGCCGCCGTAGGTCAGCGACCACAGACCGAACAGAACATCCACCGGCGATTGTCGGCGCGGCAAACTTAAATCGCCCTGCCGGATGGCCCGGTCAATGATGTGGGACAAGCTGGACATGCAATTCGCCTCGCACTGGCGCAGATTCTCGCGTCGGGCCTCGGAACACTTTTGCCAAACGTTGTCGTGTCGAATCATTTGCTCCACCGCAAAATCATCGGGCATTTCATCGACGTAAACTTCGCACGCCAAACCGACGGTCGCGATTTGGTCCCGCGAACCCACCGATAACGATGCCGCGAACTGGAACAATTCAATCCGTCGCCGGATGGCCCGATCGGCCAACGACAAAACGATGTCTTCACGGTGCGGGAAATGGTTGTAGATCGTGCCCCGGGTCACGCCCAATTGCTTGGCGATGGCGTCCATCCGGATCGCCATCGACCCGCCGTCACGAACCATCGCCGTCGCCACGTTCAAAATGCGCCGCTCGCGGCCACGGATTTCGCGTTGTTTGGCGGTCAGCGTGGTCATGTTGCCAATCGCGAAGGGTCAAAAGGGTGCAACCGAAGTGTGCTTCGGGAAACGCTTTTTGACAAGCTGTCAAATTTGACATTTCGTCAAAAATTGCCGTGGCCGGCTGAACCCCGTCCGTGGAGGACGTTAAACACCGAGCACTGGCAACGCTAAAGACCGAGCGCTGGCGACATCGACGATGCTCGGATAATCTTCCGGCTGATCCGCCCCGGTTTTGTGGCGGTGCCACCAACTTTGCCACTTGCCAAACGCGATCGCCGCGAAAGCACCGCCCATGCCTGCCCCCCGAATTCTCGTGCTCCGCGCCCCCGGTACCAATTGCGACCTGGAAACGGCGGCCGCTTTTGAAGCCGCCGGCGGCGTCCCCGAACGGGTGCACGTCAACCGGCTCAGCGAGAATCCGGCGCTGGGCGATCGGTACCAAATTCTGTGTCTGCCGGGCGGCTTTTCCTATGGCGACGATATCGCCGCCGGTCGCATCCTGGCCGTCCGCCTCAAACAGCACCTGGGCGATTTGGTCAACGACTTTGTCAACGGCGACGACCGCTTGGTCCTGGGTATTTGCAACGGGATGCAGGTGTTGATGCGGCTGGGTGTCCTGGCCGGTCAGGGGGACATGGCCGGCCAAGGGGATACGGCAGGCGATGGGGACACGGCAGGCCAAGTTGACACGGCGTTGCAGGGGGAATCCAAACCGGCCGCCACGTTGACCTGGAACAACCACGGTCGTTTTGAAGATCGCTGGGTCCATTTAAAAACCGATCCCCGGTCGCCGTGCGTCTTCACACGCGGCGCCGAGCACCTGTTTTTGCCCATCGCACACGCCGAAGGAAAATTCGTGGCCGCCGATACGCCCACACTCCGGTCGCTGGACCAAGCCGGCCGATTGGCGCTGCGTTATGTCGACGGCCCCGAGGGGACGCTGGGCACGGACACCTTGACCTTTCCCGCCAACCCCAATGGCGCTGATGCCAACGTGGCGGGTGTTTGCGACACCAGCGGCCGGGTGTTCGGATTGATGCCGCACCCCGAACGCCACATCGATCCCACACATCATCCGTTTTGGACACGCCGCGACCAACAACCCGAATCCGGCGACGGGCTGGTGATCTTCCGCAATGCGATCGAATACTTTGTCTAATCGAACACTCCTACTTTGCCTAATCGCTTACTGCACCCTGCCGATGACTGCGCACCGCGGCGGGTCGCGGGTGCCGCATATTCCTCAGATCCGGCAAACACGGCCGAGCCTCCCGTCAACACGCGTCCGGGCAACCGGTCCGACCGGGTCCGTATTGTTGCGTGGCAAGACTTGAATTAGCGTGCTTCGAGCTGCCGGTTTGACACTTGCCCCCTTCGCCCATCCCAACCCCGTGACGCAGACCCAACGACCGCGTCACCTTCCCGCGCTCGACGGCGTTCGCGGCTTGGCGATCTTGGCGGTGATGTGGTTCCACCTGCCCGGGGGTTCCATGCCCGCGATCAGCAATCGTTTGATCCAAATCACCCAACCGGGTTATTTCGGCGTCGATGTTTTTTTCGCCCTTTCCGGGTTTTTGATCACCCGCATTCTGCTGGTCGAACCGCCCCGCCTGGATTCGGCAAAACGGTTTTTAATCAAGCGCGCCCTGCGGATCTTCCCGATCTACTATCTGTTTCTGCTGGGCTATTGGATTTTCGACGGTGGCGGAACCGACTTGGCCGGCGCGGCATTGTATGCGGGCAATTACACAATCTATGCGCTCGGTTGTCGCCAAGACTTTCATCATTTGTGGTCGTTGGCCATTGAAGAACACTTTTATCTGCTTTGGCCCTGGATCGTCTTGTTCTTGCCGCAACGATGGGGCCGACTTGCGTGCCAATTTTTGATTCCCGCATTCGCTTTGTTGGCCGCTTCGCTACACGCCGTGTGGCTTGATCCAAAGGATTCCAGTTTTCTCACATTCCTGTCCACGCAAACGCGAATTTTTACGCTCTCGCTCGGATCGGCGTTGGCCTATCTCGAACGCGATGGGTTCTTTGCTTCGAAGCGTCAGCGATCGGCGACGATAATCGTGCTGTTGGCCAGTTTGTTTTTGTTGTTGGTGATCCGCAAAATCGGCGTCGGGCCCGCCTGGCCCGTCGTTCGCTTGGGCATCAGCGGCCTGGTCAGCACTTCGTTTCTGGCCTTCTGCGTTTTCGACAACGATCGTAGTTTTGGCAAACTGCTTGGCCATACTTGGTTGCGAAAGATCGGTGGCATCAGCTACGGCCTGTATCTCTATCACCAAGCGGTCTACTGCTGGTTCGGCCTGATGCGCAAATCCGATGTTCACCCCACCCAAACCATGGTCGCTGCGATATTGGTCAGTTTTTGCCTTGCCGCATTCTCATTTTGGTGGATTGAAAAGCCTTTGTTAGGATTTCGAAAACGGCTGCTGCCGGACCCATCTGTGGCTCCGGTGCAAGCCGCAGCCCACGGCGTCCCATCCGGAGGATCTTCCGGTCATGGATAGTCGACCTGCCCAGCACGACCAAGCGGTTTCGCACGACCACGCGGTTCCGCAAGAATTCGAAACTGGCGAACGCACGACGGTGCGAGCCGTCTTTCAACAGCCCAGTTTAGCGGCCTATCGGATCGCGTTTTACCAACATTTGGCCCGAGATTATGCGTATCAAATTCGTGTCATTCATGGTGGCGAAGCCGGGATTCGATCGGTCCAGCCGGAGGGCTTCTTCGCGGCGCACGAACCGCTTTCGCAAATTCCATTCTTGGGCAAACGGCTGATCTGGCATGGCACCCAGCTTCGGTACGCGACGCGGCGTCAAAGCGATGTTTTGGTGCTGGTGTGGAATACCCAATTCCTATCGTTATTGCCGGCACTGATTCGTTGCCGGATCACGGGCGTGCGATCGATTCTTTGGGGCCACGGCTACTCCAAGCGGGAGGGCTGGCTGCGAAAAAAGGCGAGATTCTTGATGGCCCGCATCGCCAACGGCTGCGTCTTTTACACCCGGGTTCACCGGGACCGAGCCGTCGCCGCCGGCCTGGTGCATCCGGACAAGGCGTTTTACGCCACCAACGCGATGGATACGCAGGTGACGCCCGCCGAAGTGGATGACCGACGGGGTTCCCAGGAACTGCTGGACTTCCAACAACGCAATCAGATTCGTCCCCAACAAACGCTGCTTTATGTTTCGCGTCTGGGTCCCGAAAATCGCCTCGACCTGGCCCTCAAAGCCATGCACGAGCTTGCCGATGAATGCCCCGATTTGGAATTGATCGTGATCGGCGACGGCTCGCAGCAACCGCTGCGTGAAGAAGCCGATCGGCTGGGAATTGCCCAGCGAGTTCGTTTCCTGGGCCCCATCTATGACTATCGCCAGGTCGGCGATTATATGTTGTCGGCCCGAGCGATGATCTACCCCGACAACATCGGACTCAGCCTGGTTCACGCCATGCAATTCGGGCTTCCCGTCATCACGCACGGCGACGGGGATGTCCACGGCCCCGAGTTTGTCTACCTACACGACGAACAAAATTCGCTGCTTTACCAACGCGGCAGTCTGCCCGATCTGGTCCGCGTCGTCCGCCGAGCGATCCACGACGACGCGTGGCATGCCCAAGCTTCGCACCACGCGTTGCACCAAAGTTCGCCGCAATATTCGACCAAACGCATGGCCGATGAATTCCATCACGCCATTTGCAGCGTCAGGGGTCCGAGACAGCGGAATCCAAAAACATGAGTCTTAGTCGCCAAAGCCAGCCCAACACATCGCTACGCCGCGTGGTGGTCAACGGCATCTCCGCCGGCACCGGTGGCGGTTTGACGGTCGCTCGTGAAATCGCTTTTCACCTGGCCGCGGCGCGAAACCAGACACAGATCGAATTACTGCTGCGTCGTGGCAATCCGCTGCACGCCGAAGCCGAACACTGGCAGCTACCCGGCAACGTCTCGCTCCTTTGGGCTCCCACGGCCACCAACAAAATCCGAGCACGTTATCGCTACGAGGACCGGCAATTGCGGCAACATTGTGCCGATCGGAAAACGAGTTTTCTGATCAACTTGAATGGCATGGTTCCCGCAAATTTTCCCGTGCCCACGCTGGCCCATTTCCAGGACCCCTTTCCGTTTCGGCCGGAAGCGTGGTCCAAAGCCTCCGATCGGGTCACCAGTTTTCTCAAACGCCGCGGCCTTCGCGTCGGGCTCAAGCGGGCCAACGTTTGTGGCTTTACCAGTCAATATCTAAAGGATTTGATCGAGGGCTATCACGGCATCCACCCCGAACACAGCTTCGTGTTCCACAACGGCATCCCAAGCGACTGGCTACGTCGACGCGAAAGCGACACATCCGCACTACACGATCGACCCATGCAGATTTGCACCGTCAGCAACGTCGATCCCTACAAACGCCAGGAACTGGTGATTCGCGCGCTCGCAAAACTGGCCGTTGAACCGGATTTCAAACAGCTTCGCTATGTCATCGCCGGCGGCATCGACCCGGCCTTCCGCGAATCGTTGGAAACACTGACACGGCAATTGGATGTGGAACACCTGGTCGACATTCGTGGGCGCGTCTCCGACGCGGAAGTCACCCAAACGTTTCGCGATAGCCGAGCGATGGTGTTGATGAGCGTTTGCGAATCATTCGGTATTCCCGCGATCGAGGCGATGTCCTTTGGCACGCCCGCGGTCCTGGCCGATTGCTGCGCGATTCCCGAAATCGCCGGCCCGGCCGGTATTTTGGTCGACGTGGATGATGTCGAGATGTTGGCCGATCAACTTCGAAACGTTTTGACCAACACCGAAATGGCACAAAGGCATCGGGCCCTGGGCTTTGAGCGGATTCAAAAATTCAATTGGCTGACCACCGCCAGCGCGATGGCGGAACAAATGGAAGCATTCTTGAAGCGATGATGGACGAACCCGTGATCCATGAATGGCGATGCGAATTTCGGCTACCTTAGGAATGAGCGAACACCGTGTTGGCCTTGCTTTGAAACCACTCCGTCGACTTGCACACGCGCCGCAAAGATGTCTGCTGAACTGGATCCCACCTTCGAATCGAATAACTTTGACGCGTGGTTGGCCGCAATTCGCGAAGGCGAATCACGTCAAGTCGAAGCGTTGTGGCAACGTTACTTTGGTACGCTCGCCAATTCGGTGCGCGGGCGGCTGACCAGTCGCGGGCGTCGGTTCGAGGACGAGGAAGACATTGCGCTGAGCGCCATCCGGACGTTTTGTCGACGCGCCGCTGCGGACGAATTCGCTCAACTTGCCAGTGAACACGAATTGTGGAAGTTGTTGCTGACGATCGCCATCCGCAAAGCCAACCATTCGCATCGTCGCGCACGGGCCGCCCGTCGCGGCGGTGCCGCCCACATCGTTGGATCGACGACCGAAGAGGATTCGGCGGCCGACCCGATTGCCGGCATTCCGGATATGGCGACTCCCGAACCCGATGATGATTTGGACGCCCACGAAGCGTTTTGTGAAGCCTTCGATGCGATGCCCGACGATGCCACCCGCGACGTCATCCTGTT
This sequence comes from Planctomycetota bacterium, assembly GCA_039201055.1. Lineage (GTDB taxonomy): Bacteria > Planctomycetota > Planctomycetia > Pirellulales > Pirellulaceae > Rubripirellula. The sequence continues at coordinate 5,637 of JBCCRW010000046.1, read as the reverse complement.
GCGTTTGCAGGGCGCGAACAACCAAGAAATCGCCGGCATGCTAAACATCAATCAGCGGAACGTACAACGTCGGCTGAAACGAGCCGAATCGATCTGGCGGCAAATTAGCGATGGAGAGTCTCCTTCGTGAATCACGCCGGCGACCCGATTTTGGAATTACTCGATCGCTTCGATGATTCCGTTGACACCCACAAACAAATCCCCGAGTACCTGAGTTGGATCGCAAAGCTGGACCCGAAAATTCAGGTCGAAGCGTTTTTTGATTTGGCGGCAGCCGAATTGGAATGGCGGATCCGCTTGCGGGAAAAACACCGATCGCCACATGACGATCGCTCCGCCAAGACGGCCTGGGTCGGCGATTGCTTCGGGCGGTGTCGCCGGCTCGCTGAGGTCGCTGCCACGCCGACTCGCGGCCAGCTATCACCACAAACGATGCGCGCCGTTGTGGATTCCAAAGCGGATTGGTTGCGTCTGGCCGCTGATGAATTTTTGCAACGCGATTCGCAGGGCGGTTCCATTCGGCGATCGCGTTTCGCCAAACGACTCGCCAAGCTCCTGCCATTTTCGCGACAAGAAATCGATCAACATCTTGGCGAAGTCCTGGCCCAATCCTGCAAATTGCAAGTGCGCATCGTCGCGGGGGATACCCGTGCCTTGGTGACACGTTTACCCGCCGAGTTCCGTTGTGGCCGCGCCGGAAAATCAACGTCCGGAACTGCAATCTCCAGCGAAGCCTCGGGCCGGATTTATCCCGACGCCGACGGACTGCCCAAGCTGATCATCGCAACTCGCCAAGAACGCAAGGTCTCACGCGATCACATCCGAATCCGTCTGGAAAACCACCGCCGCGTGCGAATCGTCAACACGTCGGCCAAGCGACGACTGCTGCTTCAAGGAAGCCATGAAATGCAGGCACACGCGGAAGTGTTGGTGAAGCTTCCCGTCGCGATCGAAGTCACCGGCAGTGAAACAAGTCTGTATCTCGAATCGTGTCCTCGGACGAAGCTGGCGCGGGACCAAAGTTTTTGAAAAAACGGAAATCGCGTGTCGTCGTCGTGAAACATCGGGCATGGGAGGGTAGTCAACACGGTCATTGGTAAACCCAGAGCATGCCAAGGACCACCGCAAACCCTTTCTCCCCGCTCTGAAATGGAGTTTCGTTCATGCTTCGCCGACCCCGATTTGCCACCGTTTTGCTTCGCGTTTCCGCCCTCAGCGTGGGCGTGCTGCTGGTCACCGCGGCCGCACCCGCCATGGCTCAACGCCCCTGGGGCGGTGGCTTCGGTGGCCAGCCATCGGGCACCACATTCAAGCCGGGTGGCTACCTGAACACCGGTGGCAATCGCTTTGTCAATCCGGCAACCGGCGCCACCTACTACAAAGGCCAAGCGGTCATCAAAAGCTCCGGTGTCTACACCCCCATCGGTCGTGGATACTATCGGAATCCTTACACCGGCAATGTTTATAACCCAACCACGGGAAGCTACACCCAGGGCAAGAACATCGCGTTCAAACCGGGTGGTTACGTCAACACCGGAGGCAACCGGTACTACAACCCGGTGACCGGCAGCACCTATTATCGTGGCCAAGCGGTTGTCAAAGGTTCCGGTGTGTATACACCCATCGGCGGCGGATATTATCGCAACCCGATGACCGGCAATGTCTACAACCCATCGACCGGCGTTTACAAGTACCGCTAAGGACGAACAGACAGCCCGTCCTCGCTAACCGTCGCACAACTCTCCGAGCCATTTTTTGGGGCTCGGAGAGTTGCCGTGCTTCACTCGTTTGCAAAAAACGGTCAGGCAAGAACATCGGCGCTCTCCATTTTTCCGCCCCCCATCTTTCTGCCGAACCTCTAGCGCCCAAAACACCCGCTTCGGGATCAAAATCCGGCCAAGTCCGTTTGTGCGTTGCCAATTTAGCTGGGCATCTTCCCCAGCCACCCCGATCGGCGGTCGCTCGATTTGCCGCCATTTCTCCAGCCAACAGAGGAAGTGCACGGTCCCCGCATCTTCCTGTCCCCGCATCCTCCCCCCAACATCATCATTTCGGACACATCAGGTTGCGAACTATGAAACGACGCACAAATCGCCGGCACCGATCATCTCGTCAGTCTCGATTTGAATCACTGGAACACCGCGATCTGCTGGCAGCAGATCCGTTTGGACAAAACCCACTTCAACCGCTTGACGTGTCTCGTGATGGCAACGTTTCAGCTCTCGATGCATTGCTAGTACTCAATGCACTGAATCGGTCCGATGGAAGCTCCGCCAATCCAGCCGACAGTGTTGGTAGTTTCATCGACGTGAATAACGATGGGCGTGGAACACCACTTGATGCGTTGCATGTGCTCAACTCGCTCAGGCGAAAAGAACCACGGTTTGCTGTCACCTTGAGAGATGACACCGCCAGGTCAGGAGAAGAAGTACATGGCAGGTTTGATCTTGTGACGGATGATTATTCATTGAGAGTTCACAAGTCCGGAGAAGAACTCGATCCCACAAAGCGGGTTGTGATTGAGTTCAACGAAGTGGAAATCGATATCACCGATCGATTTATTGGGAATCGCGTTCATCTATCCCCCAGCGATATCGACCATTATTTTGGTGAGCCTTTACCGCGGGGTGAGCACTCCGTCAGCCTTACGTACGGCAGTGAATCGCAAGGGATTGACTTTCGCTTAACAGTGGCGGAGGAAGTCGATGCCACCGCATTGACACTGCCGCTTATCGGTGACCGCATGGTCTCCGAGTACACCGAGGAGGTACGGCTCCGACTTTCGGCTGATTCAACCGCAGGGATGCCAGTGGATTACGGAATGGAAGTGTTGGGATCGAATACTGCAGGCGACGTGACCATCGATGACGATATCTTGACTCTTTCGGCAAATCCGGGCAGCAAGGGAATGTTCGACGTGCGCGTGACCGCGTCGGACGGGGTATCGGAGGATTCAAGAACTTTCACGGTTCATGTCAATTCGGTCAATCTTGACGGGTATTTGATTGAGGACCAGCTCTTGGGAAGGTGGCTTGATTCTAACGGAGTCACTGGACTTGGACTTCCTACAAGTTCCGCAGAGTACGATGACGGTCGAGTGTCGCAGGGGTTTGAGAACGGCGAGTTGTCATGGTCAGTCGATGAGGGCTACCGAATCGTCGACTTCGATATGATCGAGCTATTAACGGAGACGGCAGTTGCTAATGAAGTCACCGTTTCACCCAATGCACCTGTTCCTTCATTTAGCTTAACCAGTGCCGGCAGTCCCCCCGTAATCGTCGAAGGTCGCTCGTTCTCGATACCGGTCGACCAAGGTGCAAACGCAGTCGTCGCCGGAGGTCTCATCGGTACCGTCGTCGCGAATGACCCAGACGTTAGCAACCCAACCGTAAACGATGTGCTATCGTACGCCATCACCAACGGCGATCCTGGTGGAGCCTTCGCAATTGATGCTAACGGTCAAATTACGGTAGCGAACCCGGCTCAAGTTCTTCCTGCGCAATTTGGTCCTGATACGAATGGGCCCGGCCTCGTTCAGGAAGCAAGTCATACCATCGATGTGACGGTCACCGACTCGACTGGTAACGCAGATACGGCGTCGTTTGAAATTTTCGGTCCGCACACACGTCGTCCGACCCTGCTCGTGTTGACACAGGGTGCCTCAACTGCCGGTCACGACCTATACAATTGGCAAGAAGATCTTGATACAAACCTCGGGCGAGATCTGCGGAACGCCGGTTCCGAAGTCCACACGATGTTCATCCAGTGGGACTCGTTTAAAATCAACGATCCCGGCGTAAATTACGTGTCATTCGTCATCGACAGTTGGCTCTCTCGCAGAAGCCAGGATTGGGATGTGGTTTTGGTCGGCCACAGTCGCGGCGCGATCTTTAACCAAGAGGTTGCGCAAGAGATTGCGGGGCATCAGAACATCGCCAACCTGATGCACATCATGCTCGATCCGACCGCGGCCGTTACATTTGGCGACCAGTATCCCAACAGTGTTCCCAACGAGGTCGATCGTGCAACCGTTTACGATGACGGTTTCGTCTTTGTTCCACTCACCGTCGATGATGGCCATCCCGTCAATGGTGCCGGCTATGAAAGGGTGAGACTTCCAGGCATCGGCTATCATGACCCTTATCATCACACGGCACTGGCAAACTGGTACGCGGAAGATGGTTACGAGGATGACCTTGCATGGCTGTTGGGTCGTAATCCGGCAGCTTCGAATCCGATCTACCCAACGGAGTTAACTGGCAATGGGAATCAGATCGTCGTCGCCCCGGGGCCTTCAGGCGCTCAACAGGTAATCGATATTGGGATTAATCCCAATGAGAATGGCAACTTCCATGGTTGGATTTCCACCGCAATTGGCGGAGCGGACGTCACCATCGGAAAACAGGGCTTTGACGCTCGTGCCGGAGTGTTATTGCTCGGAAGCGCCGGCGTGTCCCTGTCGAGTCGCGGTCTGGTTGTCGAGGCAAATCTATTCAACCTCGCGAGTGGTGGACTGCGAATTAGCAACGATGAGGCAAGGATCGACGCCAATCTCCTGGGACTTAACGTCAATCTATTCGGCAGAGACGCAGGGATTTCTTTCGGCGGCAACAAGCTCACGGTGGATAGCGACGCCAGTCTGGCTAACGCGGCAATTCAAGTCGATACGATAACGGAGGGCCTTCAAACTGCGAAAGAAGTTTTTCAAGACGGACAGAAAGTGATCGGTGCTCGGATCGATGAGGCAGGACAGTGGATTGAACAGCGATTTGACGCGATCACCGGGTCGCTTAGTGAAGAGCTTCGGTACTTTGGCAACTCGGCCGCTTCGCAATTGCAACGACATCTTGAATGGACGTCGGCGGGAACGCTCGCAGCGATAAACCAATTCGCCGAATCCGGTGAAAGAATCGTGTCCGACTTCGTGGACATCGGCGGAATTTTGGCTAATGAGTTCAATCGTGGCACCGAGAACATCACCCGTAGTCTTTGGGCGCTTGGGCTTCGTGATACGGGTGAAATTGCCAACATCCTCGTCAACGTGGCTGGCCGCGGATTAGAGAATGTCGCTGCTGCGTTCAAGCGGGCCGATGACTTGTTCATTCAAGGATCGCGGGAGCTTGCTGAAGATCTGGCTGGTCTTGCTATTGACGGTGACGAGCTTGCGAGAGCACTTCGCTTTGGAGCAGGGCTCGATGTCGCGACCATCGCCGACGCGCTGGACGATGCGCTTGATTTCTCTCCCGCTGAGATCGCCGACGCTTTGTGGGGCAACGGATTCTTCAGCGATTTTGGTAACGATGCTGCCGAAGAACTCGCGCGGGTCCTGGATGCCGAAATCGTCTTCACAGACTATGCCGATGATTTTGCCAAAGCACTTTTCAACGGTGCCGGCTTGAGCGTGGAGACGATCGCGGATGTCTTCGACGATGGACTTGACTTTAGCCCCGCCTTCATCGCCGACGCTTTGTGGGGTAACGGATTCTTCAGCGATTTCGGCAATGACGCCGCTGAAGAACTTGCGCGGGTCCTGGATGCCGAGATTGTTTTCGCGGACTACGCCGATGATTTCGCCAGGGCACTTTTCGATGGTGCCGGCTTGAGCGTGGAGACGATCGCGGATGTCTTCGACGATGG
>JBCCRW010000045.1:0-20013 GCA_039201055.1 Planctomycetota bacterium | reverse complement strand
GTCGGCGTTCCGTCGACCGTTTTGGACGGCGATGGCGACGGTGTGCCCGGTGGGGCTTACAACTTTTGGTTCCAAACCCGGGCCCTAAATCGCCGACTGACGTTCACCGATTCGTCCAATGGCATCGCCCAAAATGAGACCATTACCATCACCGATGTTCTGGGCGAATCGCGAACTTACGAATTCGTGCCGGACATTATCGATACGGACCCCAGCAACGATCCGACGCCGGGCAACGTCCCGATTCGTTATCCGGTAACGGGTCTGTCGCTGACCGCGAATGCACTCGCCCAGGCACTGGCTGATGCGTTCACGATTGAACAGCAACGCAACACCGATTCGGGTCAGGTCGCGGTCCTGCAAAATGGTTCGACGCTTGAATTCCTGGGTGTCCGTAGCGTCGAATTGTCGCGCAATTTCCGCGGCGCCGAAACGCTCGGCCGGACGATCTTTGTTGACAAGACCGCTGGCGTGGATGCTGACGGATCGCTGTTGCAACCCTTCAAGAACATCGCCAACGCTAACGAACCGAACGCCTTTGACGCCGCATTGCCGGGCGACATTGTGCGAATCGTTGGCAACGCGGGCAACGACAACGACCCGACGACCGAATCGGACAACGAAAGCTATCAGATCGGGATCGCCAACACGGGCGGCGTCGCGCTCGATGACGGGAATCAAATGGAGATTCCCAATGGCGTGACGACCATGATTGATGCCGGTGCGATTTTTAAGTTGCGAAATTCACGCATCGGCGTGGGCAGCGACAACTTGACCGAGGATCGCAGCGGCGGCGCGTTGCAAGTTCTGGGAACGCCACGGCGAGTCCGTTTGTCGGCCACCGGGTCGCCGGTGGTCACAACGCTGCTGACCGATAACGAACAAACCGATGGTTATCGCGACGGTGCGGTGATCTTTACCAGCATCAATGACGATGCCGTCGGCACGACCGTCGGAAGCAATGGCTCAGCCATACCAGGTGATTGGGGCGGGCTGGTGTTCCGCCGCGACATCGACCAACTCGAAGGCCGCACGGATGTGGAAGACGAAGGCATCTTTCTGCAAAACGTGACGCACGCCGACATCCGATACGGTGGCGGTTCGCGAGTGCTGATCGATTCGACTCAGCAATTGGTCAACCCGATTCAAATCTTCAATTTGCGACCCACGGTGACGCAGAGCGAAATTCGCTTCAGCGCCGACGCCGCAATCAGTGCGTCGCCCGATTCCTTCGAAGAAACCACCTTCCAGGCACCCCGTTTCCAACGTGGCGGTGACTTTACCGCCGATTACACCCGAGTCGGCCCGTCGATTTACGACAATCTGATTGTTGACAACAGTGTCAACGGTTTGTTCGTCCGCGTGGAAACGACGCCCAACACGGCGCCGCGTCCGTTGACCCTGTCCGGTCGCTTCGACGATACGGACATCGTTCACTACATCGCCGAAAATCTGGTCGTCCAGGGAACGCCGGGCGGGCCGATCATTGATGGGCTGAGCCCCGATTTTTCCTCGACGGCTTTCAACCTGATTGAAGCCGGGAACCTGGCCGCGGGCACCTACGATTATCGCCTCACGTTTGTCGATGCCAACGGTTTTGAATCGCTTGCCAGCGATGCCACCGCTTCGGTCACGGTGCCCGCCAATTCGTCCATTGAACTGGTCAATTTGCCACCGGTGCCGGCGAACACCGACTACATCGGCCGGCGACTGTATCGCTTAAGCCCAGCGTCGGGTAACTATGAATTCCTGGCGCAGCTGAACGCCACGGACTCCAGCTTTCTGGATGACGGAACGACTTCTGATGGCATTCTGGACCTGAGTCGCACGGGCATCCGCGGACGTTTGGATGCTTCGCTGGTGATCGACCCGTCAACGGTCCTCAAGTTCCGCGGCAGCCGCATCGAATTGGGCCAAGGCACAAACTTGCTTGCCGAAGGTTTCAATACCGACCGAGTCATCTTTACCAGTTTTGCGGACGACCGTTTTGGGGCGGGCGGAACCTTCGACACCAACAACGATGTTGACGCGCCGGCGGGCAGCACCGACCCGGCACGTGGTGATTGGTCGGGCATTTACGCTGGGCCGACGGCATACGTTTCTCTGGACCATGCGGTGATTGCCTACGGTGGTGGCATCAGCTTGCTCGAGGGCGGTGCGGCGCGTGGCTTTGCGGCGCTCGAATTGCAACAGGCCGAAGGTCGTGTCACCAATTCACGCTTTGAATTCAATGAGGATGGTCAGGATGGCCAGGGCCCGGTGGGGCGTTTGGGACGTCTGGGCATCACACCATCGACGATCTTTGTTCGCGGATCACAACCAACGATTGTTGAAAACGATTTCATCGACAACCGCGGATCGATTATCGACATCGACAGCGATTCGATGACGGCGGAGCGTCGTGTCGATTTGGGTCGCCAAACCGAATTCGTCGACGCGTTCACTCGCTTGAACGACAACTACGGCCCGCTGATTCGTTTGAATCGCTACGAAAATGTCCCGACATCGTCGGCGGCGGATCGCCAATTGAGCGGCCTGGAAGTGCGCGGCGGCCAATTGACCACGGAAACCATTTTCGACGACACCGATATCGACCACTTGTTGTTCGACACGCTCGAAGTCGGCAACTTGAACGTGTCCGGCGGTCTGCGTTTGATCAGCCGCAGCGATCAAAGTTTGGTGGTCAAGCTAAACGGTTCGGGGTCACAGTTTGATGAAAACTTTGGCACCGGGATCACGGCGGCCGGCTCGCTGGGTAACGACCCCGACCGCGTCGGCGGCAGCGTCCAGATCATCGGTTTGCCCGGCGCGCCCGTTGTGCTGACCAGCCTGTGGGATGATTCCATTGGGTCGGGCCTGACACCCGCGGGAACACAGTTCACCGACACCGGCGGCGATGGCATCACGTTCCGCCCCGAACCCAACGATTGGCGAAGCGTGTTGCTGGATCAATTCAGCAACGACGCGAACTTTGACTACATCCTGGAAGAAACGATCACCTCGGAAGTGTCACCGGGGCTCAATGGCACCACCACCAACGCCCAAGTGCTTGGCACGCTGGCACCGAATGTCTTGGCCGGCGACGAAGTCCGACGACTGGGCTTTGAGGTCGAAGGTTTCCTGTCGGCCGACGATGACGTTGACGTCTACAGCTTCACCGGTGTGGCGGGCACGCGAGTATTCTTCGACGTCGATTCGACTTCGTTCAACTTGGACACCGTCGTCGAATTTCTCGATGGCGACGGCAATGTGCTGGCACGTAGCAACGATAGCTTCAGCGAAGTCGCGGGCACGACCGCTTTGGAAGCGGTCGACCAAGACTTGGAAGACACCGCCGGAACACTCGCTTCGGGACCCAGCGTCTATGTCGAATTCGATGCCGGCGGAAACTACCTCGATGACTTTTCGTCCAACCCCCGCGATGCCGGTTTGGCAATCACGCTGCCGGGCAACCGCGGCAGCGAGGGGCCCTATTTCTTCCGCGTTCGCAGTCGATCGATCAACACCGGTGACACCGACGGTGGTTTGACCGATGGCGGATATCGCGTGCAGGTGCGGTTGAGCGAGGAACAGCAGACGCCCGGCAGCATCGTCCGTTTCACCGACATTCGTTATGCCAACCACGGCATCCATATTATTGGAAAGCCGGGTGAATCACCTTTGCTCGGTGACGCTCAAGAGAATGAAGCCACAGCCGGTTTCACGGCGTCGAACGATTCGTTCACGATGAACCCCAATGCGCCCGGACAAAGGCCGCAATATCTGGGGAACATCCAAAACTCAAAACGTGGCAATTTTAGCGTCGGAGGGGCCCTGGGCAGCGCGGCCGATGTCGACTTTTACAGGATCGACGTTGCCGCCGGGCAAACACTGGAATCGATGATCTTTGACATCGACTACGCGGATGGGTTTAGCCGCCCCGACACGGCATTGTCGTTGTACTACGACGTCGATGAAACCGATGACATTCCTCCGGTGCTTGTCGCTGTCGGCAATAACAGCAACATTCTGGATGACGTTGCCGTCGCCAACGCCAACGACCCGATCGAATTGCTAACCCGTGGTTCGATCACGACAAACGATCCTTTGATTGGGCCGTTGACATTGACGCAAGGCGTCTACTACGTGGCGGTTTCCAGCGAGGGCAATGCACCGGGTGAATTGAGTGACCCGCTGGCCCGCGTCGAACCGATCGATTCGATCGTGCGAATCTTTGACGACCAAATTGAAAGCACCGGTGGGACGACTTTCAGTGCCCCCATCGTGCCGACCTTTGCGTCCTTTGGGACCGCGCCGATCGACCCAACGGACATGACAATCAGCACGCCGAACTTTGTTGTCACCAACGAACGTTCGGGCAATCCGGGACACCAAACCTTTGGCACTTTCAACGGTTCGCGTACCGAAGGTGTGGTGGCAGGTGGTGTGACTGGGTCGGCGCCGGCGGGCCAGACCAGCTTTGCCAACCCCGCCGTTTTGAACCCCGGCGGAACCAGCTTTAGCTTGGCGCCGAATGTGGAAATCGGCGATCGATTCCGCAATACGTCGCAGTACATTCCGCACATCACGGTCAACGGCGTTGCCGATTTTGGCGGGGAAATTGTTGACGTTTATCAGTTCGAAGTCCTCCCCTCGGCGGGACCCTTCAATCCCCAAGTGATTCTGGACATTGATGGCGGCATCAACCCCTTCCAAACGCCCGCCGATCAGCCGCCACCGGAAGATCAACCGTCCGTGGTGGACCCGGACAGCATCGATTTGAAGTTGCAACTGTTCGATGCCACCGGAGAATTGCTTCAGACGAGCAACTTTTCACCGGCCAGCGCGGGCGAGCAGGGAAGTGTTGCCAACATCGGTTCGATTTTTACCGATGATCCCTACATCGACACCCGATTGGCTCCGGGCGTGTACTTTGTCGCGGTGTCGCCCGAGGACACCGAATTTGACGCCGAAGATGACGTCTTTACTTTGGGTGAAGATGCTCGGCCGCGTTCGGGCACCTATCGTTTGCACCTATCAATCGAAGGCGACGTCAGTGACTACGGCGGAACCAATAGCGTCAACAATCAATCCATCCGCTTTGATCGCAGCAGCGACGTTGACGGCGTGTTGCGAAGTAACTTGTTCGATCTGTCAGGCTACACGGCGGGCGACGTTCCACGTTTGTACTTCGATTACTTCTACGACCCATCCGATGGCGATAGCGTCGAAGTGGCGGCAGTTTTTGTCGACAATCAGGGAGTTCAAAACGAAGTCATTTTGACCGACGGCATCACACCCAACGCAATCGCGACGGTGTGGTCGCAAGAGGTCATTGATTTGGCCGAAATCGCCGGCATGAGTGACGTTCGGCTGGAAGTCCGTTACACGGTCGGCGGGATCAGCGACGGCAGCGAAGGTTTGTTTCTGGATAATTTTGTCGTCGGCTTTGCCGAACGCGGCGAATTGGTGACCGGTGTCCTGGGCGGCTCGCGTGGTTTTGCAGGTGCCGGCGGCGCTGCGACGGGTGAGTATCAGCTCGAGATTCGTCCCGGCACTCCGTATGCGACGCCCGGTGGTTTTGGTGCCGGCAACCCGGCCACCACCAGCTTTGATACCAACGATCGGCACACGCGATCGGCAATCATCGTCGCGCCGGCGGCGAACCAAATTTTAGACGGTGATTCGTTCACCCTGTCGGATCAAGTCCGTACGCTGACCTTCGAATTTGATCGCCTGGGCAACGGCGGAACCACGGGCAACATCATCATCCCCGTCGCGGACACCGATGAACGTGCGGATGTCGCCGATGCCATTCGCAACGCGCTCAATTCGCAGCTGGTGCAATCGACGCTGGCGATCACGGCCAGCGATTTGGGCGGTTCGATCGACGGTGCTTCGCGTGGCGTCGACATCGCGATCAGCGGTGTCGTCGTGGGCGACTTTATCGAATTGCAAAGCCGCGAGGCTCTGGGCGACGATCGTGCGGCCGTGACGCCCGGCGGCGACTTTCAGCTGCCGGTCTTCTTTACCGATGGCGTGGGTGATGTGAACGTAACGCGTTCGCAAAGCCAGATCATTGTGGATTCCAATAAGATCAGCGACGTTCGCGGCATCGGGATCTACAGCGAAGCGGGCAAACGGTTTAACGACCCACAAGACGCTCGCGGCGACGACCCAGATTTGTTCTTTCAATTCGAAGATGACGATCCCATCATCTTTGGTTTCGGAACATTCGAATTTGATAACGACGATGACCAGGACTTTTTGCAGTTGCCGCCGATGGGCAGTTCGCCGGCCGGTGCGGTTCGCAATTTGCCCACCTTGAACAACAGCGTCGTGGGTGGCTTGGCACCGGGGCCGGTAATTGTCAACAACACGATCGATCAAGCCGGTTACGCGGGCGTGAAACTTGCCGGTGCCACCAACCCCTGGGTGATCGATTCGTTCCTGACGCCGACCTTTACCGACCTGGGTGACACCTTCGGCAGCTCGATCTCTGATGGTTTGGTGATGACGATTGACGCTGGCGGCACCCGCGTCCATTTTGAATTTGAAGAAATCCGGGCGTCACCCCGACCCGCCGGTGGTTCGGGCGAAGTCGGCGGAAACGGCTTTGTCGATGGTCACGTGCCAATCTATTACAGCCACACGCAAACGCTGTATAACCCGAATGGCCCTGACCCGAATCGTGATTACGCCCACACTCGGCACGAAGTCATGATGTCGATTTATCAATCGATTCAGGGCAGCATCTTGGTGTCCAACGGCTTGGTCGAATTGGTGACGCCGTACATCGGACCAAGTCCGTTTATTGGAAATGAGTTCGCCGAAAACACTTATATCAGTGAGATCTCGTTCCCCTCGCCAGCGGTCTTTTTGGAAGGTGTCAGCGGCATTTATTTCAGTACCGCTTACCAGGCGGTGCCCGGAAACCCCTTCATTGCCTCGCAGGCGCCCCTCGCCGAAACGCCGCAGCCGCTTTCGAGGGTGATCAACAACACGATCTATGGGGCCGATGGCACCGCGGCGTTGTTCCCTGGCGATCCATCGGAATCCAATGACACCTTGGCCGAGGCCATCGAAACGCGCGTTGGTGGCAGCCATGTTGGCCCATACACCGTGACCGCGTTCCTGGGTGACGAATTGACGCCCAGCCCCGCCGCATCGGACGTCGATATCTATCAAGTCGATTTGACCGTCGGTGACCGCTTGGTCGTCGATTTGGATACGTTTCCGACACAAATTCCCGATACCGAAGATGTGTTGACGACGGACACACTGCTGCGTCTGTTCGATGCCGACGGAAACGAAATCACGGCGGTCGACAACGTGGTCTTGGCCAACCACTTGGACACCAACGATCCAGTCGATCCGAACGACTTAACGCTCGGTTTTGACGACACCAAGACCTTGGACATTATCGATGAAGCCGGCAACGTTGTGCGAACCGACACGTTCAACATCGATCCCTCGATCGACTTCACGGCACTAGAAAGTGGCACCTATTTCGTCGCGGTCAGTTCCACCGGCAACTCCGGCTACGATCCGCTGACCGTCGACGGTCGCACCGCCGGAATCGGCGGAACCGGCGAATACGAATTGTCGATGGAGGTTTTGGCACCACGATCGTTTGTGTTGTCGATCGACGACGATAACTTGGGACTCGGTGGCAATATTCTTGGGACCCAGGGGGATCTGACCGCAAATGACCTGTTGGGCGAAACGATCACCATCACCCAGGTTTACGATCGGATCGAAACGGAAGGCAACGAAGATAATGCGTTGACGTTTGAATTAGTTGCCGGCAACAACCAGCCCCCACGGCTGGCCAACGGCAACGTGCCCATCGCGATTACCCATACAAACGCCGCCGATTATCACGTCCCTGATTTGATTCGGGCGATCACCAACGCCATCAACGGCACCGGTCGGGCCAATAGCGCGACGTTGACCAATCCACCGCTGCCCAATGGCGAATTTGGAAATGGTCCGGGCGGATTTTCCGGTCCCGTCCAGCGGGTGACGGCTGCCGCTTTGGGTGGCGAAGACGCGATCACGCGCTTTAGCGGCGGGGCCACGGGCTTGACCGTTTACAACCGCAACGCACCGATCTTCATCGGCGGTGATTTGGTCACCAACGCCCAAGGCGAACATTACGCGCCGCGACACCATTTCACGCCCACGACTTCGGACTTCCAAAATGGCTTCGGTCACGATCGCACCGGTCAAGCCAGTTCGGCGGGCATCGGTGGCACCACGACCTTTGGCGATGGCACCACCGAGTTGTATGTCTTTGTTGAACGGGCGGCAAAAATCGAATTGTCACCCGGCGCCATCGCGGCCGGCCTGACTCTCGATCCGCAACCGGGGCGCGACACCGATCAACTGATCCCCGAAACGGGACTGTTGTTGACCGGCGGCAGCAGTGCGACGGTCGCCAACAACGTGTTCAGCAACTTGCACCAGAGCTTGGTGGTTGAAGAGACGCGGCCGGCGGGCTTCAGCAGCGGCGGGCCGGACTTGCACCCCAAACCGGCCGAAGTCATTGTCACGGCCAACGTGTTCCAGCACGACCAGGCCGCCAACACGTTGTTCCGCGAAGGCATCAACATCGGCACCCAGAATGCCGGCATCACCCCCGGTCCCAGCAACGTCAACGGCGGAAGCGACGATTTCAATGTGACCCTGGGCGGCAACGATCCGTTGTTCGTCAACCCCGCGGCGAACAACTTCTTGCCCGATGCCGCATCGGTGCTGGTCGACGCGAGCGCGAATTCGCTGACCGAGCGGGACGCGATTCGCTCGCTGCGTGCATCGATTGGGTTGCCGGTCAGCAACATCCTGGCACCCGCCCGTGACGTCAACGGTGTTCTGCGAGTCGACAACCCGGATGTCGCGCCACCGTCGGGCTTGGGCAGCAACATCTTTAAGGATCGCGGTAGTACCGAATTGGCGGACGAAGTCGGTCCGGTCGCCACGCTGTTTTCGCCACGCGACAACGACCCGGACAACGTCGATGTCGATCCGGCGACCGGTTTGCTGCGTTTGGACGGCGGCGTATACGAGGAATTCCGAATTCAATTGCGGGATACCGGCGATGCGTCCGATCCGTTCCGCGGGTTGGGTGTGGATGATTCCACCGTCTCGGTTTCACCGATTGAAGACGTTCGTAAACCCGGTGCGAATTTCACCCTGTTTGAAAACGAAGTCTTGCTGGTCGAGGGCGTTGACTACTCATTCGAATACGACGAAACCCAGAACGTCGTGACGCTGCGACCCTTAGCGGGCATCTTCCGAAACGACTTCGCCTATCGCATTCAAATCAATAACACCGACAGCACCGTGCTGACGGCACCCGCGGCGGCGGACTTGGGCGACGGTCAGCGTTTGACGGTCACCGACGAAGGCGGCGCCGACGTGGTGTTTGAATTCGAAAGTGGTATCTCCGTCAGCCTGCCCGATCCGATCACGCTGATCGTGCCCGAGGTCGGTTTGGGTGTCGGTGGACTGCAGGACGGCGAAGTGTTCTCGTTGGCCGATGGCGCCGGCAATGTTGTCAACTTTGAATTCGATGACGGCAGCGGCACGCTTGTCGGGTCCGAGCCGATTTTGTTGCCTGCCGGTCCGGCGCCCGACGGCGGTCAAGCATTGGTCGACTTCCGCGAGGAATTGGCGACACGAATCTTCGATGCCATTGATGCACAAACCCAGGGTGCCGATCCCGAATTGGATTTGGTCGTTCGCCAAGACGGCGATCGGGTCATCATCGGTGGCGATTTTGGCACCTTTGCCAGCACCGAGGCGACGGGGCTGGGACAGGATGTCGGCACGCTGGCACTCCGGGTGCCTCCGGTCGGAATCGCGAATCGCGACGGCGACGTTTTCGTCATCAGCGATGGCATCAATACCGAAACGTTCGAATTGGACATCGATGGTGTGCTAAGCAATCCCAACAACATCGGCATCGACGTGACGGGACAATTGGCATTCGAATCGGCGGCCGCGATCCTGGACGCGATACGCGGAACCGACTTGAACATCGCCGCCGGTTTTCACCAAAAAGATGGGTTCGGCGACGACGAAGATGAACAGGAATTGGAAACGATTTTTCTAGATCTGCCGGCCTCCGGCAGCATCGAAGTCCTTGGCGGTCCGCTTGAAGTTCGCGGCGTCGCCCGCTCGGTATCCGACGGGGCGCAATTGGTCTTTTCGCCGATTGATGGTTCGGACCCCGTGGTCTTCGAATTCAATCAGACCGACGAGGTCGGCAACGATGGATTGCCGCTGGGGCCGAACGGTGACGGCGTTACCGAAGGCAACGTGGCCGTTAATTTTGATCGCAGCGATGACGCGACAACGCTCGCCGAAAAAGTCATCGCGGCGATTCGCAGCGGCCCTTCCATTGCCGGCGTCAACGACAACGATTTGGGCGTCTTTGACCAGGGCTTGCTACGGATCGGCGGCCAGGCGCGGCTCGAAGTCAGCAGCAATACCGGCAGCGTGAACGTCTTTGGCCGGCCGGGCGTGACGGCTCCCTCGAGTGTTTCCATTTCGGGCCCCATCGAATTGTTGGTGCCGGCGTTGGGCGGCGAGGGCATCGAGGATGGCGATCTGCTGATCGTGGTCGACGACGATGGCAACGATGTCATCTTTGAATTCACCCTGGACAGCCGGCCGATCTCGATCACCGCAACCGAACGTATTCTACCGATCAACTACACTCGGCTTAGTGATTCGACCGCGATCGCCGATCTTGTCGTCACCGCGATCAATGATGCGGATCTGGGCATCACGGCGATTCGCGAAACCGACCGGGTTGTGTCGCTGGGTGTGATCGAACAATCGCGCGTCATCTTGACGGGCGCGCTGAGCAATTCGACGACCTTCGAACCGCCACCGTCCAACCCCGATGGCTCCCGCGCGGCCGAAGGCTTTTCGCTTCAGCGTGGCTTGGTTTCCGACGGGGAAGTGTTCTCCATCACTCAGGGCGACATCACCGTTCGCTACGAATTTAATCTGGCACCCACCGGTGGCACGGTCGCTCCGGGCAACGTCCCGATTACGTTCCTGCGAACCAACACCATCGAAGAAGTCAACGAACAGGTCGCTTCGGTCGTGGCCGGCAATCTTCGCGGTTTGGTGCTGAATCCGAGGGTCAATGACGAATCAACGGAAGTCGTTTTGAACGATCAACCGGGTACCATCATTGATATTTCCCAGGCTCCGTCGCTGAGCCTTGGCGGTGTGCCCGGCGGTGCGGTCGCGGTACCGATCTCGCCCGAATTCACTCCGGTGCAAGTCAAAGAATCGCTGATCGCGGCAATCAATTCACTCAGCCCGACACTGACAACCGTTCGCGCGTCCGATCGCGGTGGCGACACGTTTTTTGTCAGCGGTGGCGAATTCTTTGACGGTCCGTTGGATCGATTCAATCTGCCCGCCGTGGCCGATTTGGCGGGCAATCCGCTGGAAGCCAACGTCGACAACGAACGGACTCAGTTCACGTTGCTGTTGCCCACGATCGGCTTGGATTACGGCGACGCGCCCGATCCGGCCGACGGCATCGCGGGTCGCTACCCGACACGTTTGCAAAACGATGGTGCCCGGCACATCGTCGACCCCATCGGTCAAGCCGGTAGCTTGGTACTGGGAACATCCATCGACGTCGACGACGATGGCCAACCGGCCAGCGGCGCCGACGGCGATGATTTGAACATCGTCGCCAGCAGCACATCACCGTTGTTTAACGTGAGCGTCGTCGACGGCGTCGCGCGGATCCAAGTGCGAACCGCCGGCACCGATCCGCTGACCGCCGATGGTCAGTCGATCACAATCGCCAGCGGATTGACCCAGGCGACGCTTGAATTCGATATCGACGGACGATTCAACGAAGACAACTTCGCGATCGCCCCGCAGAATAACCCGACATCGGTGATCGATATTCGCGACGCGATCATCAACGCCATCCAAGACAGCTCTTTGGAAACCGCATCGGTCTCCTTGGACCCGAACGATCCCTTGACGATTCTGGTCAGTGCGGATGACGAAGATGGTGTTGACTTTGCCAGTGACATCAATCCGCAAGGCTTCCTGAATGCCGGGATTCCGCTGCCGATCGACGTCACCGTGACCGGTGGGGGCATCCTGCAAGCTTGGATTGACTTCAACGCCGATGGCGATTTCGACGAGGCGAATGAACAGATCATTCCGATGCCGACCGAGGACAACGCGGTGGCATTGCGAAACGAAATCTGTCCCGCCGATACGTCGGAGATGGCTTCCAACGTGTTCAGCGGCGATGGGACGACGACACGCACGTTCTGTATCGTCGTGCCGCCATCGGCTTCGCTTCCCGAAACGCTCACGTCGACCTACGCACGCTTCCGCGTCAGCCGTGAGGGCGATTTGGGACCCTCGGGACTCGCATTGTCGGGTGAAGTCGAAGATTACGAATTGCAAATTCAACCCGGTTCGCCACCGGAGGTCGATGACATGGACGCCAACCGCGTCTTTGTCGTCAGCGAAGACGTTGCCCTGCAAGCATTGGATGCCGACGGCAATTTGACTCCCACGCAAGCCGGCGATAATGGTTTGCTGGTCGATGTCGTTGATCGCGATGGACAAAACGTCGAAGTCTTCGCCGGCGACGTCGGGTCGAGACAACTGCAAACGGTTTCGGGGACCGCCGCTGGCCTGTTGAACGTTTTCGCGGATGGCACGTTTACCTTTGTTCCCCAGCCAAACTTCTTTGGTGAAGCGGTATTCACCGTACGGGTCAACGATATCAATCCGGCGTCACCGGAAAACGTCTTGATCTCGCCTCGCGAAATCACCGTGACGCTGGACGTCCAAGCGGTCAACGATCCGCCCGTCGCGACGACATCGGGCCCGATTGCGGCGACCATTTCCGGGTTGGAAGATCAAGTCCAGGTGTTCGGTGCGGATGCCTTTGTTGATCCATTCTTCTCGCCGGGACCGGCCAACGAATCCGAACAGCTGCTGATCTTCCAAAGCGTGGAAGGCGTCGGCATCAATCAATCGGCCCTGGGCGGCGTGCTGGCGATCAGTGCCGACGGTCGCTCGGTGACCTACACGCCACCGGCGGACCAGAACAACGTCGTTGACACGTTTGAATACATCGTTGCCGATGTTCCGGCGGCCGGACAAATCGCCCGCTCGGCGACGCGTCGCGGCACGATTTCGATCTCGCTGGACCCGGTCAACGACGCTCCGCGAACCGGCGACGACCTGTTCTTCAACGACGACGGAGTTCTTGAAGGTCAATCCAAGACGATCCCCATCGCGGACTTGCTATCCAACGACACCGCCGGCCCGGCCGACGAATTGGTGCCCGATGCCAACGGCAATCGTCAAGCCATTCGCTTGATCGAAACCGACTTTGGTGATTCCTCCGTAACCGGCTTGGTCACCTTCCAAGGCGGACGGGTGTTCCGTAGCGGCGAAAACTTGATTTACGAACCGCCCGCATTCTTCTCGGGTGTGGATTCGTTCGAATATCGCGTCTTCGATGTCCTGGAAGATCCAAGCGGCAACATCATCAACGGCACGTCGGAATTGGGACTGATTTCCAACGGCTTAGTGCGTATCGGCGTCGGGCCGGTCAACAGCCCGCCGCAATTCCTGCGGGTTGAAAATCCGAATGCACCGCCAAACCAGCGGATTCCGTTGCCGATCGTGCGCGATGAATCCAGCATCCCGAATGAAACGTTGCAGTTTGATTTGGACACGTTCTTCCGTGACCCCGAAGACGATCCGATGACCTATCAGGTCAGCGTCGATGACACGTCAATCGTCGCCGCTTCGCTGAACGGTTCGATCCTGACATTGACCTATGTCGCCAACCGGCCGACAACCGTGGGCGACCCCGTGATCCTGAACGTGATCGCCACCGATGATCCGGGCGCTGGCGAAACGGCTTTGTCGACTTCGGTGAACATTCCGATCATCGTCAACGACGTTCAGTTCCCGCCCGAGCGAGCCAATCCGATCGGAACGCTTAGCGGAGCCGAAGACACCTTGATCACGGCGGATCTGAATACCGTCTTTATTGATCGAGACGGTACGGACCTGACATTCACGATCACCCGTTTTGACGGCATCGGCGGCACAGGCGGTCAGGTCGACGACGCGATCCAGGCCAGCGACTTGGTTCAGGACATTGCGATTGTCAACGGCGAACTTCAAATCACGCTGGTGGACGATGCCAATGGCACGGTCAACATCGAAGTCACCGCCTCGGATGGAACAAGCCAAATCAGCGACGCGTTCACGCTTAACGTGACCCCGGTTCCCGACGCCCCCACGGCCGTCGATGACACCCGCAACGTGCCATTGGGGACCGAGACGCAAATTCTTGACACCCGTCAGGGACTGCTGGGCAACGACTTCGACGTCGATGGCGACGATTTCAATCTGGTGTCCACCAGCGTCGGATCGTTCACTGGACAATTCGGCACGCTGACCATCGAACCGGACGGACGTTTCACGTACCTGAACACCAGTGGCACGATCGGCGATACCGAATCGTTCGATTACACCATCGAAGACGCCACGGGTTTGCGTTCGAGTGCCCAGATCACGTTCATGTTCAACGAATCGTTGTACCAGAACCCGGTCTTGACCCAAGACGTCAACGCGGACGGCCGGATCACGCCAATCGACGCGCTGCGAATTTTGAATTTGCTGCGGCGCGAGAGCACCAATGCGTTTCCGGTCAGTGAATTCGATAACCCGCCGCCGGATTTCTATGACGTTTCCGGCAACGGGATCGTGTCGCCGCTGGACGCCCTGCAGGTGATCAACGAAATCCGTCGTCGCGGCGGCGCCGCTGAAGGCGAATTCGTCGGCGGAATTGACCTCATTTCCGCACTCGCCTCCACGACGTCCTACGCGGGCCTCGGCTCGTCCGGCTTGCCAACACGCAACTTGGCAACGCTGCCAAAGACACTATCTCCGGTGCAAATCGGTGACTCGTTGCTGGCCGCCGGGTTGGACATCCAGTCCAATTCAAGCGCTTCGCTCGAATTCACCCTCGATCCTTTGACCCGACGGGGCTCGGGCGAAACCGAATCCGACTCGCTCGATTCGATATTCGCCGCCCTGGACGATCAAAATTACTGGGGCTTGGATTCCCTCTAGTCCTCACCTCCTATTCCCACCCCGGGGCGTTGATTTGACCGATTCATTTCAACGCCCAGTCGTCAATTCTGCTTCCCACTGCATCAGCTCGACCGATTGGTCGGGTTCATCATGACCACACGACGAAACGCCCGCCGCCGACTGCTGCCCTTCGCCACGGCAACGCCCACTTCACGACCGCGAAGTCGCGTGAAGGAAGCGCGCGGCAAACGCTCCGAAACCAAGCATCAGTTGAACGTCCAAACGCTCGAAAAGCGTGAACTGCTGGCTGTCGACTTGGTCTCCATTTCGGCCGATGTTACCGAACAATTCGACGTCGCGACGGTCAATCGATTGTCCACCGCGCCCAGCCAGTTGACGTTCCGTTTCGATGGCGATGCGGAAATCGATCCGGCGTCGCTATCGGCGTTCCAGTTTACGGCCGCTGGTGGCGACGGCACCTTTGGCGACGGCAATGAAACCGTCATCGAACCGGGTTTCATCGGACTCGGTTCCAGCGACCGCATCGTGATCGCACGATTCGCCGAAACGCTACCGGACGATTTGTACCGAGTCGAAATTTCCGCCGACCCGATCAACGGCCTGCGTGACGTCGATGGGGGATTGCTGACGGCCGAGGTCGACGTCCTGTTTGATGTCGAAGTCGGTCCGCGGGTGCTGGCCGTCGTTCCGCAACCGATCTTGGGTGGCGTCGGTTCGCGAATTTTTGCCAACGACCAAATCCAGGTCTTCTTCAATAACGATCCGCTCTCGCGAGTTTCCGCCGGTGCAATCGATAGTACTTCGTCCAATTTGCCGGTCGTCAATCCGGAAAACTACAAGCTGATCCTGACCCGGGATACGATCGAACCGACGCTTCCCGCGAACGTTGGCGATCCCGTGGATCCCAACGATGACGTCACCATTCCGACGCGTGTCGATTATGACCCGGTGCGTAATTTGGCGACCTTGACCTTTGGCGCGCCGCTGTCGTCGATCGCCGGTGGCGACGGGACCTTCCGACTGCGAATCGGCAGCAACAACGCGTTGCCGATGCCGCCCAGTGAAATCGCCGTTACCGAATTCAATGCCGGCGTTTCGGACAACACCTTTGCGGGTGCCCAGAACCAGGGCGCCGGCGCCGCGCGATTTGTCGCCGGTGGTGGCATCCAGAGCCTTCTGTTCACCGGCGGCGAAATTGAATCGACCGGTCAATACGTGATGGCGTGGCCGGGTGCTTACGACACCCCGGGCGTTCGCGATCAACGACGCGATTCCAAGGTGACTCGCAATGATGACACCACGATTGGGATCAATATCTTTCCCTACAACTTTGCCGAACTTTACGGCACCGATCCGCAGGGCAATTTGCTGTCCAACGCGATCACGCCGGCCCAAAAACAACGCATTCGCGAAACACTCGATTTGTACGAAGAACATCTCGGGGTGCAATTCGTAGAAACGGAAGATGCCGGCTTGCAATTCGTCACCGGCGACCTGCGTGGCATCCAACAAACCGCTGACACGGGCGCCGGCGATGGGACGCCGATGAGTTTGTACCGGATCAATGAAGTCGATCCGAGTCGCGGCGTGTTGGTGCTGGATGCCGGCGAGCCGTTTTATGACGGCTATGGCATTTCGCCGGACGACCGACCCAGCTATTTCGTCGAAGCGATTCGCGGCGTCGGAAATGTGCTGGGCATTGGTGATTTGTTCGAATTGCCAGGCGGCACCGATGGCGCGGTGGGCAGCCAGGATGAGCCGAATTCGGAACTGTTCAGCAACGATGGCGACGGCGGTTTGCCCGGCACCGCAGGTTTCCCGGATGTTCCCGCCGAACCGGATTTCCTGTCCCATGCGGCCCAGGTGATCGGCAAGGCGATTCATCGTCCCGAATCCAGCGATGTTGATTTCTATGCCTTCGAAGTCGATCCACCGACCGGCGGTGGCGAAATCGCCGGCAGCGTCACCATCGAAACCTTTGCCCAACGTTTGGACGAATCGTCGCTGCTGGACACCCAACTGCAGCTGTACCGTGTTAACGGGCCGGTCGGTAGCGAACAATACGAATTGGTCGCCCGAAACGACGATTCGTTTGGTCACGATTCCCTTGTCAAACTGGATCTTGCACCGGGGAAATATGTCGTCGGCGTCAGCGCGAAGGGCAATGACAACTACAACGGCCAAATTGACGGCAGCGGGATTGATGGCCGCAGCGAAGGCGCTTATGAACTTCGCGTCACCTTCGAAAATGTCGAAACGGCCGGTTCGGGCAACCCGTCCAGCATCACGGACCTGTCGGGCACCCTGCTGGATGGCGACGCCGATGGCGTTGCGGGCGGCGACTTCAATTTCTGGTTCCGCGTCGCGCCGGATTCGCTCGGCGGCGGTGCGCGCACGATTTTTGTCAGCAAGGACGCCGATGGTTCCGCCGCCGGTGTGGGCACGTTGGCATCGCCCTTGGACACCATCGAGGCGGCGCTCGATATTGCGGAACCCGACGACATCATCCGCCTGTTGCCATCATCGGGGGCCGATGGAGACCTGACGACCGTTCTGGACAACAACGCCTACGAACTGGGCCGCGGGGGTCCCAACAATCTGGTCCTGTCCGACGGCGAGGTGCTTGAAGTTCCCCAGGGCGTCACGGTGATGATTGACGCCGGGGCGATCTTGAAACTCCGTGACAGCAAAATCATTGCGGGCAGCGACAGCGTCGATGATGACCGTTCCCTGGCATCGATCCAAGTGTTGGGGACGCCCGAAAATTCCGTCGTTTTCACCAGCTACAACGACCAAACCTTTGGCGTGGACACCAACCCGACCAGCACGACACCGCAGGCGGG
The DNA here is from genome assembly GCA_039201055.1 of Planctomycetota bacterium. GTDB lineage: Bacteria > Planctomycetota > Planctomycetia > Pirellulales > Pirellulaceae > Rubripirellula. The sequence goes on along the minus strand of JBCCRW010000045.1, from coordinate 2,047 downwards.
CGATTGGGGCGGAATCGAATTTCGATCCGATGTCGATCTGGCCGAGGGTCGCGGGACCTATGCGGAAGAAGGCATCTTCGTCAATTACGTCTCCCACGCCGACATTCGATTTGGTGGCGGCCGAGTCGACCAGGCGGCCACGTCGACGTCACCGATCAAACTGACGCAAGCACGCCCGTCGTTGATCTACAACACGATCTCCAATTCGGCCGACGCCGCGATCTCCGCTGATCCCGATTCGTTTCGCGAAGACAATTTTCATGCCCCGCGGTATCAGCGTGTCACGCCCTTCACCAGCGATTACCAACGTGTCGGTCCCGACTTGGCCGGCAATATCTTGCGTGACAATTCGATCAACGCGTTGTCCATTCGCGTCGAAACCGAACCCGGCGAACAACTCGAAGTCCTCAGCGTTTCGGGACGTTTGGACGACACCGACATCACGCACACGCTCAGCCAAACGCTGACCATTGCCGGCAATCCTGGTGGACCCGAATTGCTCGAAGACCGACCCGATGTGTTGGCGGTCACCTTGGGGCCCCGCATCGGCGGTGGTTTGAACCCGGGCGTTTATGAATACGTGCTTTCGTATGTCACGGTCGAGGGCAGCGAATCGCTCATCTCCTTGCCGACTCGCCAGGTTGATCTGGCCGGTGGCGGATCGGTGGAACTGGCAAATCTACCGCCTGCACCGGAGGAATTTGCGGGCCGCCGTTTGTACCGCGGACGCGTCGGCGGCGGGATGATGCAGTACGAACTGGTGACGACGCTGGACGGATCGTCCAGTCGCTATTTGGACACCGGCGAACTTCGTGGCGGCATCGCGGCAAGTGCCACCCGTCCGGCGGTCAACATGATGATGCCACCGGTCGCCGGATCCGGTGGCGGTCAATTGCAACGCGACCTGGTTTATGACTACCGCTTCACATTCCTGGATGTGTTCGGTGGCGAATCTCCCGCCAGCGAGCCGACGGTATCAACGATCGCATTGCAAGACGGTACGATCACTTTGTCAGATATCCCGCAGCCACCGGCGGATGATGACCGTTTTTTGGGGACCCACGTTTATCGTCTGAACCCGACGACCGGCCGCTACATTCGCATCGAAACGCTTCGCGAAGGCGAAACCGATTTCGTCGACATCGGTTTGAATCCTGCCGATTTCCCCGGTTCCCTGCTGGGACAAGAACTCGGCAGCGACGCCGATGGTGGCAGTCGTTTGTTGCCCCGCTTCGACGCGCGGCTGACGATCGATCCGGGCATCGTGCTCAAATTTGACACGTCACGAATCGAAGCCACCTTCGGTGCGGACTTCTATGCCGAAGGTGTCGCCGGGAAACCGATTCACTTCACATCGCTGGCCGACGACACCGTCGGCGCCGGCGGCACATTTGACGCCAGCAGCAACAACGATGACGTCGTCGCGACGGCCGGCGATTGGGGCGGCATCATGCTGCGCCAGGGCGTCACCGGATCGCTTGACTTTGTCGAACAGCGATACGCCGGTGGTGTCGGATCGATCGAGGGCGGTCTGGCGGACTTCAATCCGCTGGAAATTTTGCAGGCCGACGTCCGCGTCACCAACTCGGTCTTTCAATTCAACGCCGACGGCGTGGACCCCAACACGGACGCCCAGGACATTCGCGTCGGCCGCGGCTCCAACACGGCGGCGACCATTTTTGTTCGCGGTGCCCAGCCGATCCTGATCGGCAACATCATCGATGACGGCACCGGGGCGGCGATCAGCATCAATCCGGATGCGTTGACCGATGAAGCGATCTCCGATCGCGGTCGTTCGACGGGCGCCGCGGATCAATTTGTCGGTCGCCTGGCCAATCAAGGCCCCTTGATCCAGGAAAACCAAATCAACGCGCACGCGATCAATGGTTTGGAAATCCGCGGGGAAATTGTCACGCGTGACACCGTTTGGGACGACACCGGCATCACGCACGTGGTCGAAGAACCCATCTATTCGTTGACGGGCAGCTTTGGCGGCGCGCTGCGTTTGCGTTCGGCCGTCAACCAATCGTTGGTCGTCAAGTTCGGT
>JBCCRW010000044.1:0-20068 GCA_039201055.1 Planctomycetota bacterium | reverse complement strand
CGGCTTCACGGGTCTGCTTGCAAGCCTTCCAACGCTGTTGCGGACTTGGACGGCCGTGGATGTCCGCACGGCCTTGCGGCGAACGTCAACCCAGGCCGCCAAGCGATGGATCGCAGAAAAAGTGGGCCCTACGCTGTGGGCCAAGCGAGCGAAGGCCTTCCAGCACTTCGGAGACCGAAAATGCCATGCTTTGCAAACACGTTAGCAACAGTGCGCCAGGCCAGGGTTGGGGTGAGGGGGCAGAAGCTCTAACAACGGGCCGAGTGTTGCGGGCGGTCCTATGCAATCGTGGTACCCGTGGATTCGCTTATAGCTCGGCCAGCGGCTCACGCGAATCCGCGCGCCGACAACCAAGCAAAAATCTTACCTGCGGAACGCTCGTACCCATCGCGATGTCGATGACAACAAATCGCGAACCGCGGCCTTGGTTTCTTCAACCACCGGTGGTTCGGCCTCCAATTCATGTTCCAAATTTTCCAGCTTTTTGCGGACCAGATAACCCTGCATCCGTTGATACGGACGCACTTTGCCGGTGCGTAGGAACGTTCCCACCTCAAGCCGGCGGCTCCAGTCGTCCCAAATTTCCAACCACACCAACGCATGTTCCGCGTCGCCGCTATTGGCCGCCGATAAGCATTCCGCTCGCGCGGTCTTGATTTCTTCCAAGCACTCTTCGGGTGACGGGTAATACGCAAAACACGCCACGACACTGAGCGCCACCAGGCCGCCCAGCATGCTGGCGCCGATCACACCCCGCGGCACGACCTTGTCCAAACCCTTTCGTTGTGTCGCATCGGGCCCGTGCAGCGACGAGGCAAACGATCCCTCGCGAGCGGTGCGTATCAGATACGCTTCATCAATCTTGCCCAGTCGCAGACAAATGCCCACCAAAGCCAAGAAGCCCAGAACCGCCAGCGATGCCACCGCGCTAATGTCGACGTCCTTGACCACCAATCCCTGAAGCGTTTCCCAATCCAATTTGTGGAAGCTTGTCATCGGGTTGGTGTAGATATCAAAGGCGTGCGTGTGACCGGCCGGTTCGACGCCCTGGGGAATCAAGGGCTTATTGATTCCATAAGAAATGCCCAGCACGATCACGATCAACGAGATGAACCACAACGCGGTCGGCTTCCAACCAAAGTGCTTGGCGAACCAAACCAGCGTTGCCAGGTTCAAGCCGGTGCCCAGGATCAACAGGGTGAACGCCGCGCCAGGTGAATTGGCGTGCTGGAACATCATGCCCAACTGGCTCATCGCCAACATCGGAGTGGCGTAAACCGGCACCGCGACCAGCAGCATCGTCAAAGGCGCGGTCAAATCATCGCGTTCGACCGCGTGCTGCATCGCACCGTAGGGTAACACGGCGGCCACGACCGCCAGGCCCGCCAGTCCCAGCAGCGTCAAGCCCACGCCGACGCCCGTCAGTTCTCTTGAAAAATGCACCAGCGTGGCCGCCAATCGACGCAGGCCAATCAAACGCTCGTGATCATCTTCTCTGGCATCGCCTGTGGAATTGCCGGAATCCCCGGCGTTGTTGAAATTTTCGTTGTTGGGGGTCGTTTCCGTGACATCGGCCGTTGACGAGGCGTCATCTGCATCGTCGCCCGCGTTTCGCTTGCCCCTTAAATCCCAAAACAACCCCAGCGCCGTCACGATCAGCAGCGACCCGAACGCAAACAACAAAATCACCAACGGCCGGCTGAGCGTCAGCCCGTAAAGGAGCGAAAGCGGGTTGAATAGCGGCGCCGACAGGGCAAAGGCGGACATCGCCCCCGGTTTGACCCCCGCCCGACGCATCTCGCGCAAGATCGGCAGCACACCGATCGAGCAAACCGGCAACAGCATCCCCACCAACCAGGATTGCGGCAGCGAACGAATCGAATCGCCACCGAACAAACGCCGCGTGCCCTTATCACCCAGGTAGTAGCGAATGATCGAGGCGATTAAGAGGCCGACCAGCAGCGTCGGTGCGGCGGCGGCAAAGCCCTGCAGGACACGCACCAGTCCGCCGCCCAGCATCATCGAAAAGGATTGACTCATCGCGCGTCCGCCTTCAGGCTGACCAAATCTTTGGGGATCAAGGGAATCGAACGCTCAATCATTTGGCACAGCGATTCGATGTCTTCAAGAACCTCATCCGCCGGCGTGCCACCGCTTTGGTCCAGTTTTTTGGCGATCGACTGACTGGCCTCGTACAACGGCACCCAATCGTCTTCGGACAAGTTCGTGTCGGCGGCGACTTCCCCAACCCAATCGACCAAATCATCCAGTTCGGAGCGCAGATCAGGGTCCGACGATTGTTTGATCTTTGCCGCCCGCTCGCGAAGCTTGTCGACCAAATCGGGCAGACCTTCGGGCCAGTGCGCGGCCACGACGTGATCGTCTTCGAACAACGAAGTCTTGCCGGGCCCGTCCGAGTTGCAACCGGCAAGCGCGGCGATGGCAAGCAGCCAGCAACCGCACAACGTTGTCAAACGCCTGGTCTTGCGCCGCGTGGTCTCGGGCCGCGTGGTCTTCCGCCGCGTGCTCTCACGCTGGGGGCATCGATTCCCGCTGCCAACAAACGACGCGGGAATTCGGCTTGGGATTTTCATTTGTACTCCGGTGCAGCCACTTGCGACATCACTTGGTCGATGACCGAATCGACATCATCGGTCGCCGTCAGCAGCCGGACGGACAATACCGGATGGGCCACCTTGGCGACATCGCTGGGGGTCACAAAGTCACGCCCCTGCAATGCCGCCCACGCCTGCGAAATCCGCTGCCAGTGCAACATCCCCCGCGGGCTAACCCCCAATTGTATCGCCGAATGGTTTCGCGTTGCCTCGACCAGGTCCACCAAATATTCGCGGACACGCGGATGCACAGTGATGGTTTGAACGTGCTGCTGCATTTGCCGCAACCGTGTCAGTGAAACGACGTCGCCCGATGCGGCGTTCGAATCTTTGGCCTTGGTCGCATTTTCCAGGATGCCCAATTGCGCCTGACGATCGGGGTATCCAATTTGCAGCTTGATGGTGAATCGATCCAGTTGGGCCTCGGGCAACGGGTACGCGCCGTGCGAATCGATGGGGTTTTGAGTCGCGATGACAAAAAACGTCTCCGACAGAGTGTGTGGCACGGCATCGATGGTCACCTGCCGCTCGGCCATCGCCTCCAACAGCGCGCTTTGGGTTCGCGGCGTCGTGCGGTTCAATTCGTCGGCCAACAAGACATCGCCAAACACCGGCCCAGGATGAAATTCAAATTCCCGTGTCTTTTGATTGAATAAATTGAAGCCGGTCACGTCGGTGGGCAACAAGTCCGGCGTACACTGAATCCGCGCCAGACGTCCGCCCAGGCTATCGGCGAGCGCCTTGGCCAAGGTGGTTTTGCCGGTGCCCGGCAAATCGTCAAGCAACAAGTGGCCCTGCGACAACAAACACGCAAGCACCATTTCGATCTGCTCGGACTTGCCCAACAACACGCGACCGAGTCGATCACGAAGCGTCATCAGGCCGGCGGACATTTCACTGGAAGGTTCTGACAACAGCGCGTCCATAGTGGTTGGGTCGAGTGGGGTGTTTGCGTGAGGATGGTTGGTGTGGGGATGGTTTACTGGAGACCCAGCGAATTACTGGAGACCCAGCGAGCGACGCAGCTTCGTGCTTGAAAGACCGCGTACGAAGCGGCTGATCGATTCGCGGTCGACATCTCTGCCACCACCAAAAACGACTCGGTCGGCCGCGTCACAGTATTGTGCCACCCGTGTGCGGAGCGTTGCATCGGAGGCACTCAAGGCTTCGACCCAGTCGCGTTGCGGTTTGCCAATCGGTCGGGGTTTGCCAAGCATCCCAGCGCGGCATTCGATAATTCGCATCGCAATGGAGAGTTGCCGCTTGGGGCTGAGCGGCCACGTCAACGACCAGCCGAGCGTCAGCAGCCATTCGACCCAAATCAACCGAGTCGCGTACAGCATCGCGAGCACGCACGCGACAACGACCGCGTGCAACCAATAAGCCGCGACCATACGCTTGGCACGCAAAAACAACGAGGGTTGGTAGACGGGTTCCAAATAGCCCGGCGTCGGCTCAATTTCGAACCAGCGACCATCGTCCATCTGGATTTCGACCCACACGTGAACATCGTCGGCGGTCACGTTCGCGTGGCCGGCGGAATATTCAAACGCATCCGGGCGAACATAGAACCCCGTCACCAAACGTGATCGCAAACCCAATTCACGAGCCTGCATCGCGGCATAGGTCGCGAACAAATGATCGCCGCCACGCCGTGTGCGAATGAATTCATCAAGCGGAACGTCGCCCTCGGTGGTGATTCCACGATCAAATACGAACTCCGTGCGGATTTTTTGGATGCGCTGACGCAGCTGCTCGTAGGCGGGCACCTGTTCCAGCAACTCGTCTTCCATCACCGACATCGACGCGATGTTGACGACCGTCAGCGGCGGTATTTTTTCGCGGCCGGGCATGAAAAAAGTCCCATCGGGATCGATTCCAAAAAACTGTCTTTGGATGATGTCCTTGATATGCAGGCCGGCCGTCATCATCGGGGTGGGAATCCGAGTCGAATCCAAACGCAGGACCTTCAGCAGATTCACCTGCACGCTATCGCTGTTTTTGTTGATCCGGTCGTGCATGTCCGGGTCAAAGAACCACGGTCGTTCCCGGATCGATTGCTCGGTCAAGTTGGCAACGGCGTGGTTGCCCTGATTGCTCCACTGGACGCCGTCGAAGGTGTCGTAGCGATGCATCGCCAATCGAATGCCCGTCGGCCCGTCCCACTGGACTACCGCATCCTGGGTGGCGTCCTTGAAGTGGCGATGCTTTTTGGGCGGCATGCGGTCGGTGGTGAACGAGGAACTTCCCTGTTCGCTTTTGACCGTTTTCTCGTGGGTTTCGATCAGCTTCTCAGGCGCCAGGCCTTGGCGAAACTCGCGTTTGACCTTTCGCCGTTTGGGTTCACCAATGCTGTCGGTGAACATATCGAACAGCGTTGATTGCGTGGTTTCCAGAAACAAATCGGATTCGACGGCGCCGAAAGATTCCGCATGATCCTTGGCCGCGATTGCCGCATCGCCGCTTCCCACACCCGATCGTGCCGCCGGGTCAGACCACTTTGACCCGCCACTGGTGGGCATGAATCCGCCGGTAAAACGCTGCGAATCCCCAAAGCGATCGTGAGCCGCCCAGCCGCCGAGAACGCAAAGAACCACCGCCGCCAAAATGGTCAACGGACGGACGACCACGGTCGGGCGAACCGAGTCCGCCAGGCACACTTCCAATCGTTCCCAATGGTTGGCCACCAAATGCCACACGCAGCCGGTCATCCAGACGATCGCGATGATCGCCGCTCGCGGGCTGTCCGAAATCGCCGTGGCGAACAGCACCAGGAATCCACTGGCGACCAACGACATCGAACGGGTGCGGTCGGTTTTGGCACTGATCGCGATGGATAGTGCCGCCGCACCAAAGGCCGATAACGCCGTCATTTCAAAAGGCACAGCCGCCCCGAAGGCTCGTGCGGCGATCGCCACCAAGATTGGCGACAACATCAACAGGGCGCTCAACCCGTTGCAGGCAAACGAAATCCGCAAGTCCCGCGTCGCGGCACTCTCCGCGGGCACCGACGCATCAGCTTGCACCGGAGCACCCGCTGGTTTCCGGATCGTACCCGTTGGTTTTGTGGCAGTGCCGGTTGGTTTCCTGGCGGTGCCCGATTCTCTGGTGGCGGTGCCCGCTGCCTGCTCGCGAGTGCCCGCGTACAGCCGCAGCGCCGCCAAGATCGCGATGGCGGCCAATTCCGCGAACAGCCACGGCGACGATTCCACGAAAATTCGCAGCGGCACCACCGAGAGAATTCCGATGGTCGCAAGCAGGATCGCTTCGATGCGCCTACGCGGCGAAGTCGACATCGTGAACCTCCGTCCAAAAATCTCGAACCTGTTCGCCGATGGATTCGCCCATGGGCAACGCGCGTTCGCGGCAACCGCCACCCGAGCGGCCGTCGCCGCGACGCATGCCACCATCCGGATCGATCATCCGCACGACTTCGCCCCGCTGGGCATCACGGGTAAACACGATCGCCGCGTTCTTGCCAGTGGGCGTGTATTCCAGTCGAGCGTCAGGGGTGCCGTCGGTGGGAACCATCGCCAAGGCGTCCAAAATCTGACGCCGCCCGGTCGCACCGGGGATCAACCGCAGCGGACGATTGCCGATGGTAATTCTCATCGGCAAACCCAATTGATGCAGATGAACCAGGACACTCGCGGCAACGCGAATGCGATCGGCTAGCTGCTCGCGGGATTGCGTGGCGGTCGTGTCGACCATGACGTCCAATTCAACACACTGCGGGCCGCTGCGTTCGGTCACCATCAAGGATTCGACCTTGGCCGACGCGACCCAATTGATGTGTTTGGCCGAATCCCCCCGCCGGTATCCACGAACGCCGACAAAGTCGCCACTGCGTCCGCCCCGATTGCCATCGCCCTGTTCCGCAAGCGCCCGGCCCATCATCGGACAGGTGCCTTCGATACGATAAATCTTCGGCCATACGGTCAGTGTTTTGGTTTCGGCCAACGGCCGCCGGGCGGTCCAAATGCCAAACGGAAACGAACAGGCCACCGTGGGCGTGTGAATCGGATATCGACCGCGCATCGCCGGGGTCACGGCCAATCCAAACTGGCTGATGCAAAGCGGCGGCACGCACGCCAAACCCACCGTGGGCGACGCGGCCTCGCGATCACAATCCAAATAGCCTTCGACGGCCAAACCCCACAAGGGCATTGGAATCCGATTGCGAACCGAAACCAACATGCGACAAGCATCGCCCTCATGCACACAATCTACTTCGGGGCGAAGTTCGCAGCGGGCGGTGCGGACGGCGATGAACGGCCACAGCATGCCGACCAACATGATCGCGCTGAGCGATGCGGCCAACGTCCAACCCACCGGACTGAAATACAGTCCCACCATCACACTGATCAAAGTGGCCAAGACGAACCATCCAATCGGTTCCTTCAGCCAATAGACAAAACGGTTCGCCCAAGGACAAAAATCGGTGGTCAGCACACGCGACACCCGACTTGCCGACTTGGACACACCATGACTGTTCGCCATGGTTGCTCCTCAGTTAGGAAGTGCTCGGGAAAAAATCAAAACAAGCGTCAAACGCTTGGCGGTCCCCGAGCCCGCTGCAGGTTCTTCGGCAGATGAGAAAATAAGACATCGTTTTGCGGGAAGCCATCACGATCAACGATCATCACGACAATGTTTGGCGGTCCTAATTCAAAGGTCACCGCGTCGCGAGATTCAAAGAAGCTTTGGCAAATCGAGCAGTGCGCCGGATCGTGCGGCGTGGGCGGATGATGATGCGGGCAGGGTTCCGGCGAATCTTCGCTGCCTGAGGTATCGCGGCAATCATCCCCAGCAACGGTGCCGACGTGATGCGAATGTCCGCGGCAAGCACACCCATGATGGTGCCCAGCCGCCCCGCGTCTCGCAGCCGCCTTGGGCTTCGCAGCTGCCTCGGGCTGCGCAGTTGCAACCGGATCACCATGACCGGCGATGCCCGCCGAACAACATTCGCCATGACCGCAAACCTGGGCGGAATGCGCCGAGCACCCGACGTGCGTCCACCCAGCCGCATTGCCAAACAGCAAAGCGAACAGGGCGACCAGCGCGATGGGTTTCCGAAACGGCTTCAACGAATTGCCCTGCAAGATCCATTCGTTGCCCCATCAAAATGCGTCCATCGAGCGGCGGAAGCGGCGAGGGCAAAACCCCAAATATACTCGAAAAACCCATTAACGCTGTCAATTGTCCTTCACCGATGTTTAACCATCGTTCAATTGTCCATTCCGCAGGCCGCCGCAGCGTCGGCATGGCTGAAACCCCGATAGATGATTTCGCCGGCCGGCCCGATCACCAAATAGGTGGGGACGGTCGACACCCCCAGGACTTCCGCGGGTGTCTGGCTTTCCGCTCGGTTCGCGATCACGCCGACCGGCCAATCGAAACCCGCTCGCATCGCCGCCAGCTTGGCAGCCTCGGCATCGCGATCCACGCTGATGCCAATCATGGCCACATGCTTTTGTTTTTTCATTGCGTTGTGGATCGCCTTTAAATCCGGGGCCGCCTCCAGGCACGGCTTGCACCACGACGCCCAAAAGTCGATCAATACCGTCTTGCCGCGATACTCCGAAATGCTCCGCTGCTGACCGTCCAAATCCCGGAAGCGAAAGTCCGGTAGCGTGTCGCCGGGCTGCGGCAGCGGGCGAAGTTCCACTTCCACATCGCCCAGGTCCACGGTCCCATCAGCTTGTTGAAAATCTTCTGTCTTGAACGACAGAAAGCCGTAACCAATCGGTTCCACCAAACAACCCGTGGGGGGTTCATACAATTGAATCAGCATTCGGTATTCGCCCGGCCGAACACCGCTGATTGAAAAGCGACCGTCCGGATCGATGCGAAACGAAAACGATTCGCGGGTCACATTTGGGTCCAAACCCGCATCCAGCTTCGCTTCCCAGGCGGCCGCTTCACCGGCGCGAAACCGTCGATCACGCACGACATGATCGGGCGTCGCGACGCCACCATCGACACGCACGAGGCGATTGATACCCCAGCGAAACTGGATGTCATCGGAACCCGCCCCGACACACTGAACACGGCCGACGACTCGCTGGCCACCGCCGCCCAGTTCCACCGTCGCCGTTTCGCCGGGCTCCAGTGCAACTGGTAGTGCGCGACTGGATTGATAATCATAATCATTCCAAGGTGAGAGAATTGTGCGGACCACGACAGGCACCGGAGGCAGTTTTTCGAATCGAAACCGCCCATCGGGATCCGTTAACGCTTGAAAAATGTCTTGGACATGCGGATTCGATCCGCCAAGTTCCCGAATCGGACGACAGATCACCCGTGCCTGGGCAAGCGCTCGATCGCCTTCGGTGACACGTCCTTCCAGGCTTGCCCAAGGGCGCAGTTGTAATGTTTGGGGTTGTTCATCCGGACCGACGTACGTCTCGGCATAGCCCTCCTGCGAAGCCACCACCTCGGCCGATCGTGTGGCGAATGCACCGTATCGAAGTTCGCCGTTTTCATCCAGACGCTCCGTCGGTCCCAAACTTCGAAAGTAATCGTTGAAATCGTTGATCATCATCGCGTCATCCGGTCCGGCAAGATGCACGGTGCCGCTGGCCGGATTTCCATCCCCATCCAGCACGCGCAGGTGACGCGGTGGTGCGGGTGTCAATCGAATCGTCTGCGGCTCGCTTGGCGATTCGAACGAAAATTTTTCCGTCAGAAACTCCCGGTAACCACTCGCGCGAATCCGAAAAGCCAATCGCTTGGTGTCACCCGTCGAAAAAGTTCGGCTGGCCTTAAAGTCGCCGTCTTGAAATTCCTGCAGCGAAGATCCTTGCACAATGCCTCGGGCATTGGCGGCGGCGGATGTAAACGTTTTTCTCTCGATCGTGAAAGCTTCCACCGGCTTTCCCGTTTCCGCATCAAGGACTCGACCAAAAAACTGAAACGGCTTCGCCAAGACGATCGTCCGGGGTTGATCGCTCGCAACCACGTCAATGATCTTTTGAAATTGAAAACGTTTCGAAAGAACCGACAATTTGACGAGATCATCGGGTGCCCAGGTCCAGATGAATTCGCCTTCGGAATCGACGTGGCCCGGAATACCCGAAGGTTTGACGTTGGGATGACGATCGTTGTACAGCGCCTTGGCGTCATGCCAGCTCTCAATTCCCACGTAAACGTCATCAAGCGGCTGCTCGCTGGCATCCACGAAACGCAAGTGGATCGTCTTTCCGGGCTTCAATTGGAAATCTTCCACGCTCGCCTTGCCGTCGCTCAGGTCGACCATCCTTTCCATCGGCATCCAACCCGGCGCGACCACGGTGACCCGAATGGGCTCCGGTGCTTGTGCCGGTATGTCGAACGTTCCGTCCGCGCGAAGCTCAACCTCTTGGGACCCACGCTGGCGGTACGGCTGGTCTCCCCAAACCACCAGCCCCTTTCCAATTGGCTGGCCCGCCGGGTCCGTCACCCGGCCCGAAATCGGAACGCCACGGACTAATGAAAACCGAGCGGTTTCGGAACGCAGATCCGCGAGCCCGGCCCCCCAATGGATCGCAGGCTTTGCCGATTCCAACGGCACAAAATCCGGATGTTCGATGCGAAAGTAAGGTAGCAAATCATCGCCGACCGGCGCGTTTTCGATCGACCAGCGCCCCGCGTCGTCGGTCACCGACGCGTCATCGCCGTAGGCAAGGGTACGACTGAGGACGGTGCGATCGTTCGGATCCACTTTCCGACCTCCCTGGTCCAAATTGATGGTAATCTTCGCGCCAACCACCGGCACGCCGGCATCGTCAACCAAAGTTCCGCCCAACCGCGTGCCCTCCTGCAAGACGACTTGAAATTGAGCCGGCATGTCGTCGGTTTCACCTTCTTCCCAATTGAAGAACAGACTGACATGGCCTTTCTTCGACGCCCAAGTCCGAATGGATCGAAGCCGTTCGGGCAAATCAATTTGGGCCTTGCCAAGTTGATCCGTGAAATTCTCTGCTCGGCTGATTTTGACATCGGATTCGTTCTCGAAGCGGGTGATGCTGGAATAGAACCTCACACCGGCGATCGGCTGGCCGGTTTCATCAACCGCGCTGACTTGCAGCACCGTATTGTCAGAAGCCGCCGCGGGTTCCGATTTCGGGCTGTTTGCGGCGGGCCCATCCGCCCGCGGCTGATTCGCCGGCATCAAGAAAGCGCCGAGCAGAATGACTCGCCAGGAAATCGGTACGATCCGCCGCCGAAAAATTTCGGCAAAGTCGAACTCGATTGACGCAAGTTTTCCTCGCAAGTCAATCTCGACGCACATGGCTATCATCACTGGGACTTTTGGCTGGTGAATAAATCCAGATCTCAACGCTCAATAGATTCTAATGCTACACCCAACTCCATCGCGGTGACGCTGACACTGAGGGTGCCGTAAAGGAATAGCGTATTGTTCGCTCCCGAATCGTTCGCGGGTGTGGAGCCTTAAAGCAATTCCTGTAGTTGTTCGATTGTAATGATGGGCACCCCGATCTTTTCCGCCTTGCTGCTTTTGGAACCCGAACCACTGCCGGCGACCAAATAATCCGTCTTCTTGGACACGCTGCTCGAACACACCCCACCCAACGATTCGACTATTTCTTCCCAGTGGCGTTTGCCCTCGGCGAAGCCGCCACTGAAGCAAAACCGTTTCCCGCTTAGCTTGCCGACGGTGGGCAATTCGGGTTCGATGAAATTCAACAAATCATCGATTTCGTCGTGATGCGTCTTGAGATAATCGTGAATGGTTTGAGCCGTTTTGGTGCCAACATCATCGACCGCTTCGAGTTCCTCGACGCTGGCCTTGCGAATCGCATCGAACGAACCAAAGTGTTCCGAAAGTGCTTTGCCGGCGGATTTGCCGGCGGCATCAATTCCAAAGGAAGCAAACAGCTGCCACAACGGAATCTTCTTCTTGGACTGCTTGGCCGCATCAATCCGCGTTTGCAATTCTTCATTGTCAAGTTTGTCCGGCGCGGGGATCATTTGAATCCCAGCGATGGCCAACAGCGATTGCCGAGTTGATAGCCCGGTCGCTTCGGCCTTGTCGACATCCAAGCGATAAAAGTCGGCCGCCGAATTGACCGCGCCGCCTTTGACCAATTGCGTGACGCGACTTTCGCCCAAGCCCAGCACGCCAATCGACGCCAAAAAATGGCAGAGTGTGCTGATGTTTTGCGTGGGGCAATCGGCATTCTTGCAAACCAGTTCCAGCATGTCGTCGCCACCGCCCTGTTCCAGAACCGTCTTGGCTTGACACGACGGACATTGATCGGGCAATTGCGGTTCCCCTTGGCCGGCGACCACACGCGTCACCTTGGGGATAATCTTTCCCGCCTTGCGAACCGCAATCGTCGATCCGATCGTGATTTGATTTCGCTGCATGAAACCGGCGTTGTGCAGCGTCGCGCGAGAGACATTGGTGCCGGCCAAACGCACAGGATCGAAGATCGCAACACCGACAATTTTCCCCGTGCGTCCGGTTTGCCACTGGACGTCCTTGATCACCGGCGTGGCTTCTTCCTCGCGAAACTTCCAAGCAATCTTGCCGCGTGGGTTACCGGTTTCGCGGTCACCGTGACGGCCGAGTTGCTCTTGGTCTTCAAGGTTGTTGACGCCGATGATTACGCCGTCGACTTCGAAGTCCAAATCGGGAACCGCGGCTTCCATTTTCGCAAGATCGGCGAAGCGAAACGGTTTCGTTTCGACGTAGGGTACCCCGAGTTGTTCTGAACAATACTTCGCGCGTTCGACTTCGGTTTTGTAGGGCGGATTGTCCAGTCGTTCGATGGTGTAGGCGATGAAGCTTAACCGCATCGCCTGTGTTTTTTCCGGCTTCTTGAATTGCCGAATGCCGCCGGCGGCGTGATTACGCGGGTTCGCGCGAAGGGGTTCACCCGCGGCTTCCAATTCCTTTTGGACGGTCTCGAAATCCGAAAGCGTGCAAATCAATTCGCCACGAATGGAACAGGTCACCGGCTGCTTGAGCTGGGTGGGAATGCCTTGGACAAACTTTGCCTGCTCGGTGACGTCTTCGCCGTTGATGCCGTCGCGTGGTCGCAATCCGGCGGCGACCAGCTTGCCCTGTTCGTAGTAGATGCCAATCGCGACACCATCCAGCTTGTAAGCCTGGTAAAGATAGCCCTTGGCATAAGAAACGGCTTCGCCCTTGTACGTTTTTCCCTTGATCGTCGTTTGAGGCTGATCCGCCAACGTGTCCGGGGCGTTCCCCATCGTGTCGGTGATCCACTTGAACAGCATTTCCTCCTGCGTCGCGACATCTTCGTGACTGGCTTTTTCAAGCGAAGTCATCGGTGGATCGTGCGCGATCTTGCGATTTTCCGATTGCATTGAAGACGCGGTGGCGGTTTCAAAAACCGTCGAATCGGGGCGCAGCGTCTTGAGTTCGCGGCGAAGGGCATCGTATTCGCCATCGGTGACGATGATGCCCGTATCGGGATGCACGCATTCGTCGCCGCGTTCGTATTGGGTGTCCAAGTGGCCGATGATTCGTTCCAAATCATCCGCTCGATCGACGTCCATGGGGTCTCTCTAGGGACTACTCAAAGTCGTTGCCGGCTGTGTCGCGTCACCACTCAAATAGGTGCTTTGAGTCATCGGCGGAGCGTGCGGTGGAAACGGGACAAACGACGGTCCCAAATTGTATCGGGAAACCGAAGTCGCGGGTTACCGCTTCAACGTAGCACGCCTCTCCGAGGCGTAGAATTCAAAGTACCACGCCTCTCCGAGGCGTTTCATTTTCTTCGCGTCGGCGAGGCTTGCTACTCCAAGTGAATAGCGACGTCTTGCTCAAGCGACGCTTAACCCTGCGACAGCATGTCCCGCCACATGTTGATACCGGCGGGGCCGACCAACACGACGAAAATTCCGGGGAAGATAAACAGCACCAAGGGGAAGATCATCTTCACCGCCGTCTTGGCGGCCTTTTCCTCGGCCATCTGACGACGCTTGGTTCGCATCGAATCGCTTTGCACCCGCAGCGCCGTCGCGACCGACGATCCGAACTTGTCCGCCTGGATCAGAATCGATGCGAGCTGTTTAAGGTCATCGACGCCGGCACGAAAGCCGAGCGCCTGCAAGACGTCCGAACGGGTTCGACCGAATTGCAGTTGCTGGTTCGCAATGCCAAATTCTTCACCAATTTCGCGGTGTGCCTTCGACGTTTCTTCCGAAACTTTGCGCAGCGCTTGATCGATACCCAAACCCGCTTCCACGCAAACGACCATCAAGTCCAGTGCGTCGGGCAATCCCAGGAAGATCTTTTGCTTTCGGCGTTTGACAAGATGATTCAGGATGAAATTGGGCCCCATGAATCCGACGATCAAACCGCCGAGCGTTTTGATCAATAATCCTTGCGAGAAGCCGTCCCAGACCAGGCCAAACACACCACCCAAGAACAATCCCACACCGGCGACGATGAATTGCAATCCCTTGAACATGACGGGCGCGCGTTCGTGACGGAAACCGGCATTGATCAGCTTTTCCCGCAGATCGCCCATCTCCTTCTCGCTACCGGTGACCGTTTTTTCCAGCGGGCTGGTGGCTTTTTCAAGCACGGCCGCCAGGGCTTCATTCTTTTTCTTTTGCTTGTCCGGTTCGCCATCTTCATCAACGGTCTTGCCACGCCGCATGGCATCCAAGCGGGCCTCGGCAAGCGGCTTGTCCTCGCCGGTGATGCGGTTGATCACCACCAAGGCAATGAACGTTGCCGTGATGAAAACGGCGACGGACGCCATCAAGACGGGACTGAAAGTAATCGCGAGCAACATGATCGGTTACGGGCGGGAGGGGGGTGTGCGGGTGTGAAAAGGATGCGATCAAACTTTGATGGTGATAATCTTCTTGATCATCAACGCACCGAGGACTTGAGAAACCAAGGCTCCGCAAAGCAGGTAGCGTCCGATTTCGTCGGTGAACAACATCATCACGTATTCGAAGTTCAACTTCAGCATGACCAGGAAAAGCACCGGAGGCAGTGCCAGCAGCACCGCACCGGACATCCGCCCTTCACCTGTCAGGGCTTGAATTTGGCCCAGGATCATCAAACGCTCGCGGACCAGGTGGCCGATCTTGTCCAAAATTTCCGCCAAGTCACCACCGGTTTGTCGTTGCAGGATGACGGCGGTGGCAAAAAATCGCAGGTCCATGTTGGGAATCCGCGTGGCCATGTCTTCCAGGGCCTCGTCCAGCGGAATCCCGAAGTTTTGTTCTTCAAAGGCCCGCCCGAATTCGACCGACAGCGGTTCGTGCATTTCGTTGGCGACCAAACCAAAACCGGCCTGCAACGAATGGCCGGCGCGAAGCGAGCGACCGAGCAATTCGAGTGCCTCGGGCATTTGGTTGCCGAATTTCGCCAGCCGTTTCTTGCGTTTCCACATCACCCAGCCCATCGGCAACGCCGCCAACACCATACCAAAGATCGGGGCCAGCAGGATCGGCACGGGGCTGACCACGCAGACCGCCACGCCGGCACCGAACATTGACAAGCACAGAATCGCAAATTTGGACGGCGACATTTTCACATTCGCCTGGTCCAGATAATCCCCCAGTGCCGGAATATTCTCCAACAGTTTGTTGATCATCGACGCCGCATCGGCGTCGTCGCTGGTCATCAGCAGGCTTTCCTGTTCCGATTCGCCCGCGCCGCCACGCCGTCGCGAGGCGAGCGCCGAAAGTCGGTCTTCGGTCGCAGTCGATTCGGGCGATGGCATCACGATCGTCGTTGCCAAAGCCACCGACGCGGCAACGAGAATGCCGATGACGATTGCTATCACTAGGGTGGTCATAACGGGTCAAACAGGCTGGGGAATAGGTTCAAATGGGGACTTGCAGATTCGGGCGGTGGTTTTCCTTTACGCCTTCATCATCACGCGTTCACGGAACGCACTTGCCGGCAATCGCACGCCGGCGGCTTCCAAGCGATCCATGAACGTTGGACGCACGCCCGTGCAAATGAAATGTCCGTGGGCCTTGGAATTTTCGTCCACGCCGAGTTGCTTGAAGCCGTAAATCTCCTGCATCACGATCGTGTCCTGCTCCATGCCGACCACTTCGGTGATCGACATGATCCGACGCGGGCCGCCCTGCAAGCGGTTGGCTTGGATCAAGATATCGACGGCGCCGGAAATTTGCGTCCGGATCGCTTTGATGGGCATTTCGAAACCGGCCATCATGACCATCGTTTCCAAACGAGCGATTGCGTCGCGAGGCGTGTTGGCGTGAATTGTGGTCATCGATCCGTCGTGGCCGGTGTTCATCGCCTGCAACATGTCCAAGGTTTCGCCACCACGACATTCGCCGATGATGATTCGCTCGGGACGCATCCGCAGGGCGTTTTTGACCAGGTCCGTCGGCGTGACCGCACCGGTGCCTTCGATGTTGGCGGGGCGAGTTTCCAGCCGCACCACGTGATCCTGTTGCAATTGAATTTCCGCCGCGTCCTCAATCGTCACGATGCGGTCTTCGTGCGAGATGAATGACGACAAGGTGTTTAGCAGGGTCGTTTTTCCCGAACCCGTACCGCCGGCGATGACAACGTTTAGGCGTGCCTTGATGCAGCCTTCCAGCAACATCACCATTTCGGGCGTAAAGGCTTTGTAGTTCAGCAGGTCTTCCAACTTCAGCGGGTTGGACCCAAATCGCCGGATGGACACCGCTGCGCCATCGAGCGCCAACGGCGGAATGATCGCGTTGACTCGCGACCCGTCCTCCAGGCGAGCATCGACCATGGGCGACGTTTCGTCGACGCGGCGGCCGACCTTCGAAACGATCCGGTCGATGATCTGTAGCAGGTGCTTGTTGTCGCGAAAATTCACGTCCGACTTTTGCATCTTGCCGCCCTTTTCCACATAAATATTGTGGGGGCCGTTGATCAAAATGTCGCTGACGCCGGGATCTTTCAAGATCAATTCAAGCGGGCCAAGGCCGAGCACTTCATCGATGACCTCGTCAACGATGCGCTCGCGTTCCTGGCGATTCAGCAGGGTGTCTTCGGCATCACAAAGATGCTCGACCACCATGCGGATTTCCCGGCGAAGGGTTTCGCCTTTGAGGTCACCGACACGCGACAAATCCAGCTTGTCGACCAGCTTGCCATGGATGCGACGTTTGACTTCTTCAAATTGTTGCTGGCGGCTGTCGGCTTTGCCGGGAGCGGAAGGAGGTGACATGGGCGTTATCGGCGGTACGCGGGCGAATCATCGGGGCCGGAATCTCAGGGGCCGCGTCTTGCCGACAAACGGATCGCCGGTCACTAGGACGGCCCGCGAAAAGATAGGTCGCCGATTGACGCACGTTGTCGGGTTTTGACCACAAAACTCGCCAAATGGACTAACGCCCAAAATTGGTTCGGAAATCGGCAAAGTCCAACAGGTCCACCGTGCCGTCGCCGTTGGCATCCAAGTCCCGGCGGAACGCGGGATCGCCCTCTCGCTGGCCAAAGGTCGCTCGGAAATCGGCAAAATCCAAAAGATTCACCAATCCGCTGCCGTCGGCATCACCATATTTGCGGAAGAAACCGTCGCCGCTTTCATCACCAAAGACAAATTCGCCGCCGGCTTGGCCGTCCAGGTTGCCGTCCAACGGAATTTCGCCCAAACAAATTTTGGCCGAATCGATTTCCAAGTGATAATCGCCATCGTCCAGCGAAGCGCCCGCCGTGACGCTATCGCCCGGGTCAAACGTCAGCCGCACCACGGTCTTGCCATCGACCTCGGAGACGTCGGCAATCTCGCCGGCCTGCAGGCCGGTGTCCTGGTTGATGATGCGGAAAATGTCGTCGTCCGAGGCATCAAAATCGACCATTTGGTTGAATACAACGGTGACGTTGAAGATCGCCGAACGCGTTGCTTCGCCGTCATTGATGATCACGTCTTCGACCCGAGCCAGTGGAGCCACCACCAACGCGAATTCATGGTCGCTGCGTTCGATTCGCCAGGCCAGTTGTTCGCCGGCGGCGGATTCGATGTCGGGCAAATCGATGGATGCGAATTCGCCAATGATGGCGTCGTCGGCACGGATCAAAACGAATCGTTGTCCGATCTCGGGTGCAAAGCCATTGATCAAATCCACTTGTAAATCACCGCCCAGCTGGGCCGTCCCGGTATGCACCAACTGGTCATGGCCATCGCTTCCCGGCTGGGTGCCACCGATTTCCAGCAGGGTCACCGCATCGTCGCCGTACCGGCCCGATCCGAGCACGCTTTGCGCGGGGCTGAAACCCGGACTGTACGTGCCGTCAAAGACAAAGTTATCAAACGTCCCAACGCCCTTGATGTATCCCGTCAAGGTGATCGGCCGCTGGTCGGAATCACCCGACACATCGCCATTGATCATCGACAACAACGCGATATCGTTGGGTGAATCGAGCGTTCCAAAGCCCTCGATGTTGCCACCGGCATCCAGGTTCATGCCGCCCGCGGCGATCAAACGACCCGCCAGTGCCGCGTCGCCCAAATGCGTCAACGATCCCAGTGCGACGCGGTTGGAATCCAGCAGGGTCACGGTGTTGCCACCGACGCGCAATTCGCCCTCGGTCGCAAAACCGACCGGCGATGTCACGCGTCCGATGGTCAAATCACCATCGGCTTGAATGCTGGAACCCAAGTCACCGATCAACGCCGAATCAATCGTTCCGCTTCCCACCATGACGGCCCCGGTTTCCAAAACCAGCGTCGTCGTCGACGAAAGCATGCCGCCGTCCATATCGACTCGTTGGGGCAGCACGATGGCGTCGACGCTGTCGAGTGAAAGTGATTTGTCGCCCAGATCAATGTGGGTTCCGAAATCGATGTTGCGAACCGATTCAACTCGAAGTGATTCGATTCCCGTGAAGCGAATATCGGTGGTCATTGTTTGTGCGGAATGACGAATGGTTCCGTCACCCCAAGCCGCCGACGTTTGTGAAATCTGAACGTCATCGATCGAATCACCCACAAGCGTCAATTCGTCCGTGCCGGTTCCGGCTTCAAAAATCAACCCACCGGGCAACGACCACGCACCATCGGCATAATCCACCGTCACCGATTCAGCGACATCGTCACGACCAACCAGCCGCAACTGCCGTGTCGCGTCGAGCGATTGCTGGAAGACAACGACGTCGTCACTTTCGCGGATCACTTGCAACAACCCCGAATCGGCCACCACGGTGACGCGATCGGCCGCCAACTCTTCCAGGCTCAATTCGGGCGACGGGTCCAGCGCACCGGTCACAATCGAAACGAGGAAGAACTGATCGATCGTTTCGCCATCGTCGTCCGCAGCCGAAACACCGATGGTGTAGTCGCCCGCGACCAACTCCGGCGCGCCAGTGGCGATGGCCAATTGATTACCCAGCACCACGAATCGACCGTCGCCATCGAAACCCGGCAGGATGCTTTGCGACGCGGAATCTTCGCCATCGGGATTACCATCGGCGTCCAGGTTGTCCGCATCGATCACCAACAGGTTGCCGACGACGTCGCCGGCGGTCGCGGCGGTTCCGATGCGGGCGTGTGAAAGCGTGATGCCAACGGGGGCATCGTTCTTGCCGGTCACTTCAATGTCGATGACCGCGGTCGATGATTGGCCGGATTGATCGGTGATCGTGTAGGTAAATTGATCGATCGCCGTCGTGCCGGCGGCCAAGTGATCGAAGGCACCGTCGGGTTCGTATTCGAAGCGACCGTTTTCGGAGATTCGAAGCTGGGCACCCGAGCCAGTTCGCAGCGTGACGCCAACCGCATCGGTGTCGCCGTTGACGGCCGAGACACGAAGCGGGTCATCGGCGTCGCTGTCGGAATCGTTGTCGAACACACCGGCGGAAAAACGGCCACCATCGATCAAATCCATTTCGTAGTCGTCGTCCCCCGCCTCCGGTGCATCTTCCAGACCCACGATCTGGATGTCCAGCAAGCCGACGTCGCTTTGGTCGCCATCGGTCACTGAATAATCAAAGGTTTCGTGAAGCACATCGCCGGTCCGCAAGGCCGCGACATCGACATTTGCCGCATCCACCGAATATTGAACCGAGCCGTCGATGGACCAAACCAACGTTCCGTATTGACCCGCAACAACTTGCCCGGCGTTGGAACTGCCATTGATGGAATCGAGCGATAACACGGTGTCGGTGTCGACGTCCAAATCGTTGGCAAGCAGATCGAGCGTCAAGACGTTTCCCGACATCGCCTCGATTTCGCCGCGATCCGTCTTGGCCTCCGGTGCATCGTTGCGTCCGACGACCGAAACTTCGACCCGCACCGTATCCAGGCCTCCGTTTCCATCGGACAATACGTATTCAAAGAAATCGCTAGCCGTTTCGCCATCGGGCAGTGCCGCGAAGATGTCGACGTCGCGGGGGTCGTAGGTGATTTCCTTGCCGTCTTCGATGATAGAAAGTGCGGCACCCAATTGGGAAAACGGCGTCACGCTGACAATCGTCAAACCACTTTCGCCACCGGCATCGGAAT
>JBCCRW010000043.1:0-20143 GCA_039201055.1 Planctomycetota bacterium | reverse complement strand
GCTCGCCAATGTAGCTCGCCTCTCCGCGGCGACGTACAAAGTAGCTCGCCTCTCCGTGGCGAATCCCAGAGTAGCTCGCCTCGCCGCGGCGAAGAAAAAGACACGCCTCGGAGAGGCGTGCTACTGAGGAGAGGCGTTCGACTCTGAGCGGAAGTACCAAAATCGGACCCTAAGCATGTCATTTTTGGCATAACCGCTAACGCCTTCGCATTTCACCCACGCGACTTGATCGCGTTGACTTGAGATATCCGCCGGGGTGTCTATTTTGTGACGCATGAATTCCGGCAAACTTGATCCGCAGCCCGTCGTCGCTGAAAACCGTCCCCAAGCGGCCCCCACCGAGGTGGCTGATCGCGTTCGTTTTCGGCCGGCCAAAGTCTTCGTCACGCTACCCGCATTCAACGAGCAGGAGGCGTTGCCGGAATTGCTGGAGCGGATCGGCGAGGCGTTTGCCGACAGCGGTAGCCCGTATGAGATCATTGTCGTCGATGACGGCAGTCATGACGACACCGCCCAGATTGTCGCCCAAATGTCATTTCAAATGCCGATCCATTTGGTCCAGCATCAGGTCAACCAGGGTCTGGGCGTGACACTCCGCGATGGCCTCCGCGAGGCACTCGATCGTGCCGGCGAACGCGACATCATCGTCACCATGGACGCGGACAACACGCATCCGCCCGGATTGATCCGCCGCATGGTGCAATTGATTGGCGAAGGCTGCGACGTTGTGATTGCGTCACGATTCCAGCCCGGTGCCCGTGTCGTGGGAGTGCCGATCGAACGACATTTCTTGTCGATTGGGGCCCGCATCTTGTTTACGGCTTTGTTTCCGACGCGTGGTGTTCGCGATTACACATCGGGCTATCGGGCGTATAAAACCGAGGTCATTCGTCGCGGCTTTGCCGAACATGGCGATGACTTTGTCGCCGAACGCGGTTTTTCGTGCATGGCCGACGTGTTATTGAAACTTCGCAAGCAAGGCGCTTTGTTTGGCGAGGCGCCGTTGCGTTTGCGTTATGACCAGAAGGGTGGCGACAGCAAGATGAAGGTCTTCAAGACCATCGGATTGACACTAAAGCTGTTGCTGCGACATCGCACCGGCCGCGTTTCCAAATCCAAGTAAGTCACCTGTGAACGTTCCAGCCGGCGGCGGCAAGATGAATCACTGGTTGGTGATCGGTGGTGGGGTCATGGGTCTGCGGGTGGCGCAGGAGATCCTCGATCGCGGCCATCACGTTACCATCGCCGAAGCGGGTGATTGCATCGGAGGTTTGACGTCGGCTTGGAAATTGGGCGATGTCCATTGGGATCGCTTTTATCACGTCACGCTGCTAAGCGACGACGTGCTGCGTGGGCAACTCGACCGTTTGGGGCTCGAGAAAGAGATTCGTTGGGTGGAAACCAAGACGGGTTTTTTCGCCGGCGGCAAGCTGCATTCGATGAGCAACACGCTGGAGTTTCTGCGTTTCCCGCCGCTGGGCTGGATCGAGCGTCTGCGTTTGGGCGGCACGATCTTTCTGGCTTCGAAGATCAAGAATTGGCGGCGGATGGAACAGGTTTCCGTCGAATCTTGGTTGCGAAAGTGGTCCGGACGCGGCGCCTTTGAAAAAATCTGGCTCCCGCTGCTCAAGGCAAAACTCGGCACCGCTTACCCACAAACGTCCGCCGCGTTTATCTGGGCGCACACGGCGCGAATGTATAAAGCCCGCCGCAGTGGCGCGAAAAAAGAAATGTTTGGCTATGTGCCCGGTGGTTATCGACGCATCCTGGGGGCATGGAGCGAACAACTGCAAAACTCGGGTGCAAGCATTCGTTTGTCCAGCCCGGTGCGGGAGGTTTGCCACGAAGCGGGCGATGGAGCATCGGCACCGCTGCGAGTGACGTTTGCCGACGGATCGCAGGCCCACTATGACCAAGTCGTGTCGACCATCGCGTCACCGCTGATTGCCGATTCGTGTCCGCAGCTATCCGCCGACGAACAGAAAAAGCATCGTGGCATTCGCTATCTGGGTGTGGTGTGCGGGTCGATGTTGCTGAAGAAACCCATCAGTCCCTACTACGTCACCAACATCACCGATACCTGGGTGCCGCTGACGGGCGTGATCGAAATGTCCACCATTGTCGATTCCCAGCAAGAACTTGGCGGTCACCACTTGGTGTATTTGCCCCAATACATGCCCGATGACGATCCTGATTTGGGCGAAAGTGAGGACACATACCGTGAACGTTGCTTGCAAACGCTGGAGAAGATGTATTCGCATTTTGATCGCGCCGACGTGGTGGATTTCCGCGTGTCACGTGCGAAGTACGTCGCGGCGTTATCGACGATCGACTACAGCACTCGATTGCCGCCGGTGGTCACCAGTGTCCCGGGTTTCTACGCCCTGAATTCGGCTCATATTCTGGAGGGCAATCTGAACGTCAACGAGACGTTGACGCTCGGGACTCAGAAGTTTCAAGCGGAAGTCTGGCCCGATTGGGAAAAGCGAAACGCCTTAAGCGTTTGAGACGCGGCCCAGATATTTTTCCAAGAGCGCTCGATTGTTTTCGCGTGCCTGGTCCAGATCCCGCGAGACGCTTTCGTGCGAATCGCGGCCCAGCAGGTAAGCCAAATCCTTGCCCGATGTTTCGTCGCTTGGCAAATTGTGACGTTCCTTGCGATCCATCAGCCGCAAACGGCCTTCGACTTGTCGCAACAAGGCGTAACCCCGGACCAATTGTTCGGCATCATCGGCTTCGATCACGCCGGCTCGCCCCAGCGCGGTCAATTGGTCGCTGGTGCTTAAGCGATGCAGCGTGGGGTCGTCGGCGATCGCTTTCATGCCGTACCAATCGGCGATGCATTCGACGTCCAACGTGCCGCCGCGTCCGCGTTTAAGGTTGCTGGGATGGGATGTCGATTCTTGGACCGCGCGGTCGCCCCGCAGGGCGGCCTTGGCCGCTTCACCTTGATCACCGACGGCGGCATCGGCCAGCGCGTGCGCGGCCAAGTCGCGGAGCGATTCGGCGATCCCGCTGGCCCCCAACACATTACCCTCGATCAATCGGCACCGCCGCATGGCCAGCTTTGCCTGGGGCGGTGTTGCTTCGTCGGCAATCCAGGATTCAAATTGACGCAGCGAGATCGCCGCCCGGCGGGCGTCTCCGACGGCCACCGAACCGCTAGCAATCCACGCGGATGCTTCAAACAATCTCGCTTGGTTGTGGCCGCCGTCCAATTGCGTGATGACACGCCCGGCCAATTCGTGAAAGAAGTGGTCCAGCGTTGTCGTGTGTCGGGGGCCTCCGACGCGACGTTTGGTTTGCCAAGCCGGTGAGGATTCGTTTTCGGGGCCGGCAAACAAAAACACGATGGGCAAATCGCTGTGGTAATTCGGCTCACGCCCGCCCCATTTCCCCAGTGCCAAAACCAGCGGCCGCATGGCGCGTCCGGCTTCGTCGCTGGGGTCGCCATATTGCGACGCGAGCCGTTCGCTTTGGTCGGCGACGCTGCGCCGCACGCAAGCATCGGCCACGTCGGCGATGCTGGCGTAAATCGCCGCCGCGGTTTCCTGCTGTAACAAATCACGCACGCCAATGGTCAAATGGGCGCTGGCCTTGAAACCTCGCAGGATCAAATCGATATCGCTGGCGTTGCGGCACAATTCAATCGAATGGGCGTCCAGACGTGACGCGGGCGGCAGTTGTCCGATCAACAGCGAATCGACCAATTCATCGATCATGCCCGGGTTATCGATCAGGATGCGGGTCAGGTACGGCGTCGCGGCGCACATCCGCACCAGCAAACGCATGGTCGGCCGGTTGGCACCCAGCAATTCCCACAAGCTGGCTTTGGCACCCAAGGAATCGGTCACGCGAACCAGCGTTTGCAGCGTCCGATCGGGATCGGGCGTGCGGGTGATTTCGTCCAAGAGCGCCGGGGCCAGCAATGAAAAGAAATGGCGACAGCGATGGGGCGAAAGAAAACGCACCGTTTCGGTGGACAGATCCCGCAACGCCGCCATGCCATCGGATTCGTTTTTCAGACCGTGATCCCGCATCGTGCGGGCGATCAATTGCGGATCGGGATCGGGATCGAGTACCAATTCGCTTTCGGCGGCCGCCGAATCATCGGCGCGGTCGATGCCCGCCATCAAGTGATCGATCACACGAATGTTTTCCTGGACGATGCCCGCAAGCCCGCGCGTGAGTGCCTGGTCATCGGGCAGCCCCAAGGACACCGCGACGCGACGACACGTTTCACCGGAGGGCAATTTCGAATGAATCTGTCCCGCGACGGTCCAGAGTCGGTTTTGCAATTTGTGCAGCCGCGCGTCATGTTGCAGCAGCGTGCCGGCTTCTTGAATCGACAAGCACTTTGCCGCCTGCAGCGATTCGATTGCCGCCATCGTGCCGGTTCGTTGGACACTCGGCAGAGCCCGGCCGTGCATCAATTGCAAAAACCCGACCGTGCGATGCAGGTCCTTGCGGCCACCGGGTGTGCTGGCCAAATCCGTGGCCCCACGCGGGTCGGGCGATTCGGGGCGACCCATGCGACGGCGAATCACGGCGGCTTCGCCCAAGTCGGCACGGGACAAATAGCTTTGATAAATCCACGGGTTCAAACGCTGGATCAGGCTTTCGCCCAGCGTCAAGGAACCGGCCACCGGTCGGGCTTTGATCAAACGCAGCCGCTGGGTCAGCCGGCCGCCGGTTTCAAAGATCCGAACGGCGTCGAAGAAGCCACATATCTTTCCGCCGACCTCGAAACGCGGTCCGCCTCGCAAATCGACCGAAATCAAACCGTCATGGCGCGACGGGTCCCCACCCAGCATCGTGGTGACTTCGCCGACCAAGGTTTCGAAAAAGTTGCGGTGGTGAACGTTGCGGTGATCGATCCAGTCGAACAAGAACATCAACGGAAAGGGCGACGTGTAGGTCATTTCCTGGCCACCCAAGTCGCCGGTGGCCAAGACCACGACGGTGGGCGCGTTCCCGTCGGGGCGTCGGGGTAGACCCCGCATTTCAACCATTCGCCGGGTGACACATTGCAGTGTCGCTTCGATGATCGCATCGGCGGCCGCCGCGATCGCGGCACCAACTTCTGATGGCGTGGCTTCGTCCAGCGTGTCGGCTGAACCGATCTCCAGCAGCCGTCGTAAATAGAAGTGGCGGACGGCGGTTGCCGCTCGCGTCCAAGACGGTTCGGCGTCCAATTCGCGGTGCAGTTCCACCAGGTGTTTGGATAAATCGCGTTTGGGACGCGGGCTGGCCGCCAAACACTCCAGGGAATTGGGTTCGTCCACCGCTCGGGTGGCCAGGCCGGGTGCGGCCACCAGGACACGCGACAATCGCTCCAGTAGCAACGGCTGGTCCGCCAAACGGATCAGCCACGCCGACGGGTCATCGGTGTGCGTCAGCAGTTCGTTGAATTGGTGCCACGCCAGGTCCCAGGTGATGTTTGGGTCCCATGTGTCGTTTGGGGCGTTTGAATGTTGCCGCTGGGAATTTTCACGGTCGGAATTTTGGAACTCGGGGCGTCGCGTTGCCGCCGACATCGCTTGGCCAAAACGATCCAAGACGCGCTGCAGGACCCCTTCGGGCGCCGCGAACCTGGCCAGCGATTGCAGGCGGGCGCGGGCGGCGTCGACCGTTTCGAAGTGCGAGGCGTTAAGCCAGGCGATCGAATCCGATGAATATTCAGAAACCAACGAATCGAATGGGCGAAGGAAGTGCCAGAAAAGACCCCAGTTTACATTTTCTACCGCTTCGGCAGATCAATGCCCACGGGGCGGCGATCGGCGTCCTACAGTTAGCTGCCGAAGGGTCCCGACCGACGCATTGTCGCCCGGTTCGGGCCAAAAAACCAAACCATGAAAATCGACTGACCAGCGAAGCAAAGCGGTTGCCCAGCGAAGCAAATCGGTTACCCAGCGAAGCAAAGCGGTTGCCCAGCGAAGCAAATCGGTTGCCCAGCGAAGCAAATCGGCAACCAAACGATGGAAACGGGCAACCGTGGTTGTTTTTGCGAGACAAGTTGACGTGGTTTTCTGGCAACGCACGCGGGGGCGGCGACGTCGGAATTCTCTTCCTAAACCCTTTTCCCGTATTGCTTTGGAATGATTTTTGTGGCCCCCGATCTGCCCTCCGGCACCCTGGATGCTTGGTCCCTCCCCCACGAGCGGTCGGAATTCGATCGCGTCTCCGGTCATCCAAAGGATGCCGGCGAACTTTGCGACCAACCCGGTGCCCAGGAGTCTCGAGTGGGAAATAAGAATCGACGCAGCTTGCAGGACGACGCTTTCGAAGCCGACGAAGCGGTCAACAATCGAAGTCGGGTCATGGGCCGCGAGTTTGCCGATTCAATCGATCGACGCTTGATCGACCCCGACGATCCCAACCGCCACCGCGACGACATGCCGGCCGATCCGACCGAGGATCCCGTGCGGATGTACCTGACGCAAATGGGCCAAATCCCCCTGCTTAGCCGCAGCCAAGAGGTCGCCGCGGCCAAGCAAATCGAGGCCACCCGGATCCGCTATCGAACGTGCATGCTGGACACCGACTTTATGTTGCGTGGCGCGCTAAAGTTGTTGCAGCAGGTCCGTGACAAGCAATTGCGTCTGGATCGCACGATCGAAGTCAGCGTGACCAACGCGTCGGAAAAGGCGGCGATCATGAAACGCATCGTTCCCAATGTGCGGACGCTGGAACACTTGTTGATCCAAAACAAAGCGGACTTTGCCGCCGCGATCAACAAGAAGCTTCCCCAACGACAACGACGCGCGGCCTGGCGGAACCTAGTGATCCGCCGCAACAAAGCCGTGCGATTGGTCGAAGAAATGAATCTGCGTGCCGGCAAGTTGGTGCCGATTTACGAACAACTCCGCCGGGCATCGGACCGGATGATCGAAATCCGCGAAGTCTTGGCCGATCCGGAAAAGCTTTCACGGCCCGGCATGCCGACCGAAAAAGAATTGCAACATGAACTGAACCACTTGATGCGTTCCACCTTCGAAGCCCCCAAGACACTTCGCAAACGACTGGATCGCTGCGACGCCTTCCGCGACGACTTCGAAGCCGCCAAGCGAATCCTGTCGGCGGGCAATTTGCGTTTGGTCGTTTCGATCGCCAAAAAGTATCGCAACCGCGGTTTATCGTTCTTGGATTTGATCCAAGAGGGCAACACGGGTTTGATGCGGGCGGTCGACAAGTTCGAACACGCTCGCGGATACAAATTCAGCACCTATGCGACGTGGTGGATTCGCCAAGCGATCACGCGGGCCATTGCCGATCAAAGCCGCACGATTCGAGTGCCGGTGCACATGATCGACACGATGAACAAAATTCGCCAATTGACCCGCGAAATGGTTCAAGAAATGGGACGTGAACCGACGCCCGAAGAGCTGTGCCAACGCAGCGGTTTGTCCTTGGACGACACCCGCGTGATTATCAAAATGAGCCGCCAGCCCCTGTCGCTGGATCAACCGGTCGGCGATTCCGAAGACAGCGCCTTTGGTGAATTCTTGGAAGATCACCGCGATGACGATCCGCTGCAGGAAACCAATCGCCAGGCACTGAAAAAGCAAATCGATCTGGCCATGGAAACGCTGAATTATCGCGAACGCGAGATCTTGCGTTTGCGATACGGCCTGGCCGACGGCTACACGTACACCTTGGAAGAGGTCGGACGGATCTTTCAAGTTACCCGCGAACGGGTTCGGCAAATCGAATCCAAAGCCGTGCGAAAATTACAGCAACCCTATCGCGCCAAATCGCTAGTCAGCTTCCTGGATGGAGCCGAGATGATGTTGATGGAACCCGGGGATGCGAAACTGTAGGGCCTCCGCCCCTGACAAACTGTAGGGCCTGGGCTCCTGAGAAACTGTAGGGCCTCCGCCCGACCGCTTCGCTTCTTTGTCAGTGAAGCGCTTGAAGCGGTTATCCGTTTGTGACGATGAAATCGATAACGACCGGCGTGGGTCCACCGCGGCGGTCGATTGAAATTCTGTTTCACATGGGTAACGTGTTATGCAACGCGGCAAGCGAATGGCACTGCGGGTGCTTTCTTTGGGTCTCGTCTGCGGCTGGGTCGGTGACCTGGACTCGCATCAAACCGCGATCGCGCAGGCGCCGCAGCTTCCCGGTCCCGCCTACGAAACTCAGGCACCGGCTTACGGAACTCAGCCGCAGGCTTACGGAACTCCGGAAACCGGCGAAGCCATGGGGCTGCCCGGCGAAGCCATGAGGCTGCCCGGCGAAACGATGGGGCTGCCCGGCGAAGCCGTGGGACTGCCTGGCGTGCCCGCGGGGCTGCCTGGCGCGCCCGCTCGCGGGTCCAAGATCCTTCGCAAGCTGCCGGTGCCCGCCGATCAAGCCAACTCCTTGGCCACCAAACTCAGCCTTCAATTTCGCGGTGTTTCCGGCGTCACCATCACCCCGGATGCCTCACGCGGCGAATTGATCGTCCTGGCACCGGCGGCGGCCTACCCACAGATCGTCGAAGAAGCCAACCGGCTCAGCAGCATCCAGCGGCCGACCCAACGGGTCCGCTTGTCGCTTCGTCACGCCTCGGTCGGTGGCTTCGAACAAATGCTGGCCGGCATGTCGGACAAGCCGCTGCCGGTGACCGCCCGCGGTGGCGGTGACGTGGTCCTATTCAACATGACGCCAGCCGGGCTGCCGGCCACCACGGTGGAAGTCGATCGCGCCCGCCGACACATTGTCGTCGATGCCCCCAGCGATCAAGTGCCCGCCTGGCGACAACTGATCGCGGCCATCGATGCGCCATCGCAAGACGACCGCGTGGTTGCGGTGGTTCCCGTTCGTCGCGCCACGCCCGCGCCCATTCAACGCGCCATCCGCCTGCTGTCGCGGGAAGCCGAGACCCGTGCCGACTCGCTGCGTTCAAAATTGAAAACCCGCCCCGCGGCAAATAAAACACGTCCCGTTGCAACGGAGAAAAAAGCCCGTCGGATTCGCGTTCGCACCGCCACGTACATGCAGGACGAAGCGGCCGCACAGAACGACCCGCAAGCGGGCAACCCAGATGACGCTGACGCCCCGCAAGACGGCGGCGACGTGGGTCCCGCCGAAGCCGCCGCCGGTTTGTTTGGCGACGTGAAAATCGATTACATCGAAGACCTGGGCCAGGTCATCATCACGGGGTCCAGCAAGGACGTCGAACGAGTGCGTGGGATCATTGCCGAAATCGAACGGCAAAGCAAACTGACCAAGCCCGAAGTCGAAGTCGTTCTGCTCAAGCATGTCGACAGCAACGCGCTGGCCGATTTGATCAGCCAATTGTACGACGACATTTTGTCGGCTCGGCAGGGACAGGTCAGCGTGACCGGTTTGGATTCACCCAATGCGTTGTTGTTAATCGGTCGTAAGGAAGCGATTGCAAACCTGTTGGAGATCATCGAAAAGCTCGATCAACCCTCCGACGTTGGCAGCCGGCTGCGAGTGTACCGATTGCAAAACGCGTCGGTCACCGATGTCGTGGAAACGATTCGGTCTTTCTTCACGGCCAAACCCGGCGAAGACGAAGAAAACCGCCCGGCTCTGGGCACCCGCGTGCGAATCGAGGCCGACTATCGCACCAATTCGGTCATCGTCAACGCGTCGCCGCGTGATTTAATCGAGGTGTCGCGCTTGATCAACGAATTGGACGCTTCGGACATTCCGTCCAAAAGCGAGATCCAGGTATTCCCGCTTCGCAACGCGTCGGCCGAAGATTTAGCACCGGTCATCCAAACCGCGATCGCCGGTGAAGCCGAAACCGACAACGCCAACCTGACGACACCTTCATCGACGTTGTCGATTCAACGCGTTGACGCCCAAAGCGGTGCTCTGGTGCAATCGGGTGTTTTATCAGGTGCCGTCGTCACGGCCGACATTGGCAGCAACTCGTTGGTCATCCGAGCACCCAGCCAGAGCGTGCCGTTGATCAAGGAATTGATTCGGCAACTCGACCGCGCGCCCGGCTTGGAATCGGTCGTCAAGGTGTTCACGATCGAAACCGGCGACGCGGTGCAGTTGACACAAACATTGCAAGATTTGTTTGGTGCCGACGCGGCGACCACGGGCACCCAAATCGGAGCGGGCAACCTGGCCGGCTTGCCCGACGCAACCGCTTCGGCGGACAGCACCCTGGTGCCGCTGCGTTTCGCCACGGACCAACGCAGCAATAGCATCATCGCCAGCGGTAGCGATTCGGATTTGGAAGTTGTCGAAAGCATTCTGCTGCGTTTGGACACCGCCGGCTTCGCCGAACGGATTACCGAAGTCATTTGGCTGCGTCACCAACCGTCCCTGTCCATCGCCGACGCTTTGCAGAACTACATCAGCCAACGTCAACAGGGTCTCAATACCATTCAGCAATTCCAGCAAGGCGGATTGAGTGTCTTTGACCTGCCCGACCGCGACGTCATCGTCGTCGCCGAACCAGTCACCAACAGCCTGTTGATCAGCGTCGCGCCGCGATTGTACGAGGACGTTCGCCGTTTGGTGGATCAACTTGACCGGCGACCGCCCATGGTGATGATCAAAGTGCTGATCGCGGAAGTCGCCTTGGGCGACACCTTTGAAATTGGTGGGGAACTCGGCTTGCAGGATTCGTTGTTGTTTGACCGCAGCATCGGCACGACGGCCATCGGTGGTGACGGGCAAAACGGTGGCTTTAACTTCAACGCCTCCAACACGGCCAACAACACGATTTTTGGACGCGAGAACCTGGCCGGAAGCGGGTTGTCGACCTTTGGCGTCGGAACTTCCAACGCGGCCCTGGGCTACGGAGGCTTCGTGCTGTCGGCTGCCAGTGAATCGATCAGCCTGCTGCTGCGGACGCTGCAAAATGCCAACCGGCTGCAGATTTTGTCGCGACCCCAAATCATGGTCATCGATAACACCGAGGCCTTCGTCCAGGTCGGTAGCTTGGTCGCACGGGTCACCGACGTGATTAACAACGGCGTCGCGGGCACCCAGGTCGCGACCGAGGACATCGAAGTCGGATTGATTCTGCGGGTCACGCCGCGAGTCGGTTCGGATGGATTGATCGTGATCACCGTTGATGCGACACGATCCCAACGCGATTCAACGTCCGGCACACCGATCCCGACCGGCGACGGCGGCACCGTGATCATCGACGATATCTTGCGGACGACCGCTCAAAGTGTTGTCGCCGCGTACAGCGGTCAAACGGTGGTGTACGGCGGTTTGATCCAAAAGAATCGCAACAACTTCAGCCGCCGAGTGCCCTTCTTGGCCGACATCCCGTTGCTGGGGCACCTGTTCCGGTACGACCAGGAAATCGAAACTCGCGACGAATTGTTGATCGTGATGACGCCCATGCTGGTCACCGGTGCTGAAGACTTGGAATATGTCAAACAGGTCGAATCGGCGCGGATGAGTTGGTGCCTTGCCGACGTGGTTGAAATGCACGGTGACGAAGGCCTTTCGGGAGGGTACGGATTGTGGGGACCGGCGATCGGACCGACGATTTATCCCGACGCCCAGCCCACCGTGGATGGTTTCCCAGCCGGCGGTGGATACCCTGCGGCCGGTGGATACCCCGCCACCACGAACATGGAAGTCATCTCCGACATCCCCGTCGGGCAAGCGGTGCCGGGCCAATCGATTTTGTCAGCCCCGACACCGCCCGAGGGTGCCGCACCCGGCTGGGCCAACCCCCAGCAATCCAATGTTCCCAGCAACTATGGTCCAGGCGGCTATGGACCGGGCAACTATGGACCGGGCAGCTACATTCCCGGCGCTGTTCCAGCCCCGCCGATGCAAACGCCGGGAATCCCGGCATCTGGAATGACTCCCGTCGACGTCACTCCGGTGCAAAACATAGTTCCTCCGGCGGCCCTGCCGCCGGCCGCATCGGGACCGGCACCGAACTACAACCCCAGTGGCTACCGGATGAACCGGAGTGGCGTGCCCGCCCGACCGATCTCCTTCGGTTCCGGGCTGCTGGACAGCGACAGCTAGGGACCTTTTTGAATTGACAATGGGTGTAGCCGTTGTTCGCCAGAACACGGAAGCCGCCCGGGATTTCCGGCTTCTGGCGAAGAACGGCTACCTGCGGGCACCGCAAAATCAGGCTGGAACAAAGCACAGAACAAGTCCGTCCGAACCCTCGAAAAACATCATCAACATGCAACGTCCACAAAACCATTGGATGATCGTCGCGGTAACCTGTGTTTCGTTGTGTGGCTGCGTGACGACCGGCAAGCCGAACGCGGATCCTTCCAAACGCTTCTTTGATGATTGGCCCTTGGTTGGCAACAAAGACGCCGATCCGGCGCCCTATCCAAAACCCGCCAAGATGGCGGCCACATGGACCCCCGATTCATTGATCCGATCCGGGCACACGCCGACACGCGGCTTTGGCGGACGGCTGTACTTTTACGATGAAAAATCCAAGCCCGTTCCCGTCGAAGGAACCTTGATTGTCCATGGCTTCGATGACACCGACGATTCCGGCGATCAACAATCACGACGCTTCGAATTCACGCCCGAACAATTCACCCGCCACTTCAGCCAATCCGACTTGGGTGCCTCGTACAGCGTTTGGATTCCCTGGGACGCCGTCGGTGGCAACCAAAAACGCATCTCGCTGGTCGCGTCGTTCCGCACCAAGGCCGGCCACGCGATCCAGGGCGTTCCCGCCACCGTCTTGCTGCCCGGACCCACACCCAAACGCGACGAGGACGACATCGCGGCCCGTTGGTCGCCGGAGTATCGCAAATACCGCGACGCGTTCGACACCGGCAAGTCTCGCGCGAACATGCTGACCACGACCATTGGCGGCAAAAGGTCGCCCAATGCACTGCTGGACCCGATCGGCGCCGCCGAGGCGGTCGCCTCCAAAACCGACGATATCGCTGCTGATCTTCCGCTTGCACCGGAGTCCGGGTCGACCAAGGTGATCGACTTTCGCCGAGCGGGAACCGTCCGCCCGGCCGGGTTAATGTCTTCCAGCAGTGCGACTAACCAACGAACCCGCACTCCACCCAACTTCGGCAAGGGTGTCAATACCGCTACAAGCGGCCCCTAGTCGGCATCTCGCATCCGCCATCCACGGCGCTTCAAGAAGGGAACCTTTGATCGCGGCACGACCTTGCTAAAGTACCACGGTGACTCGGCTGTTCCCCTTGGTAAAAAAACCGCGATGCCACTGACCTCATCCGATTCCCCGACCTCATCCGATTCTCAAAGCGCCGCCAACCGGCCACCGGCGGCCGATCCGCCGCTCATTCTCAGCCCGCTGCAGTCGCTTCGGCGGCACAAGTTGCTGGCCGCTGCCACGCTGTGTCTCGTTTTGACGGCGGCCGTCGCCGCGATTCTGTTCGCGCCGCGAAAGTACCGCAGCGAGGCAAAATTGTTCCTACGGATCGGTCGCGAAAGCGTGACCGTTGATCCGACCGCCGCCAGCGCCGGCGATCAAATGAGTCTGCATTTGACGCGGGAACACGAGATCGAATCGGCCATCGGCGTGATGCACTCACGCGAAATCCTGGTTGATGTCGTCCAGCGACTTGGGCAAGACTATATCCTCAACCCGCCACCGTTACGCTTGGATTTTGCGGAAGACGATTCGGATGCTTCACCAGGTGCAAATTCGCGGGTTGCGGATTCCCAGACCGCAGACTCGAGCACGACCCGTGAATCGGTACTCGCGCCGGCCCCGGAAGAGCCGAGTCTCATTTCCCGAACCATGGGCAAACTCAAGGACTACGTTTCCTCAATCGACCCCGTGCCCGCGCACGAACGAGCGATTCGAAGTCTGGGGCGAGACCTAAAGCTGGATGCCACATCCGAAAGCAGCGTTGTGACGATCGGATTCCATGGCGAAACACCCGAGCAGTCACAGCAAATCGTCCGCGCCTGGGTCGATAGCTACATCGCGCGGCACGCCGAGATCTATCACACCGAAGGCAGCTACGAATTCTTCCGTGAGCAACAGGGCCGCATTGCCGCGGATCTGGATGCCGCGCGGGAGCGATTGGAAAGCACAAAAAACGAGTACGGATTGGTCACCATCGATGGCCAACAACAATTGATCGAAAAACAGCGGCTGGTGATTCGGCAGTCGTTGCAGGAGGTGCAGGCCGAACTTGCCAGTGCCGATCGCCGCATCGAAAGTCTGCAATCGACTTTGAAAAATGACGTCGCCGCCAAGATGCAATCCAAAACCAGCGGGATGGCTAATAATGGACGCGAAGAACTTCGCGGTAAATTGTTTGAATTGGAAGTCCAGCAGCAGGATTTGCAAAGCCGACTGGTTGCCGGCCATCCCAAATTGGTCGCCATCGCACGTCAAATTGAACAAACGCGAAAAATTGTCGACGATATCGACGAAGCACGCACCGAAGTGACCGAACGAGACAATCCGACCTTTCAAAAACTATCGGAAGTGCAGTTCCAAGATCGCGCCATGCGAGACGGATTGCGTGAAAAGCAAGCCGTCCTGCAGCGGCAGCTCGCCGATTTGGATCGCGAGGCCAACGACCTGAACCAACACGAAGCCGACGTTGCAAGGTTGACCAAGGAAATCGAAATCCTGGACGAACGTTTCGCCACCAATGCCCAAAAACTGGAACAGGCCCGGATGGACGACGCGTTGGCCGATTTCAAAATCACCAGCGTCCGTATTGTCCAACAACCGACGCTGCAATACCGACCCATCGCACCCAACAAGCTGATGTGCGCCGCCGGTGGCGTCTTTGCGGCGCTGGCGTTGGCGATCGCGCTGCCGATTCTTCTGGACTGGCGATTGGCGACCCGGGTCCGCGACGCCAACCGCCGCGCCGGCGACGTGGCCCCGAACCACGATACGCAACCGGATCCAAATCGGGCGGACCAAGCCATGCCGCCCGGAAATCCAGTCGTTGCACCGGAGGTCACCGCCGTGGACTCCGCGTCGCCGGATTGGGATTTTGGTCGGCGTGAGCGTGAAGCGGAATCATTGCCCGGGCATTCCGGTGTATCAGGGCATTCCGGTGTATCAGGGCATTCCGGTGTAACAGGGCATTCCGGTGTATCCCACGGGTCGCAAGCGTGAATCGCGTCGATCGCGTCTTTGTGCTGGCGTGTTTGTGGTTGGTTCCTCCGCTGGCGATGACGGTGCCCAAGTCCAGTCGCGATACGGGCTTCGATGGCGGCGACGGTTTGAAATTGTTGGTGCTGGCGGCACTCGCGGGGTTGGCAGCTTGGACCGTCGCCGATTGGCTGTACAAAGACGGACGTTGGCGACGCGTGCTGCCGCTGATCGGGCTGGTGGCCTACGCGGCGTTCGGATTGGTTTCCGTTGCTTGGTCGCCACTCCCGTTGGTCAGCATGGACAAGGCGGGCACCTTCGGCGTGTTGTGCATCTTTGCCCTGGCGGTCAGCCAAGCAACGCGAGGTCCCGATGACATACGCCGCTGGATGTGGCATCTGTCGTATTCCCAGTTGCTGTTTTCCGCCGTGATCTTGTTGGCCCATGTGGCCGATCCGACCATGGCGGGGCTGGACCGCCAGCGTATCCACACCGGCGGCGACGGATTGATTCACCCCACCGCATCGGGATCGACGGCGTCGTTGGGGCTGTTGATTGGATTGCTATGCCATCGTGTTTTACGCTTCGACTGGATTAGGCGTTGGTGGCCACCGGCACTTGCGATTCATGGCCCGATCCTCTTGCTGTCCAACAGCCGGATGAGCATCCTGTTGCTGGCATTGATCGGAATCCCGCTGGCCTGGCCGCTGGTGTCTCGGACGATGAAGGCACGGTTGTTGGCCGCCGCGGGACTGGTGGCTATCGGCGTTGTTTTGTTCGATTCGGGCTTTGTCGGGATTGGCGAATCCGCGGCCGAAGTTGGTCGCTACATCACCCGAGGTCAAGACGTTTCGCAGATCCGTGCCGTTTCAGGCCGAATGGAAATGTGGAACGCAATCTTCGGCGAAATTCAAAAGTCGCCCTGGCTTGGGCACGGCTTCTTTGTCACCAGCCAGACCGGTGCGATCGAGGTTTGGTACCACAAAGAAAACTATTTGGCCCATAACTTTTTGCTGCAATCGTTGGCCACCACGGGCATGATCGGAACCGGATTGCTGGTCGGTTCGCTGCTGGCTCTGTGCGTTTGCGTGACGCGATTGATGCGGCGCGGCCCGGGTTCTCAAAAGGTCGCCAAGTTCGCCATTGCGATTGGTTTGTGGTATCTGGGCTGGGGACTGCTGGCCGCCTCGTTCCTGGGGCCCATCCGGCCCGAATCACTCGTCTTTTTTTTGACGGTGGGTTTGGTCACCGCCGCCCGAGTCTTGTCCCAGGCGGATCGTTTTGACGACCGCCGACCCCGCGAACTTTCCGCAAATTGCTACACTGCGGGCCCCACACGCGACACCTTTCCCGTTCGTCGCGATGCCGATGGTCGGTTTCCCGCCGAAGCACCATCCACCGCGTAGCCCCCGCAAGATGCCCCCGCCTCATGTCCGACGAACCGTCCACTTCCTCGGCCAGTCCCATTTCCGCCAACGCCCGTCGCGTCCTGGGCGTGCTGGTCGAAAAAGCGAAAACCACCCCCGATAGTTATCCTTTGACCGTCGCCGCGATCATCACCGGTTCGAATCAAAAGTCGAATCGATCGCCAAAGATGGAATTGGATGAAACGGATGCTCTGAATGCCTTGGACGAATTGCGAGCCGCCGGCGCGGCACGGGAAATCCAGGGCAGCGGCCGGGCGACCAAGTACCGCCACGCGATGTATGGGTGGATGGGCATCGAGGCCGCCGAATCGGCGATCATGACCGAACTGCTTTTGCGTGGCCCGCAAACGGTCGGTGAATTGCGCACCCGTGCGTCACGAATGCACCCCTTTGACGATCTGGACGTCGTTCGCGAAACGTTGGAAATGCTCGAGACCAAGAACCTGGTCCATCCACTGACGCCGGCCGGTCGCGGACAGGTGTTCGCGCATCGGCTGTATCAACCCACCGAGGCGCAGCATGTCGCGGCTCGTGTTGAAAAACTGGGCGATGCATCGGCGGCCCCCAAATCCACCGCCAGCGAAAACCGCGTGGCCGTTGACGAACTGCTCAAGCGTTTGGAAAGCGTCAATCAGCGCATCGACGATTTGGAAAAACGCATCGCCGATTTGGAATCGTAGACAGCGTGTCTCGGTCTACTTTGCCGCCGCCTTTTTCCGTTGACGGCCAAGCCACTCGAAGACGTCTGGATTGTTGTACGTCTCGGTCCAACTGTCATGTCCGGCATCCGGATACAGCGTCAACTTGACATCACCGCCGGCCGCCTTGATGGCGTCCACCATCACCTGGCTTCGTTCGGCGGGCACGACGCTATCTTTGGCACCATGGAACGCCCAGATGGGCACTTTAGCCAGCCGGTCGGCTTGCTTCGGATCGCCGCCACCACAAATCGGTATCGCCGCGGCGACACGATCGGGAATTTCCGCAACCAACGCCCATGTGCCATAGCCGCCCATGCTCAAACCGGTCACATAAATGCGACTGGGATCGACGGGATGCTTGCTTTGCAATGCATCGATCAACCCGACCAGCGCCTTCGTGTCCCAACGCTGACCTTTGGGACACTGGGGTGACACAACGATCATGCCCAGGTCGTCCCCGGCGGCAACAAGTTTCGGTGGGCCATGCTTCTTGACGATTTCCAAGTTGTCGCCACGTTCACCGGCCCCGTGCAGGAACAACAGCAAGGGCAATTTGGCTTCCCTTGCTTTCGGATCCATCTTGGGAATCGAGATCCAATAGTGCATCACCTTGTCATTGGCATCGGCAAACTTCGCCGCCGTCTGCTCAGCGGCGGCGTGATGGGTTTCGACGAACGCAGCGATGGCAAACAAGACCAGCAAAGCGGTGATATTTTTTGGGATTCGATACATCGGTAACCTGTGGGTATTCTCAAACGGGTTGTCCGTCGGATGAGAAAGAAAAAGGTAAGAGGACAAAATAGTTTCGAGCGTACGACGATCATGCCACCAACACGCTGTCACAGCTTACCTGGCCCGAAGGCCCGCAGTGCACTGCTTGTCGTCGCCATGCACCCCGTGATCCACAAATCCAAACCGAACGAACTTTGACCGATTCAAGAATCGAAGAAATTTGCGAGCGATTCAAGGCTTCCTGGCAAGCTGGCGTTCCACTGCAAATTGAGTCGCTATTGCTTGAAGAACGCGATCTCGATGATCGACGTCTGCTACGTTTGCTTTTGGACATCGAGCTTGAAAACCGGCGAATCAGTGGTGATGTGCCGCAACTTGGCGATTATCAAGCCCGATTTGAGCAGCACCGAGAGATCGTCGCGGAGGCGTTCGCCAATTCGACGGGAACTGAAAAATTGACCAGTCGCAATGCCTTGCCCGAAACGGACATCGCCTCGAATGATGATCCGCCGTCGAAACAAATCGAAACACTGAGCCGAATCGGACCCTACAGCATCCTTCAGCCCATCGGGCGTGGCGGAATGGGACAGGTGTATTTGGCCGAACAGAGAATGCCAGTCATCGGTCGAGTCGCACTCAAAGTCATTAAGACGGACACGCCAACGAAGGAAATCCTCGCGCGCTTTGAAGCGGAACGCCAAGCACTGGCGATGATGGACCATCCGAATATTGCCAAAGTACTTGATGCAGGCTTCACGGACGATGGTCGCCCGTATTTTGCCATGGAACTCGTCAAAGGTGTTCCCATTACGGATTACTGCGACAAGAACAAGCTGTCACCGAATGAGCGTCTGGACTTGTTCGTGCAAACGTGCCGTGCCATTCAGCATGCCCACACCAAGGGCATCGTGCACCGCGACATCAAGCCCTCAAACGTTTTGGTCACATTAAACGACGGCAGGCCGGTTGCGAAGGTAATCGACTTCGGCTTGGCGAAAGCCCTGCAGGACGCGACTCAGTTGACGAATCGGACGCTGTTTACTCAGTATGGGCAAATTGTCGGCACGCTCGCTTACATGAGTCCCGAACAAGCGGAAGTGAACAATCTGGATGTGGATGCTCGCACCGATGTCTATTCGCTCGGAGTCATACTCTACGAGTTACTCACCGGTTCGACACCGATCACGCGGGAGATGATTCGTTCGGAAGCCTTTGATCGTATTCTTGCGTTAATTCGCGAAGAAGATGTGCCAAGGCCGAGCCAGCGATTGAGTGATTCGGGCGACGCGGTCACAGGAATTTCTGAGCAACGCAAGGTGGAACCGAGGCGTCTGACAATGATCCTAAGAGGCGATCTCGACTGGATCGCTGTGAAGGCCCTGGAAAAGGACCGGATGCGTCGCTATGACACGCCTGCCGCACTTGCGGATGACGTTCAGCGATATCTCAACGACGACGGCGTCGAAGCCCGCCCTCCAAGTGTGAGCTACCAGTTGCAGAAGGTATGGAAAAGGCACCGCAACAGCCTTAGTATTGCATTTGCGTTAATCGCCTTTCTAATAACTGGGCTTTTTGCCATGAGCGCGATGTGGCTTCGCGCGTCGCGGGCAGAGGCAGCCACGCGTCTCGCTTCAATTAATATAGCGAAGCAGAGAGACCGCGCGTTGGCTGCGGAGAAGGTTGCGAAAGATGCAACTTCGAGGGCGGAACTGGCAGTTAGCAATGAAGTACGGTTTCGATTGGCTTTGGACGATGAACTGAAAGACTCATTGCTGTATCGTCAAACGGCACTCCAAGCTCTCAAGAAGCTACTGGCTTCGAATGAAATCGCAGATGACGGGTTAGCGAAAGCGGGCATACTAACCCAACTGGGAA
This sequence comes from Planctomycetota bacterium, assembly GCA_039201055.1. Classification (GTDB taxonomy): domain Bacteria; phylum Planctomycetota; class Planctomycetia; order Pirellulales; family Pirellulaceae; genus Rubripirellula. The sequence continues at coordinate 383 of JBCCRW010000043.1, read as the reverse complement.
CTATACTTGCCGCTTCTGAAGACTACGGTCAAGCCGAAACCGCCTATACTGATGCATACAAATTGACGCGTGAACGTCTTGGTACAATGCACCCTCAGACGGCATCAGTTTTAGCTCAGATAGCGAATGTCGCGGCTTTACGTGGTGATATCGCACGGGCCGAAGCACTTGTACTCGACGTAATAAGTATCTGCGAATCGGTATTGGGAACGCACGACTCGAGTTACCTTGCAGCCACGATAGAGGCCGGAAGGGTTTACCTTGCGGGAAAAGCCTATGATCGTGCAATGATGTACTTTAACGAGGCATACGATCTTAGCTCAAGGACTGTCGGATCCGCCTCTGTTCGGACCGCTGAGATTTGCAGATTACAGGCTGCGGTC
>JBCCRW010000042.1:0-20165 GCA_039201055.1 Planctomycetota bacterium | reverse complement strand
GGCGGCGAAGCCGCCGAAATCGTGGGACGAGAGTTCGCGTTGGGGCGTTCCGAACCGGGGGTGGCGTCCGGCTACCGTCTGCGATGCCTCCGGCATCAGTGTCTGCTTCCTCCGACCTTCTCACCGGACACGGTGTCCGCATCGGTGAACCGAACGTGTGGCGACAGCCACGCGTCGGGCCCGTTCACGTTTTCTTCGACCGAACGCGTTTCGGTGCAAGCACCCGGCTCGCGGCACAGGCCGCAATCTCGGCTCACTGGAAACCGGCTGCACTTCCGCCACCGGTCGCGTTGATCAATCCGATGCCACTTGACTGACTTCTTCAGCCGTTGGCTGCGCTTGCTCAGCCGTGCTTTCGGCTTCCAACAATTCCAGACCATCGTTCTCGCCTTTGTCCACCGCCGGGACGCCGACCGCCATCCACTCGGGCTCCGGTGCATCTTTCAGGTAATGGTCAAAAAACTGCTGCATCCGGATCGCAAAGTCACGGCGGTTTCGATCCCCCATGACCCAATGCGGGTTGCCGTTGTAATTGAGCATCCAGGCGGGCTTCTCGAGTCGACGTAGGGCAACGAACAACTCGATTCCCTGATACCACGGCACCGCTCCGTCTTCGTCGTTGTGCAAAATCAAAAGCGGTGTGTTGATTTTGTCGGCAAAAAAGACCGGCGAATTCGCAACATATTTTTCTCGCGCCGACCACAAATCATCGCCAATGCGACTTTGCGTTCGTTCGTACTGAAACATGCGGCTCATCCCGCTGCCCCAGCGAATGCCACCGTAGGCACTCGTCATATTGCTGACCGGTGCACCGGATTCCGCACACGCGAACCGATCGGTTCGCGTCACCAGATACGCGGTTTGGTAACCGCCCCAACTGTGACCCTGCATGCCAATTTTGTCCTCTTGGACAAACCCGCGTTCGACCAGCGCATCCACACCCGGAAGAATGGCGTTTTCAGCACTCGGCCCGGGCGCGCCGGTTTGATAAGGAATATCGGGAATAAAAACCAAATATCCACGGCTGACATAAAAGCTGTGACAGATAATCGAACGGCCCGCCGCGGGCGTGTAGTACTGGTGCAAATTGTCTGAATTGCGTTCGTAGAAGTAGACCATCATGGGATACTTTTTGGACGCATCGAAACCGTCGGGCTTCATCAGGATGCCCTCCAATTCCTGGCCGTCGTTGGCCTTCCAACGCACCAATTCGGCATCGCCCCAGGTGTATTGATCTTGCTGCGGATTGATGTCGCTGATTCTGCGGATCTTTTTGAAGCTCGTGTCGCTTGCCCAAAGATCAGGACAGCGACGGAAGGTGCTTCGCGTGAACAGCACCTGGTCACTCGCTTCGGCTTTTCGTAACCCCGCAACTGACTCGTCCAACATGATCAAGCGTTCAAGTGCCGCGGACCCTTCCGCAACGGTTTCCGCATCGTCGTTGTTCGCATCATTATTTTCCGCATCGTTATCGTTTGCGTCTTCGCTGATTGGATTCAGTCGGTAAAAACCACTTGCTTTGGTCTTTCGATCAAACGCCGACAACATCATGGGTTGCGAGCGATCGATCGCCCGAGCCCGCGGATCGAGTTGGCGGTAGCGAAAGCGAATTTGATTTTCGCGGCCGAGCGATTCCGTCAAGCACGTTGGTTCGGCCTGCCCGGTGGGGTCCAATTGCCAGATGTCGAAACGGTCATAAACCAAGAATGCCTGGTCATCGGCCAACCAACCGGCGGTGCCATACGAGGGCGCTAGATTCGGCGTGTCGTGAAGTTCATCTTGGAGCGGAAATTCAATGCCCTTACTGATCTCGATCGCTTCGGCATCCTTGTCAGTGGTCGACTTGGAATACCACTGTCGTGCTTCGGCGTCGAACCAAACGATATAACGTCCCTCGGGTGAAAGCGAAGCATACCATTTCACCTTTTCAAGCAGTGGGGAATGGTCGCCGGTGTCCAGATTGACCAGCCAGACGTCTTGAAAACCCGGAACGTCCCAGGAAAGCGTCTTGCGATACTTTTGGTTCGTGTTGGCGATGGCAAACGCGGACGGCGAACGCAAATCGATTTCGACATTCGGCACCTGGCGGGTTGCCAATTGCACGATTTTTTTCGACTTCATCACGTACGCCGCGCGGTATCGACGCACCCGTTCGCGTTGTGCCTGCAACAGTTGCTGCGGCTGCAGTTGCGGGTCCTGCCAATGCCAGATATCCAGCTTGATTTTCGTGTCGTCGTCGTCGGTGTCGCCATCTTGATTGGAAGCTTGGTCCGCTTTTGATTCTGATTTCCGTTCTTCCAAAACTTCGTCAGGAACCGGGGCGGTGTCGAAGTACAGTCGCCGTCCATCCTCGGCGAATTGCGGGCGAGCATTGGGAGCGACCCACCAGCCATACGTCATGCCAGGGTCGCCCTCGGATGCGATCTTTTTTGCGGCCTTGGAACCGGCTTTCCAGTGATAAACCGACCACGCCGGCGTCTTGCTGGCAAAGTCGTCTTTGTTGGTCATCAAGACAAGCTGCGTGGCGTCTTCGCTGAACGCCATGCTTTTGTATTCGCCAGTCCCATCAGCAATCATCGCCGACTTCATCGATTCCAGATCAATGACCTGTACGTTATCGACGGTGGTTTTGTCGGACGTGTCGTCGGTCTTGACAGATGTGGAAAACGCCAATCGGCGAGCGTCTTTGGAAAACGTAAAGCCGGCCACGTTGGGGTAAGTGCGTGTGATTCCGCTGCGAAGATCCATCAAAATCAGCGGCTTGCCCGGGACCTTTTCCTTGATGTTATCCTTTGTGAAATCGGTGTTGGTTTCCGCCTTTGTTTCTGTTTCAGGTTGGGTTTCCGATTCTGGGGGTTGGGGTTTTTCACGTTCGCGATTACCCCGCTCGATGGCGAGTTCTTCTCGCGATTTCAGGTTGAACTTTTTCTCCGGGCGACGAAGCCCCGAAGCGGTCACCTCATACAGCTCATTGACGTCGGCTTTTTTATCTTCGATTGAATCGACCGCGTCATGCGGCGAAAGAATGGCGGCGACCCAATCGCCGTTTTCTTCGGGAAGCCGGAAGGATTCGATTCGATCAATCGTGGTGATGGCACCTGTTTTCAAATTCAAAATTTGCAACTGCGGCTGCGGCAGGTCTTTCGACGGCGTCTTTTTCTTGCGAAGCGCCTTGAGCTTTTTCTTTTCCGGAGTGACTCGAAAAACAACGTGCTTGCCGTCCCACGTGAAGCGTGCCCCGGTTCCTCGATCGATCACATATTTCCGGGAGGTCTCGGGATGTTGGATGTGCAGTACCGCTTCGCTATCGATTTCGCCGCTGCGGACGGAATAGGTGACCCACTGCCCATCACGGGTGATCTGGACATTCGACATCGTGTTCCAAACGTCGTAGTCTTTGTGCTCCAAAGGGCGACGAGCGAGGTCTTCGGCGTGGACGGATGCCCTGCTGGGCAACAGGACGCTGCCATCCAAAATGGCGAACAGAGCGGCCAGGCATGTCATTCGCACCCAAGGACGAATTCGAGCGTTCGAGATCGGCATGAAAGTTTTTCTCAAGGACAAGTTGGAAAAACGCTCAGCGTAATCGGTACCGACGCATCTGCAGGAGCCGGGCCATAAACGGTTTGACGATGGCGGCGCAAACGGCCGCAGGGACCACGGCGGCAACGGAGAAGGCTCGGGTGCGGTAGGCTTTCCGTCTTTCGTCCGGCCCGCTGTCGCTGCTGTCGCTGTTCCTTGCTTGCCGCACTGTCCATTACTTGCCGCACTGTACGTTATTTGCCGCACTGTCCCAAAATTGCCGCTGTCTCACTTGCCGGCAACTGATTTCTTTCATTCACCATGATGCGTCCGCCCAAAATCGTCGTCGTTGGCTCCATCAACATGGACCTGGTGGTCCGCTGCGGGACGCTGCCGCTTGCCGGCCAGACCGTGGCGGCACATTCGGTAAACGAAGTTTGCGGCGGCAAGGGAGCCAACCAGGCGGTCGCGGCACGTAAATGCGGGGCCCAGGCGCAAATGATCGGTCGCGTGGGCAGTGACGCGTTTGCCGACCGTTTGATGTCCAACTTGGATCAACAAACCGTCGACCACACCCGAGTTTGGACCACCAGCGACTGCAGCAGCGGCCTGGCGATCGTGGCCGTTGAAGATTCCGGTCAAAACGCGATCACGCTGATTGCCGGCGCCAACGGACGGGTTTCCGTCAGCGACGTCCAACAAAACGCGAACATCATTGAATCCGCCGACACCCTGTTGTTGCAGTTGGAAATCCCCACACCGACGGTCTTGGCCGCCATCCGGATTGCCAAAACAGCCGGAGTTCGCTGCATTGTCGATCCCGCACCGGTGGCATCCGATTGGAACGACGAACTGTTGGGTGTTGATCTGGTTTGCCCGAACGAATCGGAAGCCGAAGTCATCACGGGCGTTCCGATCGAAACGCTGGCCGACGCGCAAAAGGCCGCCGCGATACTTCAATCGCGTGGAGCCAAAAACGTCGCCATCACGATGGGTGACCGCGGCACGCTGTTGGGGCATGGAAACACCTTTCATCATTTCGAGGCGGCGTGCGTCAACGCGGTCGACACGACCGCTGCGGGAGACGCGTTTGCCGGTGCATTGGCGACACGCTGGGCGGAAACCGATGATCTGACCGAAGCCGTCAAATTCGCCAACCTTGCCGGGGCGATCGCCGCGACCCGGCACGGTGCCCAACCCAGCCTCGCCACACGCCAAGAAATCGAAGACCTTAGAAGCACCCAGTGAATGAAGGAAAACACATTGAAGAAGAATGCAACCTCAGCAGCTCGACGTTCCGAGTCGAAGATTTCAAGCACCCGATTCGCCTGTATTGGCCTGCTGCTCGTCAGCGTCGGCTGCGGCAAAACAACCCGCACCGACAGCGAATCGCCGGATCAACCGGCCAAGCCGAAAGTCGCGTTAATCATGAAATCGCTCGCCAATGAATTTTTTTCCACCATGGCGACCGGGGCCCAGCAGCATCAGGCCGAAAGCGGTCAATATGAATTGATCGTCAACGGCATCAAGGACGAACGCGACATCAGCCGCCAGGTTGAATTGGTCCAAGAGATGATTGCCAGCGATGTCGACGCGATCGTCATTGCGCCCGCCGATTCGCAGGCGTTGATCGCCTCGCTGAGGCGGGCCAAAAAAGCGGGCATCGTCGTCATCAACATTGACAACAAACTCGACGCCGAAATTCTGGCCAAGGAAGACTTGGCGATTCCCTTTGTCGGTCCCAACAACCAAGCCGGCGCCAAGGCGGTCGGCGACTACCTGGCAAGCCGGCTGAACCCGGGCGATGGTGTGGCGATCTTGGAGGGCCTGCAGACCTCCGAAAACGGTCGTGCCCGCAAGGCCGGGTTCGAGCAAGCCATGAAATCAGCGGGCATGACGATCGTTGATAGCCAATCGGCACAGTGGGAGATGTCCAAAGCAAACGAAGTGGCATCGGCGATGTTAAGCGAACATCCGGAGATCAAGGCGATCCTGGCCGCCAACGACAATATGGCCATGGGCGTGGTCGCAGCGGCCAAAAGTATCGGCCGCAGTGACGATTTACTGGTCGTCGGCTTCGACAACATTGCCGCCATGCAGGACGCGATTACCGCCGGCAAGGTGCTCGCAACGGCCGATCAGCACGGGGACCAATTGGCCGTCTATGGAATCGAAACGGCGCTGAAGTTGATCGCCGATCCGTCGTCATCCGTCGAAGATGTGGAAACCCCCGTCGATTTGGTGACCGCCGAAACACTGGGCAATGAAACGATGGGCGACGAAAAAGTTGGCGACGAAAAAGTTGGCGACGAAAAAGTTGGCGACGAAACCCTGGGCGACAAAACATTTAACACTGCACAGTAGTCAAAACGCATGCAGTGTCTGCTCAGCGCCCGCGGGATCACAAAACGCTACGGGGACGTCACCGTCCTGGACGACGTCGACTTTGACGTTCGTGAAGGCGAAATTCACGCGCTGTTGGGCGCCAACGGGGCGGGTAAAAGCACGCTGTGCAAGATCATCTCCGGCTTGCTACCCGCAAGTTGTGGTTCGATGTCGATTCACGGCAATGAATTCATTCCCGCATCCAAACAGGTGGCCGAAGCGGCTGGTGTTCAAATTGTCCAGCAGGAGTTGAACCAGATTCCCACCCTTTCGGTCGCTGAAAACATTCGATTGACGCGGATGCCCAACTGGCTGGGGATCACGCGAAAACGGCAGCTTGCCGCAAAGGCTCGATTGGCGCTGGATCGATTCCATTTGCACGACATCGCGACCGACACAATCGTCGGAACGCTCGGCGTCGGCCGACAACAGATGATCGAGATCGCGACGGCGCTGGATCGAGATTGTCGGCTGCTGATTTTGGATGAACCGACTGCTGCGCTCAGCGGTGGCGAAACGCGGCGGCTTTTTGATCACCTGCGACGAATGCGCGCGGGCGGCGTTGGCATCATTTACATCAGCCATCGGCTTCAGGAAGTCGCCGAATTGTCCGATCGCGTCACCGTGCTTCGCGATGGCAAACACGTTTGCACTCAAGAAACTCGCTCACTGACCACCGACCAGATGGTGGAGCAAATGAGTGGCACGACGGCAAACAAGCATCGCGAATTCCGCTCGTTCATCGCTACCGATTCGGCGGACGAAGTGCTTCGCATCAAGAACTTTTCCGGCGGCATCGTCCAAAACGTCTCGTTCTCGGTTCGCCGCGGCGAAAGACTCGGCATCGCGGGATTGGTCGGATCGGGTCGGACCGAGTTGTTGCGTTTGATTTTTGGAGCGGACATCGCCCAACAGGGAAGCCTTGATTTAGGCGGCCGATTATTCGAGGCTTTTCGGCATCCACGGCAAGCGGTCCGCGCGGGACTTGCGATGGTGACCGAAGACCGCAAACAAAATGGCCTGTTGCTGGATCAGTCGATCCGGGCCAACACGTCGCTTTGTTCTCTTGCCAAATGTTTCTCGATCGGCGGTGTGATTCGCAAGCGGCGTGAGCGGGAGGCGGCCGCGGAAATGGTTTCTCGTTTGGAAACCCGGTGCGATGACATCGAGCAATCGGTGGGAACGCTCAGCGGCGGGAATCAGCAAAAAATCGCCGTCGCAAAATGGCTGGTTCGCGATGCCGACGTTTTTTTCTTTGACGAACCCACTCGTGGCATCGACCTTTCAGCGCGACGCCGAATTTATCGCCTGTTCGATTCGCTCGCCGAAGCGGGCAAAGCCATCGTCATCGTCAGTAGCGAGCTGGAAGAATTGATCGAAACTTGTGATCGCATCGGAGTCATGTCGGCCGGGAAATGGATGGGCGATTTTGAGCGAGATTCCTGGTCGGCGGACGCGATCATGCAAACAGCCTTTGCCGGTTACGCCACAACGGAGCCCGTCGGATGAAATCAACACGACTTGCAAAAGCCCTGCTGCAATACGGGGGCCTGGTGACGGCGTTGGTGTTGTTGATCGCGTTTTTTAGCGTCGCGACGGACAGCTTTTTTCAAATGGGCACGGCGCGTTTGATCGCCAATCAAATTCCTCAGCTCACATTGTTGGCGGTCGGGATGACCTTGGTGCTGGTGATCGGACAGATCGATTTGTCCGTCGGCAGCGTGATGGCGTTGTGCGGCGCGACCTTGGGTGTTTTGATGGTTCGTCACGATTGGTCGCTTGGATCGGCAATCGTGGCCTGTCTGTTGGCCGGAGCGACCTGCGGTTTGGCGACGGGGGTCATTTCCATCGGGTTCCGAATTCCGTCGTTCATTGTTTCGCTTGGCATGTTGGAAATCGCTCGCGGGACGACGCGGCGGCTGTTGGATTCCAATACTCTGATGATCGGTTCGGACGTTGCCATCATCAGCGAACCGGTGGCGGGAATCGCCCTGTCGCCCGCTTTCTTGATTGCGATCGCTGCCGTGCTTGCGATTCACTTTGTGCTGACCAGCACCGTGTTGGGCCGTTATTGCGTCGCGATCGGAACCAACGCCGAAGCGGTCCGCATGTCGGGCATTCGGACGGCTCCTTACGCGATCGGTGTGTTCGTCATCAGCGGCCTGTTATGCGGACTGGCCAGCCTGGCGCCGACGTCCTTGATGGAAGCCGCCGATCCCGGCGCGGGCATTGGAATCGAATTGTCCGCGATTGCCGCCTGTGTGATCGGTGGAACGAGTCTGATGGGTGGCCGCGGCAACGCGATCAGCACGTTTTTGGGCGTGCTGGTCATCGCGGTCCTGCAAACCGGACTAAGCCGGATGTCCGTCGAGGATGCCAACAAGCAAATCGTGACGGGCGGCGTGATCATCATCGCGGTGCTGATCGACACCGTGCGCAGGCGTCTGGAAAAGACAACATGACGCGTGGAGCCGGCAAAACGCCCAGGGCCGATACCAATCGGCACCACAAACTCGCGTCAAGGATTCATCAACGGGCCAACACGCCCTAGACTGACGGGCTATGCCTGAACCCGATTCTCGTTCCGAAGCCAGCGCCCGTTCCGAAACGGATGTGCGCGATGATTCCGACGCGAACGCTCGGGTTTCGGAAACCTCCACCGCGGCGGACGAAGCAAAATCGCCTGCCGATAAACCGGGTTCAGCGGCCACAAACGGTCCGGCGAAACCGGGAGATCCCGTGGATTCCATGGCGGATTCGTCGACGGGTGAATCCAAAACGGATGATGCGGAAACATTCGATACCGGCGATCGCGACGAAGATGACGCGGCGTTGCCGCACGATTCGCTGGACGCCTTTTTCCGCTCGGCCGTGATCTACGAAGTCGGCCTGGGCTTTTTGGCACTGTTTTTGGGTCTGGTCCTGGGACCGGATGCTCGCGAAAGTCTGCCCAATTTGATGGCGGGTGATTTCCGTCAGGTCGCTGAGGGTTTGGGTTGGGGCGTCCTGGCGGCGATTCCGATGGGATTGGTGGTTTTCGGCGTGATGCAGCTTCCGTTGGAATCGGTGCGGCGACTGGAAGCGTTGGGCGAGGAACCGACTTTTCGCGAATTGATGCGTTTAAGTTTGCCCAGTTTGTTTGTTTTGAGCTTTTGTGCGGGGGTCGGCGAGGAGCTGTTTTTTCGTGGCTGGATGGTGCCGGCAATGGAAAGCATGCTGGGCGGCAGCGAGGCAATCGCGACGACATCCGATCGCGGTGCCGCCGCTGATTCCTGGTTGGCGATTTTCACGCGGATCAGTCGTCCGACTTGGGGGGCGCTGATCCTGTCGTCGCTGATCTTCGGATTATTCCATTTTATCACTCGCTTGTACGTCGTCGTCGCGACTTTCATCGGTTTGTACCTGGGCCTACTGCTCGTTTTTACCGACAACCTGTTGATCCCGATCGTCGCCCACACCGTTTACGACGCGGCCCAATTTTGGCTGGCCAAGCGTCGTGAAGCTTGACATTTATGCGACACAATGTCGCCTTGGCGGCAGCTGCAGTTGCCAGCCTATCGCGTGCGCGGGCATACTTCTGGTTGATTCTCGTCGCAGCAGCCGGACCTGCGGCTGACGCTCTTATCCGATCGCACAATCTATGCAACGATTTTTGTTCCCCCGCTGGGTGAATCCGCTGATCGCGCTCCTGGGGATCGCGGCCGTTCCCGGCGCGATTTTCGCCGCCGCGATGGGTGGTTTGATCACCGATCCGCAAACGCTGAACGTCGGCTACATGCCCGAGCAGCCGGTGCCGTTTTCGCATGCCATCCACGCGGGTCAATTGCGAATGGATTGCCGCTACTGTCACAACACCGTCTACGAGGCGGCTCATGCGGCGATTCCGCCGACGGCAACGTGCATCAATTGCCACAGCCCGGCCAACGACCAGGACCAGTCGGCACTCGCCGCGGTGCACTCCAAAAGCGACAAGCTGGATCCGATTCATGAAAGTTGGGAAACCGGCGAATCGGTCGCTTGGAAGCGGATTCATAACCTGCCCGAGTACGTTTACTTCAACCACTCGGCTCACGTGAACGCCGGCGTCAGCTGCAAGACCTGCCACGGTCGGATTGACCAAATGGAAGTGGTTTATCAGCACGAGCAATTGTCGATGGCATGGTGCATCGACTGCCATCGCAACTACGAGGAACACCTGCGGCCTCGCGACAAAGTCACCAAGCTGGATTGGGATTTCGAGTCTCCGGAAAAACAGGCCGAGTTCGCGGCCGATTGGATCGAAAAAGAAAACATTCACCCCAAGGTTCATTGCGCCGTCTGCCACCGCTAGGCACGCAGGTACCGTCTTTTCGGGTCACCCAGCAGGGCAGTACACCCCGCATCATTTCCAACGCACACATCCAATTCGACTAATCCACTCATGAGTCACCAATCGCGGTCCCTGCCGATTCTTGGCCAAGCCAGCCCGGCACCGGCCAACCGATCGTCATCACAACGGTCTCTGCCTCAAGCAGGCGGTTGCTGCTCGCATGGCGGGTCGTCGTGTGGTTGCGGATCTTCGTGTGGCTGCGGACCAAGCTCCGGTGCATCGATTGGTGGTGCCGCGAATCCTGACGGCTATTGGCGGTCGCTTTCGGAATTGCGTGGTGAGGCGAGTTTCGAGGAGCAGTTTTTGCACCGCGAATTTCCTGTCGCCGCTTCGGAATATCCCGAGGGCGTTTCGCGGCGTCGCTGGATGGAGCTGATGGGGGCATCGATGGCCCTGGTCGGCGCGGCGGCGGGATGCCGTTATCCCGAAGAGAAAATCCTGCCCTTCGTGATCCGGCCGGAAGGTCGAATTCCCGGCGAAAGGTATTTGCGTGCCAGCAACTTTGAGTTGGCCGGTCGCGTCTACAACCTGCTCGTTTCGTGCGTGGATGGGCGGCCCATCAAAATCGAGGCGAACCCCGAACACCCCGGCGAAACGGGCACCGATGCCTATGCTCAGGCATCGATTCTGACGCTCTACGATCCCGATCGTGCTCGGTCCGAGGATGATCGGGTGATTTTGCGAAAGGGCGACGGAAAGGTTCGGCAAAAAGCGGATTGGTCCCAGTTTTTGGACACAAGTCGGATCTTGGTCAATTCGGCCGCCGAGAAAAATGGGGGCGGCGGTGTCGCCGTCCTGATGGGGCCGACCTCATCGCCGACACAGGTACGCATGCTGGGTGAGCTTCGCAAAAAGCTACCCAAGGCGACCTTCGCAAAACACGACAGCGTTTCGGGTGACGCCCTGGTCAAGGCAACGTCAGCGGTATTCGGTGCGCCGGCCCGTCAAGTCCTGTGCTTGGACGAAGCCGACATCGTGCTGACCCTGCAGGCCGATGTGCTGGGCAACGATCCGGGAACGGTGCAGTCGTCCAGCACCTTTGCCAAACGACGGGACCCGATCAACGGCACCATGAATCGTCTGTATGTCGTCGAAGGCGGCTACACCGGCACGGGTGCGTCGGCCGACGCGCGGCTCGCGTTGCAGCCGAGCCAGATTCCGGGATTTTTGACGTCCTTGAAACAACGGGTCGAGGAGATTTCCGGCGGAAAAGACGAATACACGGCGACAGGCGAAGTCCCTTACGACCAGCTCGGTGCACCGGAGCGACTGGAGCGGTTCCTCGACCAGGTCGCCCGCGACATCGCCGAAGCGGGCGAGCGGGCGGTCGTGATCGTGGGCGACGCCGCGGGCGCCGACGCGATCCAAGCGGGCATCGCCATGAACGCACAACTCGGGTCCCTCGGCAAGGCGCAAAAGTTCTTGCCGCGAGTGGACACCAAGCTTGGAGACGTCGTTGATTTGAAGACGCTCGCCCAGCAAGCAACGGATGGCAAGTTCGAAGCCTTGATCATCTTGGACGGCAACCCGGCATTCTCCTCGCCCGCCGATGTCAATGTCGCCGCCATGATCGCCGCCTGCGAACAGTCGATCTATCTGGGCGAATACGACGACGAAACGTCCGTGCTTTGCGATTGGTCGGCACCTGTTGCGCATCCTCTGGAATCCTGGGGCGATTGCATCAGCGATTCGGGGCACTACGGCGTCTGCCAGCCGCATATCTTGCCGCTGTTGGGCGGCCGATCGGTGCCGGAGATTTTGGCCGGTTTCCTGGGCATGATGGACGGCGACGGCGAAGTCTTGGGCGGCCAAGAATTGGTGCGCCGGACCGCTGCCGAGGTTGCCGGTTCGATGGATCGCGGCGCCTGGCGGAAACTACTGCACGACGGATTTTTGGCGGACGTTCGGACTTCGTTTTTGGCCGTTCCCGAGGCGATCGACTTCCCCGATTTGAACCCGGCCCTGCAAGCGGTCACCGAGGTCGACAAGGACCAACTGGAGATTCTGTTTGTCGCCTCCGATGGACTTTATGACGGCCGTTTCGCCAACAATGGCTGGCTCCAAGAATTGCCGCAAACCTTGACGGCGATGTCTTGGGACAACGCGGCGATCATGTCGCCCGCGACCGCGAAAGCGATCGGTATCAAACATGGCCAAAAGGTCGCGCTGGGTGTCGGCGACGCCCGCATCGAAATGCCGGTTTACGAAATTCCAGGTTGTGCGCCCGGCGTGGTGACCCTGCCGATCGGTTACGGACGGACTCGAGCGGGCCGTGTGGGCGGGTTTCTGGATTTTGACATCGACGTCGTTGGGTTCGACGTGCGACCGATTCGCTTTTCGGAAAATTCGCTGCATGTCGCCGGCGTAAAGGGTCGGCCTCGGTACGACGAGTACGAGATTTCGACGACCCAGAACCACTGGGCGATCGATGAACTGGGTCGCAAGGAAACGGCCAAACGTTCGTTTAGCCTGGTTCGCGAAGGCACGACGGCGCTGCTTGAAAAGATTCCCCAATTTGCCGAATCGAAAGGGCCGCACGTGCCCACGGTGGGCCCCGATGGCGTTGGGTCGCTGTGGGAAGAGCCGATCGATGTGATTGAAAAGACCGAGGACAAGGTGCCCCAGTGGGGCATGACGGTCGATTTGACCAAGTGCACCGGCTGCAACGCGTGCGTCGTGGCTTGCCAGAGTGAAAACAACGTTCCGATTGTCGGCCGCGAGCAGGTGATGAAGTCTCGCGAGATGCACTGGTTGCGAATGGATCGCTACTTCCAAGGCAATGAGGAAAATGCCGACGTCGTCATGCAGCCGGTTTCCTGCATGCACTGCGAAACGGCACCGTGTGAGCAGGTTTGCCCGGTCGCCGCAACGGTCCACACCGACGAAGGCCTAAATGCGATGGCGTATAACCGCTGCATTGGCACGCGGTACTGTGCAAACAACTGTCCCTACAAAGTGCGTCGCTTTAACTACTTCAACTACAACGAAGAAGTTGGCGTTGGCTACGGCTGGAATGCATTTCCGTCGAACATTGAGTCGGCGGACCGACGACTCGAATCGTTGTCACTCAATCCCGAAGTCACCGTGCGTGGCCGCGGCGTGATGGAAAAGTGCACGTATTGTGTGCAGCGGATCGAGGCGGCAAAGATCACCGCTCGCCGCGAAACCCAGGGAATAGTTCCCGATGGTGCCATCCAAACGGCCTGCCAAGCGGCTTGTCCCGCCAAGGCGATGGAATTCGGCAACCTCAAGGACCCCGAAAGCGCCGTTTCCAAAAAGCGCAAGGATGTTCGCAGCTACGGATTGCTGGCCCAGCTGAACCTCAAGCCGCGAACGGAATATCTCGCCCGCGTTCGCAACACGCCCTATTCGCTGATGACGGCGAAGCAGATCGAGGATCTGGAAACGCTCAAGGCGCCGCATCACCATGGCGGTGATCACGGCCATGGCGACCACGGGCACGACGGTCACGGCCATGGCGACCACGGGCACGATGATCATGGTCATGGCGACCACAGTCATGATGATCACGGGCACGACGATCACGGTCATGGCGACCACGGTCATGGCGAAGCCAAACACGACGGCGAAAAGGCCGTCGATACCGCAAATCACTGATAACGGAATTCCTTTTTTACAAAGCTCATGTCCCTAGCGATCCCAAACGGATTGGACAACACCGTCGAACGCCCGGGCGAACGCGCCCCGTTGGTGTTGGGCGATACGACCTATCACGACATCACCGAAGCCGTTTGTCAGGTGGCCGAACGGAAGCCGTCGGTCACATGGTGGCTTGGTTTCCTGGTCTCCTTTATCCTGCTGCAATGGTTTGGGTTTTGCATCGCCTATTTGCTGTATACCGGCGTGGGCGTGTGGGGAAACCGAAATCCGGTTTTCTGGGGCTGGCCCATTGTGAATTTCGTGTTTTGGGTCGGGATCGGACACGCCGGGACGTTGATTTCGGCGATTCTGTACCTGTTCCGCCAGGAATGGCGAACCAGCATCAACCGGGCGGCCGAGGCGATGACGATCTTCGCGGTCGCGTGTGCGGGAACGTTCCCGGGCATTCACGTGGGTCGGGCCTGGTTGGCATTTTGGTTGGCACCCTATCCCAGCTTGAATTTGTGGATGTGGCCACAATTTCGCAGCCCGCTGTTGTGGGACGTTTTCGCCGTTTCGACCTACGGCACCGTTTCTTTGTTGTTCTGGTACATGGGGATGGTGCCCGATTTGGCGACCTTCCGTGATCGTAGCAAAAACAAATGGCGGCGGATGGCCTACGGCATTTTGGCCCTGGGTTGGTCGGGGTCCTCACGTCACTGGATGCGGTACGAGAAGGCTTACGCTTTGCTGGCCGCGTTCGCCGCACCGCTGGTTTTGTCGGTGCATACGATCGTGTCTTTTGACTTTGCGGTCTCGCAGGTGCCCGGATGGCACACCACCATTTTCCCGCCTTATTTTGTTGCCGGGGCGATCTTCAGCGGTTTCGCAATGGTGCTGACGCTAATGATCCCGGCCCGAACGATTCTTGGACTCGAGAAACTGATCACGCTGCGGCACTTGGAAAACATGTGCAAGATCATTCTCGCGACCGGATCCATCGTGGGCCTGGCTTATGGAACCGAATTCTTCATTGCTTGGTATGGACAGGTCGAAGCGGAAAAATTTGCGTTTGTAAACCGTGCCCTGGGGCCGTATTGGTGGGCTTACTGGATCATGGTGACCTGCAACGTGATCAGCCCTCAGTTGTTCTGGTTCAAGAAGATCCGATCGACGCCTTGGATCATTGTTGTCGTCTGTATTTTTGTGAACATCGGAATGTGGTTCGAACGCTTTGTGATCACGATCACATCGCTCTCGCGTGACTACCTGCCCAGTGCGTGGGCGTACTTCAGTCCAACCTGGGTGGACTGGTCGATGTTGATTGGATCATTCGGCCTGTTCTTCACGCTCTTCTTGCTGTTTTGTCGCCTGCTCCCGATCATCAACATGGCGGAAACCAAAGCGACTTTGGCAAAGCAATATCACATGTCCCATGACCATGCTGCCGGTGAGGGTCACTGAGGTTTTATGAGTCAAGACAAAGACAAGATCGTCAAGGGCATCGTTGCCGAATTTGAAACCGTTGACACGTTGATGGATGCGTGTCGCACGGTTCGTGATTCGGGATACAAGAAAACGGATGCGTTTACGCCGTTTCCCGTCCACGGCATTGATACCGCGTTGGGCATCAAACCCACGATCCTGCCCTGGCTGTGCCTGTTCGGCGGGATGGCTGGAACCGGCACCGCGATTGCCATGCAGTGGTGGATGAACGGGATCGATTACAAGTACATCATCTCGGGCAAGCCCTTTGTATCGTTCCCGGCGTTTATGCCGGTGGCGTTTGAGCTGACGATTTTGTTTGCTTCGTTCGCCGCGTTCTTCGGGATGTGGGCGCTCAACAAGTTGCCGCGATACAGCAATCCGATGTTCACCGACCCGCGTTTCGATCGCGTGACGGATGACCGCTTCTTTTTGTACATCGATGCCACGGACGAAAAATACAATTTCGCCGAAGTTGAAAAGTTGATGGGTGATGCGGGCTCGGCCTACATCCAACCCGTTGTCGAAGATGATTCGCCCAAACAGGTGCCACGTTTCATCTTCATGGTGTGGATGTTGGTCGCCGGTTTGTCCGCGATTCCATTGCTGGCCGTCCTCAAGATGCGGCTCACCCGCAGCGAATTGCCGCGTTTTCACGTCTTCTTTGACATGGACTTCTCGCCCGCAAAAGACGCACAGCACGCCACGACGCTGTTCGCCGATTCGCGAACGATGCGAGACGATGTCGAGGGGACCATTTACCGCGGCCAGTATTCCGAGGAGATCGTTTCGGGAAAAAAGGTCGCGGCCAGCGCTACGGTAGACGACCTGCGTTTCGTTTCACGCTTTGATGATGAAGCGCTCTCCGCCGCCGGAGGCGATCGCGATCCGGGTGGATTATCCGATGAGGCGAAAGTTGAACTGGATGCCGATAAGAAGGACCCAGACAATAAGGAATCAGATCAGAAAGATTCAGCCGGCAGCGATGCCGGCAATGCGGGTTCCGCAAGCCCGGATTCAGGCGACGCGGGTGCCCAGCCACCGATTCCCGATGATCAGTGGCTTAGCGAGATTCCGTTGACCGTGGACCGCGCATTTATCGAAAAGGGTAAAGAACAATTCAATATCTATTGTGCCGTGTGTCACGGTCGCAATGGTTCTGGCCAGGGTCTCGTGCATGAACGGGCTCGCAAGATTCTCTCCCAGTGGTGGGTCCCACCCTCCTCGCTGCACCAAAAGTCGCTGTACCGCGATAAGTACCCTGACGGAAAAATGTTTGGGACGATCACCTACGGCGTCCGCAAGATGCCCGGCTACGCCGCCCAGATCAAAGTGCAGGACCGGTGGGCCATCGTTGCCTACATTCGTGCTTTGCAAGAAACCCGCCGTGGCTCTCTTGACGATGTTCCCGCCGACCTTCGTGCGGATATCGAGTCGGCAAAGTTGGAGGCAGAAGCTCGGTTGAAGGAAGAAGCGGAGAAGCAGAAGAAAAAGGATAACGCCACGGAGGCTCAGAAATGAGCGAACATGCTGCCCCGGCGATCAAGCCCGCCAACGACCCGGCCTTCAAATTGCCCGCATCGCTGGCATCGTTGCAGTTGCCTCTCCTGGCCGGTGGACTGCTCTTGCTGTTGGTCGGTTTCGGGTTGGCTTATTCCAACGCCGCGAAAATCGGCTTTTCGGCTTACTTGGTCAGCTTCATTTATTGTCTGACGCTGTCGATCGGCTGTTTGTTTTTTGTCATTGTCCAGCACTTGGTACGTGCGGGTTGGTCCGTAGTCGTACGGCGGATTGCGGAATTGTTCATGATCATGATCGTGCCCCTGGCGGTCTTGTTCATTCCCGTTTTGGTTGCAACCTGGATGTCCAACGGCTTGTACATCTGGACGCTCGACGGCTGGATGACCGAGACCGTCGGCGTCGATCCGGAGATCTGGAAGGCGAAGTCGGGTTGGCTGGATCCCGGATGGTTCACGATCCGGTCGCTGATCTACTTCGCCGTTTATATCGGTTTGGCCGTTTTCTACTACCGTGGCAGCACGCTGCAGGATGAAACGGGTCAGAAGTCCGCCACCGAGAAACTTCAGTACTGGGCGGGGCCGGCGGCGATGCTATTCGCGTTGACGACCACCTTTGCCGCATTCGATTGGGTGATGTCGCTTGCACCGATGTGGTTTTCGACGATGTTCGGCGTTTATATGTTCGCCGGAGCCATCCTTGCGGCTCACTGCGTCATTTGTTTGTTCAGTTACTTGATGCAGCGTTGTGGTGCGATGCGGGACGAGGTCACCGTCGAACACTACCACGATCTCGGGAAGTTGATTTTTGGGTTCACGTTCTTCTGGACCTACATTTCGTTCAGCCAGTATTTGCTGATCTGGTACGGCAATATTCCCGAAGAGACCGAATGGTTTTGGATCCGTCAGACAAATGGCTGGGGAAGTCTGTCGGTCGTGATCATTCTGTTTCACTGGATCGTCCCGTTCATGGGCACGCTCAGCCGACACGTGCGGCGACGTCCCTGGGCAATGGCCGCCTGGTCGGGCTACCTGTTGGTGATGCATTTCATCGATGTTTTTTGGATGATCATGCCCGAGGCCCACCAGGGGATTACCGAAAGCATTACTGCAGTGGGCGTTGCCGGTGCCATCCTTTGCGGTGTCGGCATGCTCGCATTGATGGTGGGGTTGGTTTTGTCATTGGCCGGGAACACGAAATTGCTGCCCGTCCGCGATCCGCGTCTGGGTGAATCCCTGGCGTTTGAAAATATCTAAGTAAAGGTTTCGAAAGGCAATTTGATGGCGGCATACGACGACCTGAACGATAAACGTATCTTCACCGTGGCGATTTTGTCCGTCGTTGTGGTGGCCGTGACCGCTTTGGCGGTTCAAGTACTGTATTACTGGATGGTCCAGGCCCAAGAGCGATCGACAGCGGCCATGAGTAACTACAACCGGCAAAATGCCGCGTTGGAGGCCCAGGACAGCGAGATCGGTAATTTCGGGGTCGACCCGGAATCGGCGTCGGTCATGATCCCTATCGATCAGGCGATCGACCGGGTACTGAACAAAGATTTAGATGGTGAGGATGGAGGTTCCGACGACGAGGAAAATGCATAGGCTCCGGTTCAAAATCGATTCGCTGATCGTCCGTGGAGGAACTCCGGCATTCCTCGTCGCACTGGTTCTGGCTGCCGCCATGTCGGTGCCCGCGACGCACTGTCACGGGCAAGGTTCGACGCTCCAGGACAGCAAGGACGTCATTTCGAGTGACGGCGTTCCGTACCAAGTTCGTGATGTTCGCATCGACCAGAAAATCGGTGAGATGATCCCGCTGGGGTTGGAGTTGACAACTTCGGAGGGGGACCGCGTCAAGACCGCTCGATTTTTTGATGGAACCAAGCCGACCATTGTCACCCTCAACTACAGCAATTGTCCGATGCTGTGCAGCTTGCAGTTGAACGGGTTGGTTCGTTCGCTTCGCGATTTGGATCTGCAAGTCGGCAAAGACTTCAACATCTTGACCGTCAGCATCGATCCGAAGGAGACCACCGCGAAAGCCGCGGAGACCAAGGGCAATTACGTCGCACAGTTGTCTAGCGCACAACCGGATGCGGACGAGGGCTGGACATTCTGCACCACCAGCCAACCGGTGATTAACGAATTGGCCGATCGGCTTGGATTCCGATACACCTACGATCGTGCCAGTGGCGAATACTACCACGCGACGATGCTGGCATTCGTCTCGCCGCAAGGAAAGATCACCCGCTATTCACTCGCGGTCGATTTTCCGGTCAACGATCTCCGCAAAGCGCTCGTGGAAGCCGGCGACGGGAAGCTCGGCAGCATTTGGGACCAAGCGGTTTTGTGGTGCTTCCGTTACGACCCGGACGCAAACAGTTACACCTTGGTTGGGCGGCGCATCATGTATTTCGGTGGCTTGGTATTTGCCGGGTCATTTCTTGCCGTGCTATTGCCATTCTGGATGGGTCGTAAATCGCGGGCGTTATCGCCCGTCGACTGTTCGCCGGATGAGATGCCCTCGGCGAAGGAAACTAAAGAAACTCAACTTTTTCAGAAGTCATAAAAGGCTTTTATAATGATCTTCTCAAACGGTCTGCTGGCGGATGTCACTGGCGACTACGACTTCTTTCCCGAAGCCGCTTCGACGTTTGCCGAGTCAAACGATTGGCTGTTCGGCGCGATTTCGTGGATCGGCGTTGCTTTCTTTGTGCCCATCGCATTTTGCCTGTTTTACTTCGCCGTGAAGTATCGAAAGGCGAATGGCGAAAAGGCGGAAAGCAATGTTGCACACAACACGCCCCTGGAAGTCGCATGGTCGGTCTTTCCGTCATTCTTTCTCGTCGGCATGTTTGTGCTTGGCGCAAAAAGTTATTTGGACCAGCGGATGGTTCCGGAGGGTGCCTACGAGATTGGTGTCAAGGCCTATCAGTGGGGCTGGAGTTTCGACTACGGCGCCGGCGTCACCAATCCTGAATTGCATTTGGTCGTCGACGAGCCATTCGAAATGGCAATGCGATCGCAGGACGTGATTCACAGCCTGTACATCCCCGCATTCCGCGCGAAAAAAGACATCGTTCCCGGTCGATTGAACTACATGTGGTTCATGCCCACGAAGGTGTCCGAGACCGTTTCGGAAGCTGAGCTCGCCGAAGGTAAGGCGCTTGCGAAGGAGCTTGGCGTTTGGGATTTGCGAAAGATCGGGTTCACCCAAGATGGGTATCGGTATTACGACCTCTTCTGCACTGAGTATTGCGGAACCAATCACAGCCAGATGAATGCGG